>NZ_CP095743.1:3241730-3564403 GCF_022049065.2 Niallia sp. Man26
ACATTTTTTACACCCTCGTCTTTTGCAAGGCGAAGAAGGGCATACATATGTTCAATATGGCTGTGAACCCCTCCATCTGATAAAAGACCGAACAGATGAAGATTCTTGCCTTTTTCCTTCACATGCTTGATGGCATTTACGAAAGTTTCGTTCTTAGCGAACTGACCTTCTCTGATTGCCACATTCACTCTTGTCAAGCTTTGGTAAACAATACGTCCTGCTCCAATGTTCAAATGGCCAACTTCAGAGTTACCCATTTGTCCTTCTGGAAGACCTACATCTTCACCGCTCGCAACAAGTGTTGTGTGAGGATATTGATTCCAGTATTTATCAAAGTTTGGCTTTTTTGCTTGAGCAACAGCATTTCCCATACGTTCGTCTCTCAATGCAAAGCCATCCAAAATGATCAATGCTACAGGAGATTTACTCATGCCTTACCTTCCTCCAATAATTGCAGGAAGCTTTGTGCTTCTAAGCTAGCTCCTCCTACAAGAGCACCATCGATATCAGGCTGTGCCATATATTCTTTGATGTTCTCAGGCTTAACGCTGCCGCCGTATTGAATGCGGATGCTTTCTGCCACTTCTGGAGAAAACTGTTCGCTTACTGTTTTACGGATATGTGCGCAAACTTCGTTAGCATCAGCTGATGTAGAAGATTTGCCTGTTCCGATTGCCCAGATTGGCTCATAAGCTACAACTGTTGCTTTAGCTTGCTCATCTGTAAGACCAGCTAGAGCTTTTGAAACTTGAGAAGCAACGAATTCGTTTGTTTCGCCGTTTTCTCTTTGCTCAAGCGTTTCACCACAGCAAACGATTGGAGTTAAGTTGTTTTCAAATGCTGCAATCGTTTTTTTGTTAACAGCTTCGTCTGTTTCATTGAAGAACTCACGGCGTTCAGAGTGTCCAAGGACAACGTATTTAGCACCGATGTTTTCCAAAGCTACAGGGCTGATTTCACCTGTGAAAGCACCATTTTTTTCGAAGTGCATGTTTTGTGCACCAATTTTCACTTCTGTGCCGTCAGTCAATTCTACTAATTGACCGATGAATAGAGCAGGAGCGACAACTACTGCATCAACCTGTTCACTAGAAGGAATTGATTCTTTAATTTCTTGGATAAAGTCCACTGCTTCAGGAAGTGTTTTGTTCATCTTCCAGTTTCCAGCGATAATAGGTTTGCGCATGTATAACATCCTTTCATGCTTGGTTAATTATTATTTATCGTTAAGAGCTACTACACCTGGAAGTTCTTTGCCTTCCATGAATTCCAACGAAGCACCGCCACCTGTTGAAATATGGCTCATTTTGTTTGCAAGGTCAAACTTCTCAACTGCTGCTGCAGAATCTCCACCACCGATGACAGAGTATGTATCTTGTGATTCAGCAAGAGCTGTTGCTACTGCTTTTGTTCCTTTAGCAAATGTATCTAATTCAAACACACCCATTGGTCCGTTCCAGATAACCAATTTAGAGTTTTTGATAACATCTGCATAGATTTCTCTTGTTTTTGGACCGATGTCCAACGCTTCCCAATCAGAAGGGATTTCTTCGATGGAAACAGTTTGTGTGTTAGCATCGTTAGAGAAGTCGTCTGCAACTGTTACATCTACAGGCATGTAGAATTTAACACCTTTTTCTTTCGCTTTTTCCATATAAGATTTCGCTAGTTCGATTTTATCTTCTTCAAGAAGAGACAATCCGATTTCATGGCCAAGTGCTTTTACGAATGTATAAGCTAATCCGCCACCGATGATCAAGTTATCTACTTTATCAAGAAGGTTATCGATTACGCCGATTTTGTCTTTTACTTTAGCTCCACCGACGATAGCTGTGAATGGACGGTCTGGATTTGAAAGTGCTTTTCCTAATACATCAAGCTCTTTTTCCATTAATAGACCAGATACAGCTGGGATATGGTGTGCAATACCTTCAGTTGAAGCATGTGCACGGTGTGCTGCACCAAATGCATCGTTTACGAATACATCAGCTAGTTCAGCATAGCTTTTTGCTAGTTCTGCATCGTTTTTCTCTTCACCAGCATTGAAACGTACGTTTTCAAGCAATAGCACATCGCCTTCAGACAGCTTGCTGATTTCAGCTTTAACAGCTTCACCATAAGACTCATCTGTTTTTACAACATTTTTGCCAAGTAGCTCAGAAAGACGTGCAGCAACTGGAGTTAAACGCAATTCTTCTACCACTTCACCATTTGGACGGCCTAAGTGACTTGCTAAAATTACGATAGCACCTTTTTCTACTAACTCGTTAATAGTTGGTAGTGCTGCTTGAATTCTTGTTTCATCCGTGATTTTTTGATCCTTCATCGGAACGTTGAAGTCAACACGAACAAATACTTTTTTGCCTTTTAAATCGATATCGCGAATCGTTTTCTTGTTCATTAAATGAGACCCTCCACTTGCATTATTTTAAGCTTTTAATCCGTATCCACTAAAGATTGCAAAGCTATTTTTAAAAGAGCGGAAACAAAGCTGTTTCCGCTGTTTGATTAAGGGCTTTAGCTTAACAAAATTATTTTGTAGCTAATTGTGCAAAGTGTTTAACTGTTCTTACAAGTTGGTTTGTGTAAGACATTTCGTTGTCATACCAAGCAACAGTTTTAACCAATTGCTTGTCGCCAACTGTCATAACTTTAGTTTGAGTTGCATCGAACAATGAACCATAGCTGATTCCGATGATGTCAGAAGAAACGATTTCGTCTTCAGTGTAACCGTAAGACTCGTCAGCAGCTGCTTTCATTGCTGCGTTAACTTCTTCAACTGTTACTTTTTTGTCAAGAACTGTTACAAGCTCAGTTAATGAACCAGTTTTAACAGGTACACGTTGTGCAGCTCCGTCTAATTTACCGTTAAGTTCTGGCAATACTAGACCGATAGCTTTAGCAGCACCAGTTGAGTTAGGGATGATGTTTTCTGCAGCAGCACGAGCGCGGCGGAAGTCACCTTTTGGATGTGGAGCGTCAAGAGTGTTTTGATCTCCAGTGTAAGCATGGATAGTTGTCATTAGTCCTTCAACGATACCGAAGTTGTCTTGAAGTGCTTTTGCCATTGGAGCTAGGCAGTTTGTAGTACAAGAAGCACCAGAGATAACTGTTTCAGTACCATCAAGAATGTCATGGTTTACGTTGTAAACGATTGTTTTCATTTCACCAGTTGCAGGTGCAGAGATAACAACGTTTTTAGCGCCAGCTTGGATATGAGCTTCAGCACTTTCTTTAGTTGTGAAGAAACCAGTAGATTCGATAACTGTATCTACGTTAAGCTCGCCCCATTTAAGGTCAGCTGGGTTTCTTTCAGCAGTAGTTACTACTTTTTTACCGTTTACTAGGAAGTAACCTTCGTGTACTTCGATTTCACCTTGGAAAGTACCTTGAGATGAATCATATTTTAAAAGATGTGCCAGCATTTTAGTATCAGTTAAATCATTGATAGCCACTACTTCCAATTCTGGGTTTTCCATGATTTTTCTGAATGCTAAACGTCCGATACGTCCAAATCCGTTAATACCAACTTTTACTGTCATTATTATTTCCTCCTCTAAATTTAGAGATAATTATATATAAAGGGATTTCCCATTATATCAAGTTTTTTGCCGCTCCTTCATCTGTGATCAGAATGGTAGAGGGTGGCGCTTTTTTTAAATAGGCTCTAATAGCCTTTGATTTTGACGATCCTCCGGCAACTGCGATTACATTTGGAACAGTAGAAAGATTTTCAAGTCTAAGGCCGATCGTCTGAACCTTATGGACAACCTCTCCGTCTTCATTAAAGTAATAACCAAATGCTTCACCGACAGCATTTGCCTGCACGATTTTTTCCAGGTCACTTGCACTTGTACTGCGGCGTTCTGCCATTGTAATGGCATCTCCAATTCCATGAATAAGCAGGCTAGCTGATTTAATCAACTGTAAAACTTCATTGATGCGGGCATCTTTGACAATGCTTTTGTACATCTCCTTGCTCACTTCATCAGGAGCATACAGGACACGATGCTTGCTGTCTGTGCGATCAGCCATCATGGAACAGATCGTATTGGCCTGGTTTTTAACATCTTCCCCAATGCCGCCACGCGCCGGAACAAACAGCCATTCACCGTCCACTATGTTAGGCGTAAGCATCTCTGCCACTGCAGCCATCGTGGTTCCACCATTAACTGCGATGATATTATTGCCTTTTAATAGTGATTTCATACTATTAGCTGTTGCAAGTCCCAGTTCTTTTTTCAACCATGGAGAATGATCGCTGTCTCCAGCTACAATAATCACTCTTTTGATATGCAGCTTCTTTTCAAGCTCTTTCTCCATTTCGTTAATACCCGTTACTTCCCTCATTACACTAGAAAGACTTTCCAAAGTTTCTTCGCCAATTGGAGTGAGTGTCATGCCAATGTTCGTAATATGTATAAGCTTCTGATCTTTTAAGAACTCCACTTCGCTCCTGAGCACTCGTTCCGTCAATCCAAGGCTTCCCGCCAAGCTTCTTCTGCCGACAGGCTGCATATTGCTGATGTGATGAAGAATGTAATATCTTTTTTGCATAATTACGAGTAAATCAGGCAATAATCTTTTTTGAATCTCGATAAATGAATTCATTCTTGGTGCCCCTTCACTTACAGTGGTCATTTGAAGTCCCGCATAGACATATTATGTCCCACAATCTCCAAAAAAAATCATTTCCTGCTACAAACTCATTCTATCACCAGCGAATAGCAAATTCAACTTATAAACGTCCATTTTTCAAGAAATTTGACGAAAATTCGAAGATGGTTCGCATGTGAATTTCATCACGTTTTCATTGCTTTCATTCTATATAAACAGGAACAGCAGCAAAAAAGGATAAAGATTTAGAAATGGTTAGATAGCTCGTCCCCGTAATAGGAGCGGAATTCTATATCCTCACTCTCAAAGGAATTCAAACAAAAAAAGACTGTCGAAAATCCCATAAAGAGATTCTCAACAGTCTTTTTTTCAAATAGCGCCCTCGAAGGGAATCGAACCCCTATTTCAAGAACCGGAATCTTGCGTGCTATCCATTACACCACGAGGGCAGAATTTTTTAAAGAACGTTTTGATTATATGATATGTTTCGCTTTAATGCAAGGAATAATTGTTTAAAAATATCCAGTCTGGGTATCATGGTAAGGATAAAATCTTATTGTAAAAACATGAATGGAATGACAGTGACATAAAGTGTCGAAGGATATTTTGCTGTATCCGAACGTAAACGTTTGACCTTAATTGACCATCCGTGTATCATTAGGATTACATACAGTAATGAATTTATTTCACTACTGAAGAAACACATACTTATAAAGCAAAATTTATTTTTAAAGGAGGATTTTTTTATGAACTTAATCCCTACAGTTATCGAACAAACGAATAGAGGGGAACGCGCTTATGATATTTATTCCCGTCTGTTAAAAGACCGCATCATCATGCTTGGAAGTGCGATTGACGATAATGTTGCTAACTCTATCGTTTCACAGCTCTTGTTCCTAGATGCTGAAAATCCTGAAAAGGACGTTTCCCTATACATTAACAGCCCTGGCGGTAGCATTACTGCTGGGATGGCTATTTATGACACAATGCAGTTCATCAAGCCGAATGTACAAACAATCTGCATCGGTATGGCTGCTTCTATGGGTGCTTTCTTGCTTGCAGCTGGTGAAAAAGGCAAACGTTATGCCCTTCCAAACGCTGAAGTTATGATTCATCAGCCACTTGGCGGAGCACAAGGTCAAGCTACAGAAATCGAAATTGCTGCAAAACGCATCCTGTTCTTGCGTGACAAGCTGAATGGTATCCTTGCAGAGCGTACTGGCCAGCCAATCGATATTATCGCAAAAGACACAGAGCGTGATAATTTCATGACAGCAGAAAGAGCGAAAGAGTATGGTTTAATTGACAATATTATCACTCGCAATGAACTGTCAGACAAAAAAGATAAATAATAAAAAAAGGAACACCTCGCAATAAAGCGCGAGGTGTTTTTATAATAATTTTTCCAATGTTTTAAGCGCTTCCAATTCATCGCTGCCATCAATAATAAGTTTAATGTCCGCACCTGAGTGTATCGCCAGGCCCATAATTCCCATGATACTCTTCGCGTTTACTCTTCTTCCTTCTTTCTCAATATAAACTTCAGAAACATAGTTTGTCGCTTCTTGAACAAATATCGCTGCAGGTCTTGCTTGTAAGCCTGATTTCAATGTTACTTTAATATCTCTTTCTACCACCTGAAATCTCCTCCCCGATTTAAAATATACAAGGAGGATAATATACCCTTACAACTTAAAGTTTTAAGATATATTATCCCTCTATACTTATTATACTTGTTCTCCTCTGCGTAGCGCATCAGCAATTTCATCTATTTTTCTCAGCCTGTGGTTAATACCGGATTTACTGATATTCCCGGAGGAAACCATTTCGCCAAGCTCCTTTAAAGTCACATCCTGATAAGCTACTCTCAGCTCGGCAATTTCACGCAGCCTGTCTGGGAGCACTTGAAGTCCAACCGTCCGTTCAATAAAGCGGATATTTTCCACCTGTCTCAATGCGGCGCCAATTGTTTTGTTCAGGTTGGCAGTCTCACAGTTAACAAGCCTGTTAACAGAATTTCTCATATCCCTGACAATCCGGATATCCTCAAAGCGAAGCAAAGCTCCATGAGCACCGATGATATTTAGGAATTCTGTAATTTTTTCCGCTTCTTTCAAATATGTGATGAAGCCTTTCTTTCTCTCCAGCACTTTGCTGTTTAAATCGAAAGTATTCATCAGATTGCTCAATGCAACAATATGCTCTTTGTAAAGTGATGTTATTTCCAAATGATAGGAGGATGTTTCCGGGTTATTGACAGAGCCTCCCGCAAGAAAGGCCCCTCTCAAATAGGAGCGTTTGCAGCATTTTTTCTTAACAAGGTCTTCTGCAATTTCATGTGTAAACATAAAGCCCTCTGTTAAAATGCTCAAGCTTTCCAAAATTTCCTTCGCTTTCGTGGAAAGTCTTACAATATACACATTGTTTTTTTTAAGTCGCATCTTCTTTCTCACCAACAGCTCGACAGGTATGTCGTAATACTTTTTGATGAGTGTATATATTCTTCTTGCAATCGCGGCATTTTCTGTCTGAATGTCCACCACCAGCTTTTGGTTGGAAAAGGATAAAGTGCCATTCATCTGGATCAGGGCAGACAGCTCTGCCCTGCCGCAGCAATCTTTAACTTCAATAGTCGTTAATTCTTTTTTCGTCTCTGAAGCGAAAGACATACCTTCACCCCCATTTTAAAACGCAAACCCTATTCCCTGTTATTGATCGGCTTTCAGTTCTGGATCAAGCATAGAATAGAGGATTTTCGCCACTTCCAACGTGTTATGGCGGATGACCTTTTCCTCCAGGCTGATAATTTCTCCAAGAATGACTTCTAGTCCAAGCTTCTCTAATTTCTCTGTATCAAAAAAGACAGGTTTTGCTTTCTCTTCATTATACCGTTCCAGAACGTTCGCTGGGATATTTTCTTTATTTACCAATATTGTGTTTAAAAAAGGCTCTGGCATATGCTCATAAATAGCCTTAACATGATCGCTCGCTGAGTAATCAAGAGTTTCGCCGGCTTGTGTCATGATGTTGCAAATATAAACTTTCTTTGCAGCTGCTGTCATGATTTCCCTGCTTATTTCAGGCACAACAAGATTTGGAAGGATGCTCGTATAAAGACTTCCCGGTCCAATCACAATCAAGTCTGCATGACGGATTGCCTGAATTGCTTCAGGCAGCGGCGTCGCATGTTCCGGTGTTAAAAACACCTCTTTTATTTTCTTCCCGCTCTCGGGAATTCTTGACTCACCTGTAACGATTGAACCATCTTCCATTCTTGCATTTAAAACTACACTGTGGCTTGTAGCCGGCAATACTTTTCCGCGCACATTAAGCACTTTGCTCATTTCCTGAATGGCATAGGTGAAATTACCAGTAATCGATGTCATCGCTGCAATAATCAAGTTGCCTAAAGAGTGTCCATTTAAATCCTTGCTGTTCGAAAACCGGTGCTGAAACATTTCCTCCACCAACGGTTCGACATCGGATAATGCAGCCAGTACATTTCTAATATCACCTGGTGCAGGAATGTCCAAATCATCACGCAGCCGGCCCGAACTTCCTCCATCATCTGCAACAGTGACAATAGCTGTAATGTCCAAAGGATACTTCTTTAATCCTCTCACAAGGACAGACAAGCCGGTGCCGCCACCGATAATTACAATTCTCGGATGCTCCACTTCATTCATGCTTTTTGGTCCTTTCTCCTCTCCATGTCACGATGAGTTATTTCGACATGATAATCACCTTCGAAATGTTTGCCAATATACTCCGATAAGGCAACAGAACGATGCTGGCCGCCAGTGCAGCCAATTGCTACAACGAGTTGGGACTTCCCTTCCCTTTTATACTGCGGAAGCATAAAGGTAAGCAGATCAATGACTTTTTCAAGAAATTGGCCTGTTTCTGTCCATTTCAATACATAGCTGGACACATCAGCATCTAATCCTGTTTTTGGTCTCATATGCTCAACGTAATGAGGGTTTGGTAAGAAACGAACATCAAATACTAAATCAGCATCAATCGGGATGCCATGCTTAAAGCCGAAGCTCATGACATTCACCGTAAAAATCGTATCTTTATTCGCTGAAAACTCCATTAATATTTTTTCTCGCAATTCTCTTGGAGAGCTTTTCGATGTATTGTAAATGATTTGTGCTCTGCCTTTTAGCTCCTCAAGCAATTCTCGCTCCATTTCAATTCCTTCAAGGGGAAGGCCTGAGGGTGCAAGAGGATGCGATCTTCTTGTTTCCTTATATCTTCTGACTAAAGTGCTGTCATCTGCATCCAGAAAGAGCACTTTCGGCACTACCCAGGATTTTGCCAAATCATCCAATGCACTGAATAAATTGTCAAAAAACTCTCTGCCCCGCAAATCCATCACAAGGGCAACCTTATTCATCTTATTCTCTGATTCCTTCATAAGTTCAAGAAACTTTGGCAAAAGAGTAGGCGGCAAGTTGTCTACACAGAAAAACCCTAAGTCCTCAAAGCTTTGTATGGCCACTGTTTTACCAGCCCCAGACATACCTGTAATAATAACAACTTGCGGCTCGTTCACCACACTCGCACCCATGCTCATTCCCCCTTTAATGTTTTAGCTTGGATCCAACCGGTAGCTAATCAGTTCAAAATCAGGCGTATATGTGAATGTTCCATATATAATTCCATTGCCGTGAATCATATAATCCAAGATGTGATAGTCTCCTTCTGCCATCGGCAGATTTTTGATATTTTCAATATCATGCCAAACTATTTTTCCTTCTTCAGACTCATCCACATGAACTCCGTCAGCGTTTGTGGAGAAGAAGGTGAACATCATCCATTCAGAAGTTATTTTGTCGCCATCCTTGATAATGAACGTGAATATTCCTTTAATATTGGGATTTCTTAAGTATATACCTGTTTCTTCTCGGAATTCTCTGATGCATGAGTCTCTTACAGACTCCCCTGGCTCCATCTTACCGCCTGGAGCAACCCACCAGCCTCTTCTTGGCTTTTGCAAAAGGAGCACCTTATTATCCTTCAGTAACAGGCAGTTCGTCACACGCTGCACTATTATCACCTCAAACATTCTGTAATCTCTATGTAGCATGAAACTACTGCTTAGTTCTTATATTATACTATTATTGTGAAACACCCACAATAAAATGCCTTCTTCAAATAAGTTCTGCTATTTCTCTTTAAATAAAGCGCAAAAAAAAAGCATAGGCGTTATGCCTATGCACCAAAATATATATCTTAAAAGGGGGTCAATTTCTATTATTATGTTACCCGAATTATATTTCACTACTGTTACAGTACAATTAAAAGAGAGTAACACTTTGAAAGCTTTTTCATTACGCCTTTTGTTGTAATGATTCAGCAAGCTCTTCCACATAATGCTGTGCAGCTTGAGCAGCGATACTGCCGTCTCCCGTAGCTGTAACGATTTGACGAAGTGTTTTTTCACGAATGTCTCCTGCCGCGAAAATACCTTGTACTTTCGTTTCCATACGGTCATTTGTTTCGATATAACCATTTTCGTTCGTAATGCCTAAGTTCTCAAACGGTTTAGACAGAGGCACCATTCCGATATAGATGAACACACCGTCAGCAGCAAGTTCCTGCTCTGTGCCGTCCGTTGTAGAAACAAGTGTTACACTGCCGACTTTTCCGTCTTTTTCATTAATTGCTTTAATTGTGTGATTCCAGATGAAATCAACTTTATCGTTAGCAAACGCTCTGTCTTGCAGAATTTTTTGTGCTCTTAATTCATCGCGGCGATGAACAATTGTTACTTGTGAAGCAAAACGTGTTAAATAAACGCCCTCTTCTACAGCTGAATCTCCTCCGCCGATGACGAACAGCCTTTTTTCTTTAAAGAATGCACCGTCACAAACTGCACAATAGGAAACTCCGCGGCCGCCCAATTCTTTTTCGCCAGGAACACCGACTTTTTTGTATTCAGCACCAGTCGAAATGATAATGGATCTTGCTTTATATTCCTTTGAACCTGCTTTGACTGTTTTATATTCTTTCCCGTCAATAATTTCCTTAATATCGCCATATGCATATTCTGCACCGAATTTTTTTGCATGGTTGAACATTTTATTAGAAAGGTCTGGGCCAAGAATGCTTTCAAATCCAGGGAAGTTTTCTACTTCTTCTGTATTTGCCATTTGTCCGCCCGGAATACCTCTTTCAATCATCAATGTGGAAAGGTTGGCACGGGAAGTATAAACAGCTGCTGTCATACCAGCTGGACCGGCACCAATAATAATTACGTCATAAATTTTTTCTTCCGCCACTTTTAAACACTCCTTTATCTAAACACTCTATATTCATTAACGCACGCGTCAGGACCGCACGCTTTAAATACTAGCTCACTCTTTGTAGTATTACCATCTAATACTATCCTATTAGACACAGTCTCTTTAGTCCAAATATTTGCTCACAAAAGAAAAACTTCCACCATTGTCTCTCCAATGGCGGAATTCTCTTTATCAATCATTATATTTTTTAATGATTTTAATATATTTTTGCAACGTTGCTGTAGACAGACCGTAAAGGCTTGCCATTTCTTTTTGGGAAGTCTTTTCATTTCTGTACTTGCTCCAAATATAATCCATTGCCGCTGCCAAAGCACTGCTGTTATCCATTTTCTCACCTGCTTGAAAGATTTGAATGAAAACAGAAAACCACATTAAATAAAGGCCAGCCTCAATCGTTCCAATCGGGCGGTGCTTGCTGTAAATAATCTCAGCAGTATTGTGTGCATTCAGCAGGATAGGATTAGTGCTTGCACCTGTCTTTACAAATGAAAGATACTCGTTCTCTAATGAAGTGAACGTACTGTTGTCTTTCATTTGTTCCGAAGAAAGGATTGCATCCTTATTTTTCGAAATGGAAGTAAGGAACACAGCAAACAGTCTTTCCTCTTGGTGTATGCTGGAATATCTCTTTAAAATGGAAGGCATATGATCTTCGAAGCCGTTAACTCTGTCTTCTTTTTCTTTCCAAGGTTCATGTCCCGCTTTTTCCGGATTCAGCTCAAGGACTTTTGCCCACACCGTTTGTGCAAATTTCGTCCTGCCGACAAAGTAAGCGGAGGCAGACAGCCAATAATAAAAAGTAGCATCTTCTGTATAACCTTGTTTTTGCAGCTTTCTCAGTAGGAAATAAGCTGCTTCATATTCCCCTACAAGAGCAAAAGTCGTGCCAAGCTTAAATTGGTGGTCGACAGAAATCGGTTTGATTTTCTTCAAAATCTCCGTAAGCTGACTGATATTCTCACTATTGCCTTCATAATAAGCAAATACTAGCTTATTGCATAAGGCGTGCAGATTTCCAGCATTCTTTTCGAGCACATCCTCTAAAATGCCATTCGCCTTTTTTACTTCACCTAGATAAAAGTAAGCCAGTGCCAGGTTATTATAAGCAGACCAGTATTCGGGGTAATCAGAAATCACTTTATTCAGCATTTCAACAGCTCTGTTGAAATTGCCTGATTCCAGAAGTTCTCTTGCCTGTTCCTGCCTGGTGATTAGGTCTTCCTCTTCATAAGGCTCCTCTTCTTCCAGATCATCAGACTCTAATGTTAGCACCTCAAGCAAATCCTCTGTATCTTCCCGGAACTCTCCGTCCGGTTCCAGCTTTAAATATAATTTCGCGTGATAATAAGCATCTTTGAAAAATCCTAAATGCGCATAATTATTTGCAAGGAAATAATAACATTCCACCATTTCTTCATCCAGTTCTTCAATAATCAGATGAAGCAGTTCATTGGATTTTTGATATTCTCCAATATCTGCATAAACAATCGCAAGCTGACAAAGAATTGTCGGTTCTCCTGGGTCAAGCTGCATCGCTCTTTGCAAATATTTCAATGATTTATTATAATCTCTTTGATGATATGCTTTAATGCCTTTGGAAAAATAATATTCGCCTGTAGGATTAAATGTAATAAGTTTACCCATTGGTTGTAAAGTATTTGAGTCTTTATTCATATAATCCTCCACAATCTATTTAAACTCACGTAGAGCAATTCTTTTGCTTCAACTTATGTAGTATACCATACTTCAAAGGATGCGGAGAAGGCTGTTTCTAGAAAATACATATACATAACTGGAAATATGACACTTCTATGTTTCTTTCCATGATACCGAAGCAATTATTATTCTAACATACAAAAAACTGCCCTCAGGAATAAAGCTGAGTGCTCAAAATCCATCAGACAGTTGTATGATTATTTCTCTTGATGACGATTTTCCAAAACCTTCAGTATTTCGGCAAAAGGAAGATTTTGTTCCCTCAGCAATACAAACAGATGGTAGAGAAGATCAGACGCTTCCCATTTGAGTTCCTCTGTATCACGGTTTTTGGCTGCAATGATAACCTCAGCTGCCTCTTCACCGACTTTCTTCAGGATCTTGTCGACCCCTTTTTCAAACAGGTAAGTCGTGTATGCTCCTTCAGGACGATTTAATTCTCTTTCTTGAATAACAGCTTCCAAGTCTTTCAAAATTTGATAGTTTGCCAATTCCTCAATCGCGGCTTCCTTATTTTGATATAAACTTTCAGCAAAGCAGCTAACCGTTCCATTATGGCAAGCAGGCCCATTTGGTTTAACTAGCACTACAAGGGCATCTTTGTCACAGTCAAATTTAATTTCGGCAATTTGCTGTGTGTTTCCGCTTGTTGCTCCTTTATGCCAAAGCTCATTCCTTGATCTGCTGTAAAACCATGTTTCTCCTGTTGCTAATGATTTTTCCAAAGATTCTTTATTCATGTATGCCAAAGTTAACACTTCTTTTGTTGCGGCATCTTGAACAATTGCTGGTATTAGTCCTTTTTCATCAAACTTCAGCTCGTCTACTGTCATCTCACAAGCACTCCTCTTTCATGTAAATATCCTTTGACTTCATGCACGGAGGTTTCTTTATAATGGAAAATACTAGCAGCAAGTGCTGCATCTGCATTTGCTTCTTGGAACACATCAAGAAAATCCTCTGCATCACCGGCACCGCCAGAAGCAATAACAGGAACAGAAACTGCATCACTTACGGCTTTCGTTAAGGCTAAGTCGAATCCCCTTTTCTCTCCATCTGAATCCATGCTCGTCAGCAATATCTCGCCTGCTCCAAGCTCTACCGCTTCTTTCGCCCATGAAATAACATCTTTATCAACAGGGGTGCGTCCGCCATGTGTGTATACTCTCCATGTTCCCAATTCTTGATCATATTTTGCATCGATGGCAACAACGATGCATTGAGAACCGAAAAAGTTTGCTCCTTCTTTGATAAGGCTGGGATTTGTAACAGCTGCTGTGTTCAGTGAAACCTTATCAGCTCCTGCACGCAAAGTCCTTTTCATATCATCAAGAGAATTAATTCCTCCGCCGACAGTGAAGGGAATTGCAAGCTCAGAAGCAACTTCCTTAACCACCTCAACCATCGTCTTGCGGCCTTCGTGTGATGCTGAAATGTCGAGAAATACCAGCTCGTCTGCTCCCTGTTCATCATAAAACCGAGCAAGCTCAACAGGATCGCCAGCATCTCGCAATTGCACGAATTGCACACCCTTTACGACACGCCCGTCCTTAACATCCAGGCATGGAATGATTCTTTTCGTCAGCATTATCTTTCCACCTCATTAAGCGCATCTCGCAATGTAAAGCGCCCTTCATATAATGCTTTGCCGATAATTGCTCCAGCGACACCGTCCTTGGAATATTGCTTTAGGGCAACTAAATCCTCCAAGCTGCTGACTCCTCCAGAAGCAATAACATCCTTCTTCGTCACTGCCGCCAATTCTTTGACTGCTAGTAAATTAGGACCACTGAGCATTCCATCTGTAGCAATGTCTGTAAAAATAAAGGTTTCAGCACCTGCATCGGCAAATCTTTTCCCTAAATCAACTGCTCTTATTTCAGAGGTTTCAATCCAGCCATGTGTGGCGACAAAGCCATTCTTTGCATCAATGCCAAGGGCGATGGCACTGCCGTATTTCTTTATCATCTCTATTGCGAAATCAGGATTGGAGATAGCAATGCTGCCGATAATGACACGTGTAACCCCATTATCCAAATAATGAACAATATCCTCCTCAGTCCGAATCCCTCCGCCGATTTGCACAGAAACACCAAGTTTTTTTGCTGCTTCTATTACAAAGGAATCATTCACTCTTTTGCCGTCTTTTGCTCCATCCAAATCGACCATATGTATCCATTTTGCTCCTTGGTCTGCGAAGCTTTTGGCCATATCAAAGGGAGAATCGCCGTAAACAGTTTCCTTATCGTAATCTCCTTGAAGGAGACGGACACACTTGCCGCCTCTCATATCAATGGCAGGATATAAGGTAAAGCTCATATTGTTCATCCTTTCTTTATAAGCTTCGTAAAGCCGCTCAATAATTCCATCCCAAGCTTGCTGCTTTTTTCTGGGTGGAACTGCATGCCATACACATTGCCTTTTCCGACAACTGCTGGTACTTCCTTGTCATACTCACTGCTGGCGATAATGATTTCATCGTCTGTTTCTGCATAATAAGAATGAACAAAATAAACATAGTCATCTTCTAGACCTGTTGTAGCATCAGAATTCTTTTTGAAATGGAGACGATTCCAGCCCATATGAGGCACTTTATACTTCACACCTTCTGCCGATTCCCCTGGAAAACGAACGATTTTTCCTGGCAGTAAGTGCAATCCTTCTGCATGGCCATGCTCCTCACTTTCTTCAAAAAGCAGCTGCATGCCAAGGCATATGCCGAGCAGCGGTTTATCACTTTTCGCATATTCACGGATCATGTCAGACAGGCCAGTTTCGTTCAGCTTCACCATCGCATCCTTAAACGCCCCTACACCAGGAAGAATTAAAGCATCTGCTTCCATCAGTTTTTCTTTGTCCTCAGAAATAAAGTAAGGGATGTCCAATCTTTCCAGTGCTTTGCTCACACTAAATAAGTTGCCCATGCCATAATCGATGATTCCAAGCATTTACAGCATTCCTTTCGTAGATGGAATTCCTTTTACTCTAGGATCAATGGTTGTCGCCTCATCAAGGGCTCTTGCCAACGCCTTAAAGATTGCTTCAATCATGTGATGCGTATTTTGGCCATAGTGAAGGATAACATGCAGATTGATACGTGCTTCTAATGCAAACTTCCACAGAAATTCATGGACAAGCTCTGTATCGAATGTACCTACCTTATTGCTTGGGAATTCTGCCCGAAACTCCAGATGCGGGCGATTGCTTAAATCGACAACTACTTGAGCCAATGTCTCATCCATCGGCACAAAGCTGTTACCGTAACGTTTAATGCCCTTCTTGTCGCCAAGTGCATCCTTTAGTGCCAACCCAAGGCATATGCCGATATCTTCTGTTGTGTGGTGATCATCGACCTCTATGTCTCCATTAGCCTGAACGGTCAAGTTAAATTGGCCATGCTTCGTAAAAAGATCAAGCATATGGTTCATAAAAGGTACACCTGAATCAATTTCGGAGATGCCTTCGCCATCAATATTGTAGGACAATTGGATATTTGTTTCTCCTGTTTTCCTGCTTACCGCTGCTGTTCTTCCCATTTTTAACCCTCCTGTAAAAGATGCTACCTGTTTTTATTTCTTGCTTCGATTGCTCTGGCATGCGCTTCTAAGCCTTCCAGACGGGCAAAGGCAGCTATTTTATGTCCATTTTGTTCAAATGCTTTTTCACTGTATGAAATAATGCTGGATTTCTTCTGGAAATCGTCGACATTCAACGGACTGGAGAACCTAGCCGTTCCATTTGTTGGCAACACATGGTTTGTACCGGCAAAATAATCTCCAACCGGCTCTGAACTGTAACGGCCGATAAAAATAGCGCCTGCATGCTTGATTCTGCCAAGCAATTCAAAGGCATTGTCTGTGATAATTTCTAAATGCTCTGGGGCAATAGCATTAATAGATTCAATCGCTTGATCCATTGTATCTGTTAATACAATTAAGCCATAATCATTGATTGATTTTTCAGCTATTTCCTTGCGCGGCAAGTCACTTAGCTGCTTTTCCACTTCTGCTGCTACTTGTTCAGCAAGCTTACGAGAGGTTGTCACTAACACTGCAGATGCTCTTGTATCATGCTCTGCCTGTGATAATAAGTCTGCAGCCACTTCATTTGCATTTGCTGTATCATCTGCAAGAACAGCAATCTCACTCGGTCCTGCAATCATATCGATATCAACATCGCCATATACTTCTCGTTTAGCTAATGCGACAAAAATATTGCCAGGTCCCACAATTTTATCAACACTTTTAATCGTTTCTGTACCATACGCAAGTGCAGCAACTGCTTGTGCTCCGCCTGCCTTATAAATCTCTTTCACACCGGCAATATGAGCAGCTACTAAAACTGCACTTGGCAGTTTGCCGTCTGCATTTGGAGGTGATACCATCACGATTCTGTCGACTCCGGCAACTTGGGCAGGAACAACATTCATCAGTACAGAGGATGGATATGCTGCTGTTCCGCCGGGAACGTAAACACCAACAGAATCCAAAGATGTTATTTTCTGACCGAGAATGGTGCCGTCTTCCTTTGTTATCATCCAAGATGTTTTAAGCTGATTTTGATGATATGCACGAATATTTTCGGCGGCCTCTTGGATGATCTGGACCATGTCTTTGTCAACATCTTCATACGCAGTCTCTAATTCCTCTGTGCTGACTCGGAGGTTAGATAAATCTGCTTTATCGAATTGGAGTGTATACTCCTTTAATGCGCTATCGCCTTCGCTTTTCACTGTAGCTATTATGTCTTTTACAATCTGTCGCTGTTCCTCTGTTCCTGCGTCAACTGAGCGTTTTAAATAGGAACTGTCTACACCATTTACTATTTTCACCTTCGGGTCTCCCCTCCAAAAATACTAGTTTTGCACTGTTGCTTTCACTACCTTGCTGACACGATCAACTAACTCGCTTATTCTCTTATCCTTCATCCGGTAGCTTGCTGGATTGACAATAAGACGGGAGGTGATATCAACAATTTTCTCGTACTCGACAAGCCCATTTTCCACAAGTGTTTTGCCAGTGGATACGATATCGACGATTCGGTCTGACAAGCCAATGATTGGAGCAAGCTCAATGGAGCCATTTAGTTTAATGATTTCTACTTGTGAGCCTTGTTCCCGAAAATAGGCTGCTGCCACATTCGGATATTTCGTTGCAATTCTTGGGGCAATTTCATTTAATTCCGTATTCGGCAAGCCTGCCACTGCCAAATAACAGGCACTTATTTGCAAATCTAAAAGCTCATAAACATCTCTTTCCTCTTCGAGCATAACGTCCTTGCCTGCAATGCCCAAATCAGCTACACCATGTTCAACATATGTCGGAACATCCATTGGTTTCGACAAAATGAACCTAAAATTTTCTTCCTCCACGTCGATGATCAGCTTTCTGGAGTCGTCAAATTCCTGAGGAAGTTGGAAGCCTGCTTCCCGCAACAGCTTTGCTGCTTCTTCAAAAATTCTGCCCTTTGGCATGGCAATTGTTAAAACATCGTTCATTTGACAACCTCCATTCCTGCTTTCCCGACAAGCAAAGTAATTTCGTCATACTGCTTAGTACATGCATCCACATTGCCGACACCATTTATATCTTGGGTAATTACTTTAAGACCGTCTGCTCTTTTTTGTTTAGCTAATTCAAATGCTTCTTTTCTTCTGTCCGCACTAAACAGAATGCAGTGAATATCGCTTTTGTTAACAAGGCTGCCTAAAGCCTCGAGCAAGTGATCCACGCGGATAGCAAATCCGGTAGCACCGGTGTTTTTGCCGAACTTGGCAAGAAGAAGATCATATCTGCCTCCGCTTCCGATCGGAAACCCGACTCCTTCTGCATAAGCCTCATAAAGGATACCCGTGTAATAGCTCATATGACTGACAAGCGTCAAATCAAACTTCACTTGATTCTCCACTTCATAGTCTACAAGAATTTCCCATAGCTGCTTTAAGTCATCAATCGCTTTGCTTCCACTGCCATTTTCGATTAAATCGTATGCAAGCGGGATAATTTCCTCTCCACCCCTCAGCTTGAGAAAGTCATTCAGCCTTTGCTTATCAATGCTGGATAAGGAAAGACTTGCGACATGCTGACGATAGCCAACATAATTCTTTTCATATAAGTATTTAGTCAACGCATCGGCTCTTTCCTTCGTTCCGAGAATTTGTTCAAAGAACGCTTGAACAAAGCCAACATGGCCGACAGACAGTTGATATTTTTTCAGACCTGCCTTTTCTAATGAAGAAATCATCAGGGCAATACCTTCACCATCTGCACTTACAGTCTTGTCGCCGATATACTCAACACCAATCTGTTCAAACTCTGCCGGTCTGCCGCCCTCTCTTTGCTGTGCTCGGAAAACCGAAGCGTTATACGCAAGGCGCAACGGCAAGTCTTCATTCAGCAGCTTTGAAGCAGCCACCCTCGCAATCGGTGCTGTCATGTCCGGTCGCAGCACTAATGTATGCCCTTGCTGGTCCAACAGTTTAAAAAGCTGCTGATCTAAAATGGCTGAGGCTGCACCGACTGTTTCGTAGTATTCCAATGTTGGTGTTTCAATGAATTGATAGCCCCATTGCTTAATCTCTTTATCCATTTTTTGTTTTATCATATATTTCGTTTCATAAATTTCAGGTAAGCTGTCTCTCATGCCTAACGGCTTTTCAAACATAAATAAGCTGCTCATTATATACACCTCATAAAGAAGAATATTCCGAATGCTTTAGTTCGCTAATATGCTAACAAATTAAAGGTTATTTGTAGTTTACTCTTCCATTTCTTTTTGGTCAAGTAAAAAAGCCGTTTTTTCTGACTTTTCCGCTTATAAAAAAGGCAACTCTAGCATATGATTCTTTTTCAAAACAACATGACGGTTAGCCAATATCTTTGAAATAAGACTCATCATTAGAGTCGCCCTGCCTTATTCTTCTACTACATAGCTTGGACTATTTTGTTTCCGTTGCTCCATCTCTTCTGCTGTATAGATGATTTGCATCGGATTGCCGCCGACAAAGCTGCCGGCAGGAACATCTTTATGTACAAGTGTACCTGCTGAAACAACAGCATGAGAGCCGATCTCCACGCCGGGGAGTATCGTCGTGTTCGCACCAATCATGACTTCATCACCAATAATGACTTCGCCAAGCCGGTACTCCTCAATCAAATACTCATGTGCCAAAATCGTGGTGTTATAACCGATGACCGTATTTTTGCCCACTTTTATCTTTTCCGGGTACATGATATCCAGCATAACCATCAAGGCAAAGGAAGTTTCTTTGCCAACTGTCATTTTCAATAATTTTCGATACATCCAATTCTTCATTTTCAAAAAAGGAGTGTATCTAGCAAGCTGGATGACGATAAAGTTCTTAATTACCTTCAGAAAAGGGACTGTCTTATAGACATGCCATAAAGAGTTCGGCCCGCTCACCGGATAGCGCGTCGTTTTTCTCATTTTACTTCCACTTCAACGATAGAGAGCAAATCTCTCATATTATCCAAAAGATAATCAGGCTCCAATGATGCCAAGAACTCTCTTCCCTTTAATGTCCATGCTACCCCTGCCGTTTTTGTTCCGGCATTTTTCCCTGCCAGAATATCATGAGAATTGTCACCTACCATAATTGCTTCTTCAGGAGAAGAACCGAGCTTCTCCAAAGCCATTAAAACAGGCTCTGGGTCCGGCTTCGCTTTTGTTACATGGTCAAGTGCGACAATCACATCAAAAAACTCATCCAGCTTCGTCAATTTTAGTCCCATATCAACTACATCAGACAGCTTTGTGGTCACAATCGCAATCTTATAGCCGTTTTCCTTTAAAATCTTTATCGTGTCATAAACACCTTCAAATATTGTCACGATTCTATCATGGTTTTCTAAATTATACGCCCTGTATTTAGCTGCCATCTCTTCTGCTCTCTTGGCATCAATACTTCCGAACGTTTCCATTAACGTTGGACCCATGAAAGGAATAACATCCTTACGAATGTATTTGCCAGGATAGTAGAAATCCAATGTATGCAAAAAGGAGGATATAATTAGTTCATTTGTGTCGATAAGTGTTCCATCTAAATCAAACAACAGTGTATTAATTTTTCCGTTCATCTTATCTTCCTTTCTTCACTTCTAATTACTATTCTCCAAATAACGCTCGCTTGCTAATCCTGATTTTCTTCTGTAAACAATGACAAGTGCCGACAACACAATGAGCGCCAGGGAAATAAGCTGTGCCATTCTAAGGTCGCCAACCATTAAGCTGTCTGTTCTCATACCTTCAATAAAGAAGCGGCCGATTGAATACCAAATAACATAGCTTAAGAAGATTTCGCCTCTTCGCAAGTTAACTCTTCTTAAAACAATTAAAATGATAAATCCAACGATATTCCATAACGATTCATACAAAAATGTCGGATGGTAATACGTACCATTGATATACATTTGATCAATGATGAATGGAGGTAAATGAAGTCCTTCTAAAAATGATCTGCTGACTTCCCCACCATGAGCTTCCTGGTTCATAAAATTGCCCCAGCGGCCAATTGCTTGACCTAAAATAATACTTGGAGCTGCAATATCCGCCATTTTCCAGAAAGAAATGCCTCTTTTCTTTGTAAATATGTATGTGGTAACAACTGCTCCAATCAATGCACCGTGAATAGCAATACCGCCATTCCAAATTTTCGGTATATCGCCTAAATGGTTACTATAGTAGTCCCATTCAAAAATAACATAATAAATACGTGCTGATATGATAGAAATTGGAATGGCCCATAGCATTAGGTCAGGGAAATCATCCTTCCCAAGCCCTCTTCTGCTTCCTTCGCGAATGGCCAAAATCAAAGCCAGAACGAGTCCGGTACCGATGATTACTCCATACCACCGGACATCAAGGCCTCCTATTGAAAATGCAATAGGATCAATTGGCTGTATATTCTCCACTATTATTCCTCACCTTTCCCCTGTGTATTTATCTCTATTAGGCTATCATTCATTTTCGTGAGATATCACGTTTGCAAGCTTATTCGTAAATTGCTGTGCAGCATTAACACCCATTCGTTTCAGGCGGAAATTCATCGCAGCAACCTCAATGATAACTGCCAAGTTTCGTCCAGGACGTACAGGAATTGTCAGCTTTGTCACATCTGTATCAATGATTTTCATCTTCTCTTCATCCAAGCCTAAACGGTCATACTGCTTGTTCTGTTCCCACAGCTCAAGTGACATAACGATGGAGATCTTTTTGTCGCTTCGCACTGCTCCAGCCCCAAACAATGTCATAACATTAATGATACCAAGTCCGCGGATTTCTAGAAGATGCTCAATTAACTCAGGTGATCTTCCAACAATTACACCTTCATCCTCCTGGCGGATTTCAACACAGTCATCAGCTACTAGGCGATGCCCTCTTTTAACAAGTTCCAGAGCTGTTTCACTTTTACCAACACCGCTTTTTCCAGTTATCAGTACGCCCACACCATAGATGTCAACGAGTACGCCATGAACGGCAGTAGTCGGTGCAAGCTTGCGCTCTAAGAAATTAGTCAGTCTGCTTGAGAATAAAGATGTTTTTTGTTTTGAACGCATAACAGGCACCGCATTTCTTTCCGATGCTTCAATTAGTTCAGCCGGAACCTCTTTATTTCTTGTAATAATAATTCCCGGCGTGATGTCATTACACAGTCTTGTAAGTCTTGTTTCCCGCTCTTCTTCACTTAGCTTTTCCGCAAACGTAAGCTCCGTTTTGCCAAGAAGCTGCACCCTTTCTGCAGGATAATAATCAAAATAACCTGCAAGCTCCAGTCCAGGTCTAGATATATCGCTTACCGTAATCGGTCTATTAATTCCTTCTTCACCGCTGATTAGTTCTAAATCAAACTCTTCCATTACTTCTTTTATTAATACCTTAGCCAATGGGGTTCCTCCTTCAAAGGTTCAATGCTGTTATATTAAATACATTTTCGCATCATCTTATTTTAGCATTATTCTTTAAATTTATGCTAGATTCTGACTATGTTAATTATCGTTTTTCACAAGCCTTTTACAAATACTAAAAAACAAAAAAAGGCCGGTGCATAAGCACCGCCTTTTTCGTTGCTTTCAGCTTTTTTTCTCGCCACTTTTAAGCATCGTGTTCTGAATAATAATATTAAACAGGGAAAGCAGAATGCTATCTAGAAGGCTCATGCCAAAGCTTGAAATTTCAAAGCTGTCTCCCATTAGACGATCTGTTAATGAGAGTGTGATCGCATTGATCACAAATAAAAACAAACCTAACGAAAGTATTGTTACAGGGAGTGTCAATAAAATCAGGATAGGCTTCACCACAATATTAAGCAATGACAAAATGATACTAGCCCCAATTGCAGCTCCTATGCCTGACAGATAGAAAGAATCTTTGAACAAACCCGCCAATGCAATAAAAAACACGGCATTTATAACAATACCTAACAACCACTTCATATTTTCCTACACCTCATTTGGAAGAACAAATGTCATAATCAAATAAATCAGCACTAGCGAAAAGCCAGTTGGAATCAGTGCTAGAAGAAAGATTCCTCGCAACAGATTTGCATTAATATTGATACTTTCTGCAAGTCCGCCGATTACTCCTGCCAGTTTCCGATTATTTGTTGAGCGCATCAATTTCTTCATTTTATCTCCTTTCGAAGATTACTGTTGCTCCCGTTTCTTAATTTTGATGGAACCTGTTTTTGTGTTCGCTTCTATTCTTGTTCGTTTATCCAACGATTGAATAGACTGAAATTCCATCACTTTTTGGAGCACATCATTTTTTTCTTCTATTATTTGTATACCCTCAAGTTCAACATTAAATCCGCCAAAATTAGTCTTTAAGCTACCTGTTACGGCAAGCTCCTCTGGAAGCTGAACTTCAATGCTGCCTGTTGTCCCTTTTAACTCAAGCACCTCAATTTCTTCCGAATGGTCGATGCAAAGGATATTGCCATTAAAGGATTGAAGATCAACTTTTTTGAAAAAGCCTTCAGCCTTTATAGCTCCATTCAATGTTTCCCCGTCCAGCTCTTGAATCACACTGTTTTCAATTACTATACCGCCGTTTGCTGAATCTGCTTCCAGCTTTTCACTTTGCCCGGCATTTATTGTAATTTTCCCGTTTGCTGTTTTCGCATAAACCTGATCTGCGAAAAGATCATATGTTTTAATGGATCCGGTAAACAGTCTTACTTTTGCGATGTGGTACGTATTTTTTGGAACATATAGCTTCGTCTGCAGCTTCATCCATTTATGGTTCACCTTTATCTCTAGAGCATCTTCTTTCGCCTTTACTTTTACCTCTTTTAAAAATAAATCCTTCGCCTGCTCACTGGAATCGACCCTGTAGATTTTCGCTTTGCATTCAATCCGAATCTCCTGCTGATCCCAAGGAATAAGCTCTACTTCACCGTTTGGAATGTCAACATCGATATTTTTCGGGAATACCTCTGTAAACTGAAAAATATGCGATACTTCTTCATGTCTCGTAATATTTAACTGATCGAGATCCACTTCCTTAACCTTCTTTACGGCAGTATCTACAAAATCAAACAGTTTATCTTTAGCTGACTGGAATTTAAATGCCGATTGCTGATATGGTTCTTTTTTCTTTTCCTGAAATACAGACTCATCAAAACTCTCATCGTCGGTTTTTAGTGTTTTAGCTAAATCTGCTTCCTCTGCCTTTTCTATTAGCGACAACGCCTCATCAATTGTCAGCTTGCCTTCCTCTAAAAGCTGCAGTATTCTTCTTTTTTCATCCGCCATTAATATTGCCTCCATTCTATCCCTAAGTGGTATATGTTTCCCTACTTGAGTAAAACTTTAAGCATAGCTATAAATGCAGCTGCTTTTTTCTGTCTGTGTATTTCTGTTTAGAACGTTAAGTAAATGTAAAACTAAGGAAAGCTGTGATACCTCTTGTTCTTCCCTTTCCTATTATTACGAATGAAACAATCTTAAAGTTTCATCTAAGCTGGGAATTGAGCATTTCTTTCTATCGTATGAGCATTATATAAAATTAAGAATAATGTCCACCTGGAAGTTAAGTATTAAAAAACCGGCCTCTGGAGTAATATCCAAAAGCCGGTAGGGCAGGATGCCTTATCCTGTTGTTATTTCCTCTGCATCTTTAATGCTTTGCTTCATACGCAGACGGTCTCTTTCCAGAATTGGTTTTAAATACTTTCCTGTATAGGAGCCTTCAAGCTCAGCGATCTTTTCTGGTGTGCCGCTTCCCAAAATAGTGCCGCCTTTGTCTCCTCCTTCTGGACCAAGATCGATAATATAATCTGTCGCTTTAATAACGTCAAGATTATGCTCAATTACAAGCACAGTATCTCCATTGTCGACAAGACGCTGCAGGACACCTAGCAGCCTTGATATATCATCAACATGCAAGCCTGTTGTCGGCTCATCCAATATATAGAAGGTTTTACCCGATGATCTTTTGTGCAACTCAGAAGCAAGCTTAACCCTTTGAGCTTCACCGCCTGACAGTGTTGTTGCTGGCTGTCCTAATTTGATATATCCTAACCCTACATCGACAATCGTTTGCAGCTTGCGGTGAATTTTCGGGATATTTTCAAAGAAGGAAACAGCATCCTCGACTGTCATGTCAAGCACATCGGAAATATTTTTCCCTTTGTACTGCACTTCTAGCGTTTCCCTGTTATATCGTTTTCCATGACAGACTTCACATGGGACGTACACATCTGGCAGGAAGTGCATTTCAATCTTGATGATTCCATCTCCGCGGCAAGCCTCGCATCTTCCGCCTTTAACATTGAAGCTGAATCTGCCCTTTTTATAACCGCGAACTTTCGCTTCATTCGTTGTAGCATAAACATCCCGGATATCATCGAATACGCCAGTATATGTGGCAGGATTGGATCTAGGTGTGCGGCCGATAGGAGATTGGTCGATATCAATTACCTTTTCAAGCTGCTCAATTCCTTTTATTTCTTTATGCTCACCCGGTTTTGCCTTTGCCCTGTTCAATTTTTGGGCAAGGCTTTTATGAAGAATTTCGTTTACGAGCGTGCTTTTTCCCGATCCGGAAACGCCTGTGACTGCTGTAAACACCCCTAACGGTATTTTCACACTGACATTTTTGAGATTGTTTTCTTTTGCTCCGATAATTTCCAGAACCCTGCCGTCATTTTTTCTGCGCTCAAGCGGCAGTGGAATAAACTTTTTACCTGATAAATATTGACCGGTTATGGAATTATCATCTTCCATTACTTCCTGTGGAGTTCCCGTTGAAATTATTTGTCCGCCGTGAACCCCTGCTCCCGGACCGACATCGATTAAATAATCTGCTTCCATCATTGTATCTTCATCATGCTCTACAACAATTAGCGTATTTCCGATGTCCCTCATATGCTTCAATGTATCAATCAATTTGTCATTATCTCTTTGATGTAGCCCAATAGACGGTTCATCTAGTATATAAAGTACGCCTGTCAGCCGTGAACCGATTTGCGTAGCAAGTCTGATTCGCTGCGCTTCTCCGCCGGATAAAGTTCCTGCAGCTCTGCTAAGTGTCAAGTAATCCAAACCAACATTATTAAGGAAACCAAGACGCTCTGAGATTTCCCGCAGAATTAGATTGGCTATTTGTTGTTCCTTTTGTGTTAAAGTAAGATTTTCGAAGAAGTTCTTCCCTTCAAGGACGGATTTTTCCGTCACTTGGCCGATGTGCAAGCCGTTCACAAATACTGCCTGAGCTTCCCTTTTTAAACGGTAGCCTTTACAAGTCGGACAATCTTGCTGCCCCATATACTTCTCCATTTGTTCCCGGATGAAATCGGAGCTTGTTTCCTTATATCGTCTTTCCACATTGCGAATAACACCTTCAAACTGGATATCATTTTCCCTTACTTGGCCAAAATCATTTTCATAACGGAAATGGATTTTTTCTTTGCCTGAGCCGTAAAGAATTTTATCCAGCATTGGTTTCGGAATATCTTTAACAGGTATATTCATGTCAATGCCATAATGGTTGCAGATACTTTCCAAAAGCTGCGGATAATATTGGGAACTGATAGATTCCCATGGTGCTATCGCGTTTTCCTTTAATGTGAGATTCGGATTAGGAATAACCAGTTCAACATCCACCTCTAACCTCGATCCAAGACCGTCACATTCAGGACATGCCCCAAACGGACTGTTGAAGGAGAATAATCTCGGTTCCAGCTCTCCGATGGAAAAACCGCAGATTGGGCAGGCATGATGCTCGCTGAACAGGAGCTCTTCTTCTCCAATCACGTCAATAATTACTTTTCCGCCGCCAAACTGAAGAGCAGATTCAAGGGAATCAGCAAGACGCTGAGAGATCCCTTCTTTAACGACAAGGCGGTCAATTACCACTTCAATATTGTGCTTTTTATTCTTCTCAAGCTCAATATCATCGCTCAGCTCATGCATTTCTCCATCTATTCTGACACGAACATAACCTTGCTTCTTAATATCCTCCAGCACTTTCACATGCGCCCCTTTTCTGCCGGAAATGACAGGTGCAAGCACTTGAAGTCTGGTTCTCTCAGGGTATTCCAATATGCGGTCAACCATTTGTTCTATTGTTTGCGAAGTGATTTCAACCCCGTGCTCCGGACAAACCGGCCTGCCGATTCTGGCATACAGCAACCGCAAATAGTCGTATATTTCTGTAACCGTGCCGACAGTCGACCGCGGATTTCGGCTCGTTGTCTTTTGGTCAATGGAAATGGCAGGAGACAAACCTTCAATTGAATCAACATCCGGTTTATCCATCTGCCCAAGGAATTGGCGTGCATATGCTGATAAAGACTCAACATAGCGCCTTTGTCCTTCTGCATAGATAGTATCAAAAGCAAGAGAGGATTTCCCTGAGCCTGACAGTCCTGTGATTACAACAAGCTTATCTCTTGGTATAGTAATATCAATATTTTTCAGATTATGTGCCCTTGCACCTTTAACAATCAATTTATCTTTTGCCATTTCAGCCTTCACCCCTCTGCCTTAAGCTCAAGCAGCAAATCGCGGAGTTCTGCAGCTCTTTCGAAGTTGAGAGCTTTTGCAGCTTCCTTCATTTCTGCTTCCATTTGTGCAATCATTGCTTCTTTGTCTTTTTTCGTCAACTTTTCCAGCTTAGCAGATGCTGTATACTCTTCCGGCTCCTCTGCCGCCTGTGTTGCTCTTATTGTAGCTCTGATTCCTTTTTGAATCGTCTGTGGCGTAATGCCGTGCTTTTCATTATATTCTTCTTGGATAGCGCGGCGCCGTTTTGTTTCATTTATCGCTATTTCCATCGAGTTTGTCATTTTATCTGCATACATAATGACATGGCCATTCGAATTTCTCGCCGCACGGCCGATTGTTTGAATCAATGAACGCTCAGAACGGAGGAAGCCCTCTTTATCTGCATCCAGAATAGTAACAAGAGATACTTCCGGTATGTCCAGTCCTTCCCGCAACAGGTTGATTCCGACAAGTACATCATATTTGCCTAAACGAAGCTCCCGGATAATTTCAATCCGCTCTAAGGTCTTTACCTCAGAATGGAGATATTGAACCTTTATGCCGATTTCCTTCAAATAATCCGTCAAGTCTTCGGACATTTTTTTCGTTAAGGTAGTTACAAGTACCCTTTCGTTCTTTTTAATGCGTTCCTGAATTTCACTAATCAGATCATCTATCTGTCCTTCAATCGGTCGGATATCAATCGTCGGATCAAGCAAGCCAGTCGGTCTGATAATCTGCTCAATCATTTCCGGAGTATGCTCCAGCTCATATGGTCCAGGAGTTGCTGAAACACAAATCATCTGATTGATATGCTCCTCGAATTCACCAAACTTTAATGGCCTGTTGTCCATGGCTGACGGCAGTCGGAATCCATGTTCAACAAGCACACCTTTGCGCGCTTGGTCTCCGTTATACATCCCTCTGATTTGCGGCAATGTAACATGGGACTCGTCAATAACTAGCAAGAAGTCCTTCGGAAAGAAGTCTAATAATGTATATGGTGTCGAGCCTGGAGGTCTTAATGTTAAATGACGGGAGTAGTTTTCAATTCCCGAACAGAAGCCCATTTCCCTCATCATTTCCAAATCATATCTGCAGCGTTGTTCAAGTCGCTGTGCCTCTAACAGCTTATTGTCCTCCCGGAGCTTTTCAAGCTGCTCTTCCAGCTCTTTTTCAATATTTTCTATTGCTATTCTCATTTTCTCTTCTCGTGTAACGAAGTGGGAAGCTGGGAAAATGGAAACATGATTTCTTTCTCCAAAAATCTCTCCTGTCAATGCATCCACTTCACGGATGCGATCGATTTCATCTCCAAAAAACTCCACTCTAATGCAGCGCTCGTCACGGGATGCTGGGAAGATTTCGACGACACCTCCCCTTACGCGGAACGTTCCCCGCTTAAAGTCAATGTCATTACGGTCATACTGGATATCAACGAGCCTGCGAAGGAGCTGATTGCGTTCAATCTCCATACCTGCTCTCAGAGACACCACCATTTCCTTATACTCTTCAGGAGAACCTAAGCCATAGATGCAGGAAACACTAGCAATGATGATGACATCTTCCCTCTCAAACAGCGAGGCAGTCGCTGAGTGACGAAGCTTATCAATCTCATCGTTTATGCTGGCATCCTTTTCTATGAAAGTATCTGTGCTCGGCACATATGCTTCAGGCTGATAATAATCATAATAGCTGACAAAATACTCAACCGCATTGTTCGGAAAAAACTCCTTGAATTCACTGTAAAGCTGACCTGCCAATGTCTTGTTATGTGCAATGATCAATGTCGGCTTTTTTACTTCCTTAATAACATTGCTGACAGTAAATGTTTTTCCTGTCCCTGTTGCACCAAGGAGCGTTTGGATTTTTTTGCCCGAATTTATTCCAGAAACGAGCTGTTTAATTGCCTCGGGCTGGTCCCCATCAGGGGAATATTTAGAAACTAATTCGAATTCTTGGGTCACTGTAATCCTCCTGTTTCTTCCTTCTGTACTATAGGTTTCATTGATTTTCCTAATGATTAATAGGGGCTGTATATGTAAATGTAATTCAAAAATCTATTTAAGACACATCTTATAAACTATCCAAATTTAAGATTTTATATATCACCATTCTACCACAAACTTCCCTATTCAAACCAATAATACGCGAACGAATATTCCCCTTTTTTTTATTTTTTGTTGTTTTTTAAATAAAAAAAGAATGCCCTTCCTTAGGATGATTCTCCACGAAGGAAACATTCACCTGTTTAAAGAAGGTCATTCTTTTCATTATTTATTCAGCGGCTTTAGCACTCTGTTTTTTCAGTCTGCCGCTAAGCCAAAACCCCACAGTCAGGGAAAATGCATCAATCACAATCAGCAAAAAGGAATTCGTATATCCCTTATACGCGGAGGCAGCGATCAACGCAACCGTAAGCACTAAAGCAACTACTCGATTGTAAGCCACCCTTGTAAAAAGCATAACTAATAATCCGGGAAAAATAAGTGCAGCTAAATAGATCATCTTATATTGATACACCTCTTTTTTGCTTGAGCGTTATTATCCTTCAATAACCGTAATGCCAAGTCTGGATAAAGCACTGGCAAGATTATTAAAGATTGGAATCCTGCTGAAGTCTACACCGAGCTGAATCGCAGTCTGTGCCACTTCTGGACGCAGGCCTGAAAGGTAAGCTGTAACACCAATCAGGTTTAAAGCATGGATAACATGAAAAATTTGCTGTGCTACCATTGTATCAATAATTGGTACGCCAGATAAGTCAATGAACAGCTTTTCCATATTATTATTATTACACTGCTTCAATGTAGTTTCCATAATAATATTAGCTCTTTGCGTATCGATATCCCCTAACAACGGCAGCACTCCAATTCCCTTTGTAATCGGGATGACAGGGCTGCTCAGTTCATAGATGGTCTCCTGCTGTGCAGAAAGCTGCTGATGCTTAAATTTATCGTAGTATTCTATAAAAATATTTGTAAAAATATCAAAGGCATAATTTGTTAAACGCAACCAATTGAACATGTTGCTGATACTGAAATTCTCTTGAGACTCCTCTGCGAATTTCTGAATATATTTAATTAAGATAGATTTGACGCATGTCAGCTGTTCAATCGACTCTAGTATCGGTACAGCGTCCTGAGATCTTTGTTTGGCGACCTTTACAGCCCACTCCGAAATACTTGCTTTATAAACAGTTTCCTCTGAATGAAAGACATGCAGTACATTCTTTACAAGCGTATGATAGCTGTTAACCAGCTCCTCTTTAATCGGCTGGCCCTCTTCAATCCTGTAGAATGCTGATTTATTTGTACTTAACGTCTTTAGCCATTCCTCTGCCATACTTTCTATCTGTTCATTTAAATAATTATATAATTCTTTTTTGCAGTCAGACACGTAATTCTCCTCCTAAAGGTAAGCGACAGTTCAATCTCTCAAAATAACAAGCTTTTAATTCCGCCAGTTTCATAGCAGCCTGTGCATTCACTATGTGGAAGGATATAACCAATAGCAATTGTACTATATATGGGCAGTATCTAACAGCAAAGCAGCTTGACTATCAATGAATCAAATGGCAGCTTTATTAAGCTATTGACCAAACTATTAGAAAGGGAATCCCTAGAATGCAGCTTGCAGCTTTATATCAAACAGGTAGGTTATGTGGAACTATTTTTCCAAAAGACCTGTCTTTAGTTTTTTATCAGTCCAGTGGCAATTACTTGAAAAAGAGGCTTCACGGACGAAGATCTTTTTTTTGCATTGCTCACCATCACAATTATTTCATTCAATTCTTGCGGAGTAAGTTCTTCTATGATCCATTCCGCCAATTCATGATGGCTTATAGATATATTCTTATACGGAATTTTAATTGTCCGACATTGCATTAACTCTTTCCTCAGAATATTTACATGATATTCATATCTTGATAATCCACTTTGTCTAGTATTCATCCCTTGTGTCCAATCCTCTTTATACATAGTTGCACCTCACTTTAGTTACAAACACTTGCAGACCTTAAAAATTAGAAACTTTTTATTTAAGTGTAAATATATCTACTTGATTAGTAGAGGTCAATCACGAAAGGCATTATCCTCCTATTATGGAAGGAAATTAGGAACAATGTCGTATACATGCTAGGGAAATAGTCTATTCCACTTCCCCGTTTTGTAAGGTAAAATTTACTACATAATGTATATACAAATATTTACCCCGTTTCCCATTTCATACACTGCTAAATGCTTCGTGATTTACTATGAGGAGGAATCAATATGGATATTGAAAAAATAAAAGCACAATATATCGGAACCCAATTAAAAGAAGATATCTTTTCAAATTCCATCGAAGGTCTTTTGCTGCTAAAAAAAGGCGCTGTTTTGGAAGATACCCATATTGATCTTCTTTTAAACCACAAAGTTGATGTTTCTAGTTTGACTTCTATTTCCGAAACTAGTGAGGCTTTGTCTGCTGAACAAGCTTACTTTGCTATTTTTACACAAGTGGAAGAAACTTTTGCCTCATTAATCAACAAAAGTGAAGAAGGTCTTGAGGAGTTACTCTCTGACTATAGGATTCTTATCGACCTTGCCTTACATGACATTACCATTCTAGACTTTATTCTCGATGATACGCATACCAGCAACTCTATCTACAAGCACAGTATCAATGTCGGCATTATTTCCGCGCTCATTGGACAAATACTAGGCTATTCTAATAGAAACTGTCACTTACTAAGCCAAATGGGTTTATTTCACGATATTGGAATGCTCCTAATCAAAGATGAAATTCTTAATAAGAAGACAAAGCTGACTCATTCAGAATATAAAGAAATCCAAAAACATACGACTTTAGGAAAAAGTATTCTATTCTCGATTAACTCATTAGATATCATCATCTCAAGAACAGCTCTGCTTCATCATGAAAAAATAAATGGCAAAGGATACCCACTTAACCGGCAAGAAAAGGATATACCATTTATGATTCAAATTATTTCCGTTGCCGACATCTTTAATAGTATGTGCTCAAGTACGTGGCATCAAAAGAAAAAGACATATTTCGAGGCCATCAATGAGCTAATTGATGAGGCCCATGGAAATGCCATCAATCCCGCAATCGTCATTCCTTTTGTTTCGTATCTTATGCGAAAGCAGCTCTTTAAAAAGGTGAAACTAAATACAGAGCAAACAGCGGAGATTATCTTTATTCATCCAAATGAGCCCCATTTACCTCTTGTCCGTATTGAGGATGACTATTTGGATTTGCGTAAATCAGCTTCTACTAAAATAATAGATAGGCAGGCATAACAAAAGACCACAGATAAGCTGTGGTCTTTTGTCTTTACTCATACTCCTTTATACGCTTTTCGATAAATATCGGCCAAGTCTGCAACTAATGGCAGCTTAGGATTTGCTGTTGTACATTGATCTTCAAAGGCTCGATCTGCCAAATAGTCCACCTTTTCTTCAAAGGCTTTTGCATCAACTCCATTAGCAGCAATGCTCATTGGGATATGGAGCTCTTTTGCCAAACGGATGACTGCTTTAACAAAGCTGTCTACTCCTTGTTCTGTTGTGTTGGCAGGAAGCCCAAGTATTCTTGCCAATTCAGCATAGCGCTCATCTGCCTTGAAATGCTCATATTTAGGAAATGCTGTGAATTTTTTTGGTTTTTCCGCATTATAGCGAATAACATGCGGCATTAGTATCGCATTTGAACGGCCATGGGCAATGTGGAACTCTGCCCCCAGCTTATGGGCTAGGCTGTGGTTTATTCCTAAAAATGCATTTGCAAACGCCATGCCCGCAATGGTAGAGGCATTATGAACCTTTTCACGCGCTTCCTCGTCAGATCCGTTGCGATAAGCTCTTGGCAAGTATTCAAAAATTAATTGCACCGCCTTAACAGCCAATCCATCTGTGTAGTCATTAGCCATATTGGAAACATAAGCCTCTACCGCATGTGTCAGTACATCCATGCCTGTATCTGCTGTAACAGCAGGAGGAACTGTCATTACAAATTGCGGGTCAACGATGGCAACATCTGGTGTTAACTCATAATCTGCCAGCGGATATTTAATATTATTTTCTTTGTCTGTAATAACGGCAAAGGACGTGACCTCAGAGCCTGTTCCAGATGTTGTCGGTATCGCTACAAATTTTGATTTGCCTTCAAGACTTGGATACTTGTAAACTCTTTTTCTTATATCAAGGAATTTCTGCTTAAGTCCGAAGAAATCCTCATCGGGATGTTCATAGAACAGCCACATTCCTTTAGCCGCATCCATCGGTGAACCTCCGCCTAATGCAATGATGCAGTCAGGCTGGAATTTAGCCATCATTTCCGTTCCTCTGACAACAGTATCTAAAGATGGATCTGGTTCAACATCAGAGAATACTTCGACTTGAACAAGGTCTGATCTTTGTCTTAAATGATGAAGCACCTTATCCACATAGCCGAATTTGACCATATAGGGGTCTGTTACGATAAAGACACGTGAGATATCCTTCATTTTTTGTAAATACTGAACAGCATTTTTTTCAAAATATATCTTTGGCGGAATTTTAAACCACTGCATATTCACATTCCTTTTAGCAAGTTTTTTTACATTCAATAAATGCACATCTGTTACATTAGTGGCAACTGAGTTTTTTCCATATGATCCGCATCCCAGCGTTAAGGACGGCATAAACGCATTGTATATATCCCCGATTGCTCCTTGGGAAGATGGCGCATTGCAGATAATGCGGCATGCCTTCATTCTTAAGGCAAACTCTTTCGTTACATCTTCATCCTCTGAATGAATGACAGCAGAATGCCCTAATCCGCCGAACTCAAGCATCTCTTCAGCTCGCTTCAGTCCCTCTTCTGTTGATTCAGCTTTATAGCATGCAAGGACAGGACTTAGTTTTTCTCGGGAAAGAGGATATGCTGGTCCGACTCCTTCCAGTTCAGCGATTAAAATTTTTGTATCTTTATGAACTTGCACTCCAGCCATTGCTGCAATTTCATAGGCAGGCTTGCCAACAATATCCGGGTTTACTGCACATGTATTTACATTGATAACTAGGTTTTCTACCTTCTTTTGCTCTTCTGGATTTAAGAAGTGGCAGCCATTTTGGATAAGCTGACCTTTCACTTCCTCATAAATTTCCTGATCGACGATAACCGCCTGTTCAGATGCACAAATCATTCCATTGTCGAAAGTTTTGGATAAGATTAAATCATTGACTGCTCGTTTTACTTTAGCTGTTTTCTCTATATAGCAAGGTACATTCCCAGCTCCAACACCTAAAGCTGGTTTTCCGCAGCTGTATGCGGACTTAACCATGCCTGGTCCGCCTGTTGCTAATATCATAGAAATTCCTGGATGATTCATTAATGCCTTTGTCGTTTCAATGGATGGTTTTTCAATCCATTGGATGCAATTTTCAGGTGCACCTGCTTTAACTGCTGCATCCCTTAAAATTTTTGCTGCTTCACTGCTGCAGCCCTGTGCAGATGGGTGGAATGCAAAGACTATCGGATTGCGTGTCTTAATAGCAATAATGGCTTTAAACATCGTTGTGGAAGTTGGGTTTGTCACAGGTGTGACACCTGCAATAACACCGATTGGGTCAGCAATTTCAAAGATTCCGGCCGCATCATCCTCACTGATTATTCCGACCGTTTTGTCATATTTTAAACTGTGATAAATATATTCAGTAGCAAAAATATTTTTCGTAATCTTATCCTCATAAATCCCTCTTCCAGTTTCTTCAACTGCAAGCTTTGCCAAGTACATATGCTTATCGAGTCCTGCCAATGCCATTTCCTTGACTATATGATCAACCTGAGCCTGATTAAGCTTATAAAATTCATCCAGCGCCTGTTTGCCTTTCTCAGCAATCTCATCAATAATTGCCTGCACATCTGCAGCTTCCTGCTTTAGCTTTACATCCTTTTCGACAGTTGACATCTTTTAATCCCTCCAGAATTTTTCCTTTTTCGAAACAAATATAGTTTGTGAATAATTTCACAAGTTAACTTTAAAAGAAAAACCGAATTGTCAGCTTTATGACCCGGTTTATCTTTTAAAGGATAACCACAAAGAATTTGGATATTTATCCCTTTAGAACCAATAATTTTTACTTACAAGCATATCTTAATCACTTTCCAATCAAACTGCAATAGGTTCTCTTCGATTTGTTCATCATTTCACAAACTTGTTCACCTATTGTTCACAATTGCATATTTTTTAAATTTCTCTTATACTTATCGAGTGATAAATCATTTTATTGGGTAATAGAAAGGAAACAAAATGAAAAGGGATCACGAAGAGCTGCAGTCACAGACAATGGATACACATCATTTGATTATTAAGGCAGCGACTACCTTATTTATGGAGCTTGGTTATCGTGCTGTAAGCACAAGGAAAATTGCAGCAGCCTGTGGCATTACTCAGCCTGCTTTATACCATCACTTCCAAAATAAACAAGAGATTTACATTGAGGTTCTGAAAGCTTCCATTCTTCAGACAGAAAACTATCTTTACAAAATAGCCGCCGATTATCCAGATATTAAGCAGCGCATCTTTCATCTAGCCAGCTATTTCATGCAGAATTACGAAGAAGATTTAATGCAAATGTTTCATGATCTTCATCATGAAATGCCGGAAGATGTCAAAAAAACCATTAACTCCCATTGGCAAAAAGGCTTTCTTGCACCTATTATGAGAATGTTTGAGGAAGCTGTCGCTAATAAGGAAATTGGATCATTTGAAAAGATAGACAGCAGCAGCTTTGAAGTATCTCTTCTATTATTGAATATGATAAAGTCTGCTCTTTTGCCTGAATATATGAAACGCTTATCAGAGACTGAGCAAAAAGCTATCATAGATAAAAAAGCTAAGCTCATTGTCCAAATATTTTTAAGCGGTATTGCTTAACCCTATATTCATTGCTGTTTCTTATTCTAACAAGAGCAGCATTATATTTTTTTGATTCCCTTATCAGTTGATAAGCTATTATTTTTCTTCCAGCTTATCAATTGATAAGTTCATCATAATAACAATGATAAAGGAGCTAGAAAAAGTGAAAAATTTTATCCCTACCGTTTTCCGATTTGTTTCAGGGAAAAAAGGAAGATGGATTACACTGTTTGCCTGGATCTGTCTTGTCCTTGTCCTAAGCTTAACACTGCCGCAAGCAAGCTCACAAAAAAATGAGAATGCTGCAAACTTGCCTGAAGATTCACCTTCTCAAGAAGCAGAAGCTATTATTAATAAAGAATTTCCAAATGAACAAGGAACACCGGCCCTGATTACCTTTCATCGAGATACCGGCCTCTCAAATGATGATTTAACGCAAATTCAAGAGCTGGCAGGTAAATTAACGGAGGAACCGGTTGTCCACCAGCAAAGTGTTATCCCACTTCACCAGCTGCCGATTGAAGCAGTTCAGCAGCAAGTATCAGAGGATGAAACAACCATTGTCCTTCCCGTATTGTTCGAGAAGTCTACAACAACAGCAGAGCTGGAAAAAAGTCTGGAAGAGCTACAAACTGCAGCGTCTGACATTTTCAGCACAGATCCTTTTAAAGCAGATATAAATGATGAAGATACACTGTCTGCCAGAACTACAGGTCCTGTGGGGATTGCTGTTGATGCAGCCGCACTATTCAGCCAAGGCGACTTGTCCTTGCTGATTGGTACAGTCGTTATTGTGCTTATTTGTCTTTTAGTTATCTATCGTTCTCCGATATTAGCAATCATCCCGCTGATTGGAGTTGGGATAGCTTATTTAGTAATTAGTCCTGTATTAGGCGGAATGGGCAAAGCTGGCTGGATTGAATTCGATTCACAAAGCATCGCAATCATGACGGTTCTTCTCTTTGGTGCTGGAACTGATTATTGCTTGTTCCTCATAAGCAAATACCGAAGCTTGCTAAAAGTGGAAACGAAGAAGGAAATCGCCATGGCAAATGCCCTGCGCCGTTCAGGTGGAGCAGTTGCAATGAGCGGATTGACCGTTGTGTTCTCCCTGATTATTCTTTTGCTCGCAGAATATGGTTCGATACAGCGCTTTGCTGTGCCTTTCAGTCTTTCCATTTTAATCATGATGGTCGCAAGCTTAACACTTGTGCCAGCAATTTTGGCTATTTTCGGAAGAGTTTCTTTCTTCCCATTCATGCCTAAAACACCAGAGATGGAAAAAGCAAAACCAGTAAAGAAGAAGAAAAAGTCTCGTTCTCTTGGCGAATTCATCGGCAAAATTGCTGTAAATCATCCATGGAAAGTAACCATTATTACAACAGTATTTTTAGGTGTTTTTGCTTTACTGTCATTAAAGATGGAATCCACTTATGACACATTATCCTCTTTCCCTGACGATATGCCATCAAGGGAAGGATTCACGATTATTTCTGAGCATTTCTCAGCTGGTGAACTAGCTCCTGCAGAGGTTGTTGTCCAAACAGAAGGTAGTGATATTCCTGTTGAAGATGTATTAAATGACCTTCCATTTGTTGCAAATGTTTCAGAAGGAGAACAAGCAAAAAATGATTCGGGCTTGTTTAAATACTCTGTTGAATTAAACACAAACCCTTATTCTAATGAAGCAATGGAAGAGCTCCCTGACTTGCGTGCAGCGGTTGAAAAAACTCTTGCTGACAATGGCATCACTGAAAGCAGTGAGAAAGTCTGGATTGGGGGCATAACAGCAGAACAGCTTGATACGAAGGAAACGACTGACAGTGATGCACGTCTTGTCATTCCAGTAATTGTTGCTATGATTGCCGTCCTTCTGCTTGCCTACTTACGTTCAATCACTGCTACAATCTATTTAATTGCAACAGTGCTGTTGTCTTATTTCAGCGCATTAGGCTTAGGTTGGGTTATTCTTCACTACGGTTTTGGAGTAGAGGCAATCCAAGGACTTATTCCGCTTTACGCCTTTGTCTTTATTGTGGCACTCGGGGAAGATTATAATATTTTCATGATTTCGAGCATTTGGAAGAAAAGTAAAGAAATGCCTCTTAGCCAGGCGATTAAAGAAGGGGTTGCAGAATCCGGCGGAGTCATTACTTCAGCAGGGGTTATCTTAGCCGCAACCTTTATGGTCTTAACAACATTGTCAATTCAAATATTGGTTCATTTCGGAACAATCACAGCTATTGGCGTGCTTCTCGACACGTTTGTAGTTCGTCCATTTTTAGTTCCTAGCATCACTGCACTATGCAAAAAAGCTGCCTTCTGGCCAGCAACGAAACATTTGCACGAAAGCAATGAGCAAGAGTTAGAAAAGCAGAACAAAAATCAAACAGTCTAAGATTAATAATAGAAGAGACCTAGTAGAAGCAATCTACTAGGTCTCTTTTTATCACTCTTTAAGCATGTCTTACTTTTCTATAAACCAGTACTCCAATACCAACCACAAACAGCAGTCCACCGACTAACAGCATCGTATAATTGTTTGTAGCAGTATTCGGAAGTGCATTTCCAGCTGTATTTCCAGACGTTGCTTTATCGTCTGACGTTTTGTCTGGAGTTACATTTTGGTTTTGATCATTGTCAGAACCTGGTGCTGCTCCATTGTCTGCACTGTCATCAGTCTTGCCATCATCTTTTGCTGGAATGTCATCACCATTATCGCTATTGTCGTCTGTAACTGGAGTCTCTGAACCATTATCATCATCTGAATTATCATCACCATCGTTAACTGGTGTTTCTGGTCCATTGTCATCGTCTTGATTACCGTCGTCTTCATCAACCGGTGTTTCTGGTTCCACTGCTTTTCCTAGTGTATCAATGATACGTCCTTCCAATTGAGGATCTACTTCTCCATTTAAGTTATCAACCATATAATCGCGTAGCTGCTCCCAATCGATTGCACCCATATCTTGAACTCGGCCTTCTTGATAGGCTTTAGCAAATACTTCATAACCATCTCCGCCTTTTGCGGTAAAGTTGTTTGTAGTTACTAAGTACGTTTGGTCTGCCTTAATGTCTTCATACTGTTCATTTACTTTTACTTGCATCGAAACTACGCGAGAACCAGCTTCTTTTGTGCTGTCATACGTAAATTTCATTCCAGATACATGGAGGAATCCGCCGCTTTCCGCTGGCGCTAAACGCACACTATATTCTAAAATTTGTTTAATTTCCTCACCTGTCAGCTGGACAAATGCAGGATCGTTCCCAAATGGCAATACGGCAATAACTTCGCCTGTAGTAATAGGTCCTTCATCAATTGCAGCGCGGATTCCGCCCCCATTTTGCATGGCAATGACAACATTTTCATTTTTTTCTTTCGCTTTTGCAAGCATAGCATCTGTTACAAGATTTCCAAGTTCTGTTTCATTTGCCCGCACACTAACTTCACTGTCTGTTAAACGTGGGTTTAATAAAGGTTTTTTGGCAACTGCCCCTGTTTCTTGATTTGTTAAACTATCAATTTCCGCTTTATATGGCGCCAGTACAGCTGCCGCTTCTGCATCTGCTGCTTTTGATGCAACATCAATTAATTGACCAGCTTGACCGACAACTACCCCATTTTCATCAAAGTCTACCTTTAATTCTCCCAGCAATGTTGAATACTGGTATGCTTGTACAATTACAGTTGGATCCTTTGCAGCACCAGCTTCATCCGCTGTAATAACTACAGGCTCATTCAATTGTGTATGAGAATGTCCACCCACAATAACGTCAATTCCATCAACATATTTAGCTAATTGTAAGTCATTGCCCATTTCTGGATTACTGTCATAACCAATATGTGTTACAGCAATAATTTTATTAATTCCCTTACTTTCAAATGCTGCAACTGCTTCTTTTGCTTTCTCTATATAGTTTTGGAATTTCACATTAACAGGACTGGAAATATTCGCTGTGTCCTCTGTTGTTAATCCAAAGATACCAACTTTTTCTCCATTTACTTCTTTAATCATACCGTTATAAACAATTCCATCTTCCGGAGATTCTGTATAAGAATTATTTGTTTTGCTTGCCATATACGCATCACCAGAGAAATCTACGTTAGCACTTAAAAAAGGAAAATTTGCTTTTGAAACAAATTCAGATAAGGACTTATGGCCATTTTCCCCTGAACCTAAGTCAAATTCATGATTTCCAAAAATCATTGCATCAATATCCATTAAATTTAGTAGTGCTAAATCTGCTTGGCCTTTAAACTGATTGAAATATAATGTTCCTGAAAAAACATCTCCTGCGTTAAATAGTAGTGCATTTGGATCTGCAGCTCGAACCTCTTTAATTGCCGTAACCATATTTGGCATAAGGTCTGCGTGTGCATGTGTATCATTCATATGCATAATCGTTAAGGAATAATTATCATTTGATTCAGCAGCATATGTACTTGTTGGTAGAATTATAGATACCAATAATGCTAATGTTGAAAAAATACTTGCCAGTACAGCCATTTGATTCCTATCTTTCATTCTAAAATTTCCTCCTTTTTTTATCGTTAACACGACATTTATCGCATATTTTGTCAACGATTCTCCTATATTGTAGATATACTGTATTAACCTGTTGTTAAAAGTTTGTGAAACTACGTAAATCTACAATATCCTTTCAAATATTCTCTATAATACGACCTTTTTCCTCCCTTATATTCTATTAATTAAATATGTTAATATAAATGAATGACTAAAATTGTTTTGCCAAAATAGCCAATCGTGATAGCTTAGGAGTGTATAAAAATCATGAACAAGAAAGACGTAGGAAACATACGAAAACAATTCAAGATAAACAATGATAAATTGAAAATCTCTGATATTTTTAATGTCTATATCATGAAAGAATCAAGCGAAATTTTTCATTCCCAAAGCCAGCCATTCGCTATGCTTGATCAAGATCAGCAAGAGCTGTTTTTAAATAATTTTAAAAAAATGCTCGCAGGTCAAATGGATGAAAAGCTCTTTGAACTCAAATTTAAGAGAGATGCTGAGAACAGCAGCCAGCTTATTCTCCATCAAGGACTGCTAAGCAGTGAGGTCGATGATTGGAAAGACCAAATGTTAAAGATTGTAGAAAAAATGCTCGCAATCAGACAATATGAAAAAGATATTGTTGTCACTTTCATTCGCGGAGAGTATATAAAGCCGATGAAACGCCGCAGTGAAGAGTCGGAGGAAAATGAACGGGATACTGTTTTCTCTCATTCGTTTATTTTATGCAGCATCAATAACACACAAGATCCTAAAAAAGAGCTGTTGTTCGATTATGTTGATAGAGAATTTAAATACAATATCGTATTAGATCCAATCATTAATCTTCATGCTCCAATGGGCGGCTTCCTTTTCCCATGCTTTACAGACAATGCAGCGGATGTTAACCATATCCTCTATGCAGCTGGCAAGGTTCATGAACCTGACTATGCATTTATTGAAGAGGTTTTAAACGGAGAAGAAATTATGACAGCACAAGATGATAAAATTGTGTTCGAAGAAATTATAAAAGATGTAACTGGTGACCAATTAAATACCTCCACCCTCTCGAACGTTTATGAAGAAATAAACCGCATGATTACAGAAAATGAAGAAGAAGAACCGCCTAAATTGGACTCTAAAGACGTGGAACAAGTCTTGAAGATGAGCGGAGTAGAAGATATAAGCACAGAAAAAGTCGAATTTGCCTTTAAAAAGATTATCGATGATGACAAATACGAGCTCAAAGCAAGCAATATTTTGCCTAAATTCACCTCTAAATCTATTAAAATCAGTACGAAAATTGCTAATATCGCTATCAGCCCGCCAGATTTACGCTATGTTAAACAAGTAGAATTCAGCGGCAAACGCTATTTAATGATTGAAGTAGAAGAAGATACGGTGATTGAAGGATTTACGATGATTCCAGAGGCTTTTGTAGGGAACCCGAAGGATGAATGAATGAAATATTTAAGGTTCTGACTGTGCAAGGCTGCCGTCAGAACCTTAATTTTAAACTATATTATCTTTTAGTAGTCTCGGCTCCTAAAATCGTTAGGAAAACTATTAGTTTTGAAAAATTCATCTGATAATTTCTAACTAACCATTCAAAAAAAATAAAAAAGACGCTTTTTCCAAAGAAAATACGCCTTTCTGAATGAAAACCAACCTGCCTATAGATTGGTTCCTCTCCTATTCATTTGCATTGGCTTCTGCTGCCACCAAATATTTGTCTAACAGTGTATCTAGGTCCTTTTCCACCCTGCCATCTTCTGAAAGCTGGCTTGCTTTTGATAAGGCGTCACTCCAGTTGCCGTTATCAATGGCAGATTTAATATCCATTAATCCAGCCACTCTTTTATGTAGATTCTGTGCTGTTTCATCCTTTGGCTTCTGCTCAAGTGCGAGTTCCAGTGACAGCAGAGCTTTTTTTAAGTCACCGCTCTCAATTGCTGTTTTTGCTGCCTTCATGTCGTTTTCATATGTTTCCGAGCTGCAGCCCGCCAGAAACAGAGCCATTATGCCAATCACAGCCCATTTTCTCATCCGATACCCCTCCACTGCCTGATGTCCTGTCATCAACCAGCAAGGACTAAAGGCAATCTATTTTCCCATATGGCACTTCACCTTTTTTGAGAGTGAAGCATGTCATAATAACGCTTTATTTCTCCCACTATTAATGTTAACAAATAATACATGGGGGTCAATACTTCGGGTACACTACTTTATTCCTATCTATATGGTAAAAATAGCGAATAATGAAAACGTTTGTAAGTTTAAGGTAGACTAACTTAAGCCGAAGGATGCTCTCCTTCGGCTTTTTCCTTATTAATAAGCTTTTGCCCAATAGACAAGTGCATCTGCTTTTTTGCCGCAGCATACACATGTATCACTGATTTTTTCTTGTTCGAAAGGCATGCATCTCGAAGTTGCTCCAGTTTCTTCCTTGATTAAATCCTCGCACGCTCTGTCACCACACCACATCGCTTTTATAAAGCCGGTTTTTGGTTGGTTTGCTCGGTTCTTAAATGCTTCAAAATCAAGGGCTTGATGGGTGTTAGCTTCGCGATGCTCGCTTGCTTTTGCGAGCAGGTTTTTCTGAATATCTGAAAGCAAGTCTTCCAATGTTTTCTCCAAGCCTTCCATTGGCACCGCCAGCTTTTCGCCTGTATCTCTCCTGACAAGCACGACTTGTTTTTGCTCGATATCCTTTGGGCCAACTTCAAGGCGGACAGGAATTCCTTTCATTTCATACTCGTTGAATTTCCAGCCTGGCTTTTTATCACTTGCATCCAAGCCTGTTCGGAAACTGCCTGCTAGCTTATCTTTTAGCTGATAGGTAAAATCAAGCACACCTTCTTTATGCTGAGCAATCGGAATAATCATCACTTGAGTTGGAGCAATCCTTGGAGGCACAACTAACCCTCTGTCATCACCATGCACCATAATCATTGCTCCGATAATTCTCGTTGTAAATCCCCAGGAGGTTTGCTGTACATAGCTTTGAGCACCGTTTCGGTCCGTAAATTGGATTCCGAATGCCTTGGCAAAATGATCGCCTAAATTATGAGATGTGCCTGATTGCAATGCCTTGCCGTCATGCATCAGACTTTCAATTGTATATGTGTATTTTGCTCCAGCAAATTTTTCCTTTTCTGTTTTCTTCCCTTTAACGACTGGAATGGCTAATATCTCCTCACATATCGCTGCATAAACATGAAGCATTTGTACTGTTTCTTTTTCTGCATCTGCTTCTGTTTCATGACAAGTATGTCCTTCCTGCCAGAGGAATTCTAATGTGCGCAAAAATGGTCTCGTTGTTTTTTCCCATCTAACAACATTTGCCCATTGATTATATAGCTTTGGCAAATCACGATAAGAATGGATAATATCTTTATAATGCTCCCCGAACAGCACTTCAGAGGTTGGACGGACACATAATCTTTCTGCAAGCTCTTCTTCTCCTCCATGCGTCACCCAAGCCACTTCAGGAGCAAAGCCTTCAATATGGTCCTTTTCTTTTTGAAGGAGGCTTTCTGGAATAAAAAGTGGCATATATACATTCTCATGGCCTGTTTCCTTAATGCGCAAATCCAATTCATTTTTAATATTTTCCCATATAGCAAAGCCATATGGCCTGATGATCATTGATCCGCGTACGCTCGAATAATCAACCAGTTCTGCTTTTGTTACTACATCGGTATACCATTTCGCAAAATCATCTTCCATATTCGTAATTTTTTCTACAAAATTGCCCTTCATCTTGTCACTCCCTTTTTTTAAAACACAAAAAGCCCTGCTTTATTAGGGACCGAAAATCGGCGGTACCACCCTAATTTAAAGCAAGGCTTTACACTCAAACATGATAACGGTTTAACACCGCTGCAGCTTATGCAGAACGAAAAAGGCAGGTTCAAAGGCCGTGCTATAGGTCCCTTTCAGCATAAAAGACCCTCTCTTCTAATAGCCGCACCGTTTACTAATCCTTTTTATTGTTTCGTTATTTTTTTAACATGATAATCAATAGATTCATTATTGTCAATTTTCTAGAAAAATATTACGAATTTATGAATGATTTTTCTTTCTCATATGCATTTAGTGAAGCTTGAATTCCTTCTCCTGCTGAGATTTTTGCTCCATGTCTGATTAAGGCTGCTTCAAGGCTTGCCAATGCAAACAAGACATTTTCTTTCCGGCAGCTGTAACCCATCGTTCCGATTCTCCAAATTTTCCCGTGCAGAGGACCGAATGAACTTGCAATTTCTACTCCGAAATCATTAAGCATCATGCTTCTGACTGATTCTGCCTCAATGCCTTCAGGAATCTTGATACATGTTACTGTTGGCAGCTTCGAGCCTGCGTCTCCGAACAGTTCTAAGCCCATTCCTTCAATTCCGGCAATTAATGCTTTCTCATGAAGTTTATGGCGCTTGAATCTTTGCTCTAATCCTTCTTCAAGGACAATTCTCAAGCCTTCATGAAGTGCATACAGCATAGATGTAGCCTCTGTATGGTGGTTAAGCCTTCTTGGTCCCCAGTAATCTTGAAGCTGGGCCAAGTCGAAATAATTAGTGCGGATCGCAGAAAATGCCTTTCTTTCTGCTAATTCTTGTTCTGTCGCAATGCCTCGCTCGACCTTTTTCCGTTGATTAAGGATGCGTTCCACCCGCTCATTATACGTAATTGGTGCATTTCCTGACGGGACAGATAAGCATTTCTGGTTTCCTCCGATTATAGCATCAATATACCAGTTATCTGTCTGAACATCTGTGCCGCCAATCGTTGCAACTGCATCAACAATAAACAGGACATCCTCTTCCCTGCATGCCTTGCCTATTTCTGCTAACGGCTGCATGCAGCCGGTAGAAGTTTCGCCATGGACCATCGCAACAATCTTCGGTTTCACCTTCTTCATTTCCGCAATTACTTCTTCTGGATCAAAAACCGTGCCCCAGTCCCGATGAAGCAAATGGATTTCAGCACCATATCTTTCTGCGATTTCTGTCAGCAAATGACCAAACCGGCCGTAAATCGGGATAAGCACTTTATCGCCAGGCTCGATCACACTTGCCAGTACTGCCTCAAGTCCAGATCGGGATGTACCGTCAATTGGAAATGCCCATTCATTATTTGTCTTGAAAAGTTGTTGGAGCATTTTCATCACATTGTTCATAATGTCCGTAAAGGCAGGGTCAAATTGTCCTAGAATAGGATTGGACATTGCCCGAAGCACCCTAGGGTCCACTTCGACTGGACCTGGGGTCATGATGGTTCTTAATGGTGTATTGAGTTCGCCAAACATTATCATCTCTCCCTTTCTATTAGTAAGCCAGCTTATGCAGCAACTCTATTAATACGGTAACGCCATTTTTCAAGTCTTGAAGATTGGTAAACTCATCTGGAGAATGGCTGATTCCATTTGTACTCGGCACAAACAGCAAAGCTGTCGGACAGTAGGGTCCAAATACCTGTGCATCATGACCAGCACCGCTTGTCATTGTTTTGTATGGAAGACCGGTGTCCTGCAGCACTTCTTCTGCTTGCAGCTGTAATTGGCTGTTCATGGCTACCGGCTTTACATCCAGCCATTGGTCTATCTCAATCTGAAGCCCTTTTTCATCACATTTTTCATGAAAGAATGCAAATAGACTCTCACAATATTGCTGGATTGCTTCTTCTTCATGATGACGAACATCCAATGTAAACACTACTTCCTTAGGGATAACATTCGGCACATTCGGAGAGGCCGTAATACTTCCGACCGTTGCTACTAAACTGTCAACAGCACTAGCCCTGTCCATTGCATGAAGAATTAGCTGTGACGCAATATGCAGGCTGTCTTTTCTGTACATCATCGGTGTTGTACCTGCATGATTGCTTTCACCTGTAATCTTTATCGTAAAGCGGCGCTGGCCGACAATATGGGATACTACTCCAATTGATTTTTCTTCTTTTTCCAAAACCGCACCTTGTTCAATATGCAATTCTATGAAGCAGCCAATATCCGTTCGTTTGAGACTATCACTTTCCGGGATAAACGGAATTTTATTAAGGGCTTGAGCCATAGAAATATCCGCCGTATCAAAAAGTGTCAAGCTTTCGTCCTTTTGATACCTGCCAGTGATTGACCCTGATCCCCAAAAAGCCAGCGGAAAACGGCTTCCTTCCTCCTCGCATAAAGATACTACTTCTATCGTTTTCAGCGGTTTTCCATATTTCCCAGCAAGATAATTAACAGCCAAGCAACTTGCGATAATTCCATATCCGCCGTCATATTTGCCGCCATTGACGACCGTATCGATATGAGAGCCAGTCAATATCGATTTTGCTGATTCATCTGTGCCTTCAAGCTTGCCGAATAAGTTTCCGACCCCATCAAATTGTGCAGATAAGCCAATTTGCTCCATCCTGATCTTTAAGGCTCCTTGTGCTTTTGCCCAATTTTCATCATAAAGGAGGCGCGTTACTCCACCATCTTCCGTTTGCCCATATTCAGACAGCCATTGAAGCCAGCTGTCTATTTCTTGTTCGTTCACTTGAATGGATGTTTTCATCATTATGCCTCACTTCCTCCTAGCCTTCCTACCAAGTTTTTAACTTTATCGCCTACAAGTTAGTTTTTATTAATTAATGATAAAGACGATATTTCCTGAATTCATTAGAGACTATGTTAGAATTATCTAAATTTTTTGTGCAAATTAACTAAGTTGCCGTTATAATAAAAAGAAATAAAACGGCATATCAGAAGGAGGCTAATATGAAACTGATTGATCTTCTTAATAAACCTGCATTTCATGACATTGAAATCCTTGCTGGAAAAAACGGTTTAGGTAGGGAAATTAAAAATGTCACCATGATGGATGCGCCAGACATCATCGACTTCCTGTTTGAAAATGATTTTCTCGTCACGACTGCCTACCACTTGAAGGAGGATCCGGCACTGCTGTTGGGGCTCGTTCAATCTATGCATAAACAAAAATGCGCCGGATTGGGTATAAAAACACACCGCTTCTTAGAAAGTATTCCGGAAGAAGTTATCCAATATGCTGATACCCATCAATTTCCCGTCTTACAAATCCCGCTGGAGAAATCGCTTGGAGAAATTGTCAATACTACACTGCAATATATGCTAAATGAACGAACGTCTGATTTACTGACTGCTTTTGAAACGCATAGGAAATTTACACAGCATATTTTAAAAGGCAAAGGCATAAAAAAATTGCTTGACGATTTATCTAATATGATTGGTCAGAGGGTCATTCTGCTTGATCAGCATTTCCAAATCCATGCTTCTTCCCATTCGAAACACCCAATCAGTGAAATGATCATGAATTTATATGCAGAGGATTTCCGCCTGTTTTTAAACAGCACTTCCTGTACATGCTTTTCTTCCAGATATACAGAAGAAGTATTTGCGGCATTTCCAATCCATACACCTATCGGCAAACCAGCATTTTTGATTGCGCTTGGCAGCCTGCCTATTCACGATAAAAATTTACTTTTGACAATTGAACAGGCTACAAATGTCCTCACCTTTGAACTTATGCGGGAAAACACGGAAAGACAATATGCCAGAAGAGCACGCAATGAGTTCTTTTTAAACATGGTAGAAGGACGAATAACTTCAAAAGAAGAAATCACCAGCAGAGCCAAAGAGTTTTCCTTAACAAACGAGCTCCCCTCTCTGATGATTCTTGGCAAGGTTGATCAAAGCAATGTCCATAAAACATTCGCACAGCACCAGCTTGAAACAGATTATCTGTATGAATTCCTCGAGACAGAAATAATAAAGGCACCTTTTCTCACGCAGCTGTTTGTAAAAGGAGATCATTGTATTCTCATCATGGAAGCCGGCGATTCTAATGTAGAATTCCGTTCACAGGCAATTGACTATTTAAAAGATCTTCAAGGTAATATAGAAAAAATCTTCAAAAAAACGATGTCATTTGGGCTCAGCAACATCAGTCATCAGCTCGTTAATATGCAGAATGCTTATAAAGAGGCATTGAGTGCTTATCATACAGGTTTGCTGTCAGCAAAATCACAGTTTATTCAAGTGCACCGTCCGAAGGATGTTTCGGAAATGCTGCGAATTATCCCAGAGAAGGATTTACAGGAGTTTTGTGATCATATCTTTCAAGGGCTGTCGAATAAGCAGCAGGAAGAAGATGCCCAAATTCTGCTTCATACATTGTCTGTTTATTTGGAAACACATTGTCAAATATCAGAAACAGCGAAAAGGCTATTTGTTCATCGCAATACTGTTATTTACCGGTTGGAGAAATGCGAAGAGCTTTTAGGAAGAAGCCTGAAAGACGCAGATACAACCTTCCATTTACGCTTGGCATTTCGAATTAAATCGATTTTGCAGGTACAGCAGCCAACTGCAGGTGTAAAGTAAACTATATTTTCTAAATATTTTGTACATTATAACCAATGACTTATTTTTACCCACTCTTTAATATGTTAATTAACATAACCTAACATGTTAGATTAATTAACATTAAGTATGAGAGAGTGATAATGATGACAAAAACAAAACTGAACAACGGGAAAATTTTTTCCTTAGGTCTTCAGCATGTGCTGGCGATGTATGCAGGAGCTATCCTCGTGCCATTATTAGTCGGGAGAGCCTTAGAGCTGACAGCAGAACAGCTTGCGTACTTAGTCGCAATTGATTTGCTTACATGCGGTATCGCCACACTATTGCAAGCATGGAAAAACAAGTATTTAGGGATTGGACTCCCTGTAGTATTAGGGAGCTCCTTCGTTGCCGTCACGCCGATGATCTCTATCGGCACTAACTATGGCATTACTGCCATATATGGAGCCATTATCGTAACAGGTTTGTTCATCATCATTTGCGCACCGCTCTTCAGCAAAATTGCGAAGCTTTTCCCGCCTGTTGTCATCGGAACAGTCGTGACAATCATCGGGTTATCGCTAATACCATCAGGAATAAAAAACATGGGAGGCGGAGCTGCAAGTCCGGACTTCGGTTCTATCGAGAATCTCGCCTTATCCTTTAGTGTATTGCTTTTCATTCTTATTTTAAGCCGTTTTTCAAAAGGCTTTGTTCAGTCACTATCTGTATTAGCAGGTATTATCGTTGGAACAGCCGCAGCTGCCTTCATGGGAAAAGTCGACTTTTCTCCAGTTGCAGAAGCAAGCTGGTTCCGTTTGCCGAGTGTTTTCTATTTCGGGACACCTACATTTGAAATCGGTCCGATTTTAACGATGCTGGTGGTTGGAATTGTTATTGTCATTGAATCCACAGGCGTTTTCTTCGCCCTCAGCAAAATATGCGAAAAGCCGCTGTCTGACAAAGACTTGACTAGAGGGTATCGGGCAGAAGGTGTTGCCATCACACTCGGAGGGATTTTTAATGCCTTCCCATATAATACCTTTGCTCAAAACGTCGGCCTTGTACAGCTGTCCAAGGTAAAGACCAAAAATGTAGTAGTTGCAGCTGGCGGTATCCTAGTATTTCTTGGTTTGATTCCAAAAATAGCGGCATTTGCAACCGTCATTCCGACACCCGTTCTTGGCGGAGCAACAGTCGTGATGTTCGGAATGGTTGTATCATCAGGTATCAAAATGCTCAGTACTGTTGACTTCAGCAAACAAGCAAATCTGCTAATAATGGCTTGCTCTGTTTCGATCGGTCTTGGCGCCACTGCTGTTCCTGACTTATTTGCCCAACTTCCTTCCTTCTTGCGCATCATCGTCAGTGACGGCATTATTTCCGGAAGTCTTGTTGCCATCCTTTTAAATCTGCTTTTCAGTATGAAACCGAAAAAAGAAAAAGCTCTCCAAGAAGCAAACCCTGTTCTGGAAGGCCAATCTTCCTAAACAAAAAGGCTGCAGCTCATGCTGCAGCCTTTCATTATTAATTGCCGATGCTTGTCAGCTCAGCAGTTCTGTTTAACACTTGCTGAGGATCAACTGTAATTCTTGCTACCTTTGTGTCCATCGCGGCACTAGCTACCGCTGCAGCTACTGCAGGGGCAACACGCGGATCGAATGGACTTGGGATAACATAATCTGGATTTAATTCGGACTCTTCAATCAAATCAGCAATTGCACCAACTGCAGCTCGCTTCATTTCCTCGTTAATATCTGTCGCACGCACATCTAATGCTCCACGGAAAATTCCCGGGAATGCTAACACATTATTCACCTGGTTCGGGAAGTCAGATCTTCCAGTTCCGACAACGGCAGCTCCTGCAGACTTCGCCTCAGCTGGAGTAATTTCTGGAACCGGGTTTGCCATCGCGAAAATAATAGCATCCTTATTCATTGTTGAAACCATCTCACTCGTTAATGCACCAGCAACTGATACGCCAATGAATACATCTGCGCCTTTTATCACATCACTTAAAGAACCAGATTCTTTGTTTATATTTGTATAAGCAGCAACAGATTCCTTCACTGCATTCATCCCTTCAGGACGACCTGCGTAAATTGCCCCTTTTGTGTCACACATGATCATATTTGTAACCCCGTATGAGTAAAGCAGCTTTGTAATAGCAATCCCTGCAGCTCCTGCTCCATTTAAAACAATCTTAATATCTTTCCATTCCTTCTTAACAATTTTTAAGGCATTCAGCAGTCCGGCAACTGTGACAATTGCTGTTCCATGCTGGTCATCATGAAATACAGGAATGTCCAATTTCTGCTTAAGACGCTCTTCGATTTCGAAGCATTGTGGTGCTGCAATATCCTCCAGGTTGATTCCGCCAAAGCCGGCAGCCATTAACGAGACTGTCTCCACGACCTTATCTGGATCTGTAGTGTCTAGAGCAATCGGGAATGCATCCACTCCTGCAAAACTTTTAAAAAGAATAGCTTTCCCTTCCATTACAGGCAAAGAAGCAGCTGCTCCGATATTGCCCAAACCAAGAACTGCAGTGCCGTTTGTTACAACACCAACCATGTTTCCTTTCATTGTATAATCATAAACCGTCTCAGGCTGCTCATGGATTACCTTGCAAGGTTCTGCCACACCTGGTGAATATGCTAAACTCAAATCCTGTGCATTCTTCACCTCTACCTTTGCGTTCACTTCCAATTTACCTTGTTTTTCTTGATGCATTCTTAAAGCATCTTCTCGTAATGACATAGAATTCTCTCCCTTTCGCTTATCCATCAGAAGCCTTTCCCAAATAAATACGGAAGCACTTCTGACCATTTTTCCTTTTATAAATTATCCATGTAACGATGATATAACTTACAAAATGAAATGGAAACTTTAATAAAGTAAAAAAAACGGAGATATTGTGAGGATTTTATGAACATTCTTAGACAGCAGGAAAAAACCTCTAACAAAGTTAAAGGTTTTGGTTGGAAGCAGACATTTCTTACTTCTTAAAATAGATTATTCCAGCTTGTCCAAAAGGATTGCCTGTTTATCCTCGCCGATTGTAATTACATGCTTGACCATATCGACAAACAGGCCGTTTTCAACAACACCTGTTATGTTATTCAATTCTTTTTCCAGCTGTTCCGGGTCTTTTATTTCACCGAATCGGCAATCAATGATATAGTTGCCGTTATCGGTAACATAAGGACTGTCCCCTTGCATTCTTAATGCGGTCTGACAGCCAAAGCTTTGAATATACCCTTCTGTTTTACTAGCTCCAAACGGAACTATTTCAACAGGAAGCGGAAATTCTCCTAAGCTTTGCACCACTTTTTTGGAATCAGCAACCACTACAAACTGTTTGGAAGCCTTTGCAATTATTTTCTCTCTCAGCAAAGCTCCGCCTCCGCCTTTAATCGCGTGAAAATAATGATTTATTTCGTCCGCTCCATCAATCGCTACATCAATCGTTTTTACCTCATCTAAAGACAGAAGCGGTATACCTTGCTCTTTGGCCAGTTTTTCTGTTTGGACAGAAGTCGCCACACCTGTAATCTTCAGCCCTTTCCGGACCATTTCGCCTATTTTTAAGATTGTATAGTAGACTGTTGAACCTGTACCTAATCCAACTACCATGCCATCTTTAACATAATCAACTGCCGCCTTTTCACCTACTGCTGCTTTTTCATTCATTGCTTTCACCCCGTTAATTGGTAAGAATGCTTGTCTCCATCGTAATACAAAAAAAGAGGAATTTCCATTAACTCCTCTTTTTTCATTAGATTATCTAACAAATATCGCATCTTTTGAAACATCCACAAGGGGTTTATCGTATAATCAATGATAAGACAATTTCTAGAAGGAGGTTCATAATGACAGGACTAGTCGCAGTAATCATGGTATTCGCCATTCCTATTATCGCCATTGTTACAGAACACTCAAAGGATAAACTCAAATTAAAACGAAAAATGATCCAAGATGAAATCACCCTTGAAAAGTTGAGGCATGAGAATTTTTTGCTGGAAACAGATAAAATGAAGCTTGAAGTTGAAAAAATGGAAATCGAAAATAAAAAGCTTTTAAAATAAGGTAGCACCTTGCTGCTATGAATCTTAAATAACTAGCAGCAAGCTGACTGCCATAACAGCCATACCCGTAACTAGACCGTAAATCGACAAGTGGCCTTCGTCATATTTCTTTGCGGCAGGCAATAATTCATCCAAAGATATGAAAACCATGATTCCTGCAACTGCTGCAAATATTAAACCAAACATAAGATCATTCAAAAATGGCATCAAAATCAAGAATGCCACGACAGCGCCGACCGGCTCTGCAAGACCAGATAAAAAGGATAATTTGAATGCCTTTTTTCTGTCTCCTGTTGCAAAATAGATTGGTACGGAAACGGCAATTCCCTCAGGAATATTGTGAATGGCTATTGCGATAGCGATGGCAACTCCAAGTGCTGGATCCTGCAAGGCAGCAGTAAATGTAGCAATACCTTCCGGAAAGTTATGAATTGCGATGGCAAGCGCTGTAAATGTCCCCATTTTCAACAGAGCTGCGTCTGTCGTTTTCTTAGGAGATGTCAAATCTTCAACCTTCTTCAATTCATGTGGATTCCCCTGTTCTGGTACAAACTTATCAATTAATGCTATCAGTAAAATCCCTGCAAAAAAACCACCGACAGTGAGCCAATTCCCCTGCTGTTCCCCTAAATAACTGACGAGTGAATCCTTCGCTTTTACAAAAATCTCAATCATCGAAACATAAATCATTACACCTGCAGAAAATCCAAGCATCCATGACAGGAATTTAGTATTCGTTCTGGAAGTAAGTAATGCAAGCAAACTTCCGATACCTGTTGCAAGACCAGCTAATAAGGTTAACCCAAAAGCTAGCAGTAAATTATCCGGCATTGTCATTCCCCTTTATTGAAGTTTTTTAAGCATTCAGCTAATTGGCAATTTAACGTTTGTTTACTCCATTTAAAAAAGTTTCCTTTAGGAAAGATTTTAAATGTATATCAACAATACGTCAATTAATATATATGCATTTTTTAGGCAAATGTTCATATATTGCGCAAAAAGGACAAGTTTCTCTAAAAAAAACGCTTTTCCTAAAAGTAAGCCATGCACCTTTAGAAAATAGTACCAGCTAATTAATTTCCTTATTCTGTGGGAATAACCTATATTTTCGTTTATAATGAGACAAAATACCCAATTAATAGTCGTGAGGAAAAAGGATGAGCAAGTTGAAAGTTACATACAGAATCGGTATCGGAGTTTTTATTATTGTCAGCTATATATTAATCTATTATGGTGTTTTGCTGTTTGGAACAGACAGTCACATAACTGTGCTGAGCAGTAATATTTTATCGGCTGCAGGTGCGCTCATTTCCTCTGCTGTGTTGTTCTATTCTTATCGAAAAAGCAGCACACCTGAAAAAATTCTTTGGTTTTGGCTTGCCAGCGGCACATTTACGTACTTTATCGCAGAGCTGATTTGGTTGTATCAGGAAAGTATTTTGCGTCAAACGGTTCCATTCCCAGATTACAGCGACATCTTCTACATGCTGCAGATTTTCTTTTATTTAACTGGTTTCCTCCGTTACTTCAGCATGCAAAGAACCTTGCTCCGCAGTGTTCAGCTAATTTTTGAATTAATGATTGTAATGATTGTTGCATTCTGTTTAAGCTACTACTTCCTTCTTGAACCTTTGCTGAAAACAGAAGGTTATACAGGAATTTTTCTGGCTACAGCAATCGGATACCCATTAGGTGATCTTGCCTTATTGATTGGAGCCTTATTAATCCTATTTTCCATTAAAGAGCTGCCACTCAGAACAAATTTAACGGTAATTTTAATAGGAATACTCGTGCAAATTGCCGCAGATACGGGCTATATGTATTTGCTGTTTGTCACTAAATACAATACGGGAAGCTATTTTGACCCTTTATTTATTTTATCTTTGCTGATTATCGCATTAGCGAGCATGGCTGCAAAAAGGACTCCAGCAGCAGCTATGACCAAAAGACGAAGATACGATTTTTTACAAATATTTATTCCATATTCTGCCCTCTTATTTTTTATATGTTTTATTATTATCGTCGATCATCATCATCCTGTTTTGGCAATTGGAGGCCTCTTATCCGTTTTCCTTATCATGGCAAGACAGATTATCATTTTGGCAAATTATAAAAGGCTGCTTAAAACTGCGAGCACAGACAATCAAAAATTCATGTCCTTGTTCAAGTTTCATCCAGATGCTGCAATGACACTTGATTTACAAGGCAATATTATTGAAATAAACAACGCTTTTGTCAGGATGGCTTATGAACCTATAGAATCCTTTTTAGGAGCTTCCTTTTTTCACATATTCAAAGAAAAAAGACAGGTTGTTGAGAAAAGCTTTCATATCGCTCTTCAAGGCCTGCATCAAAGCTTTGAAGTGGATTATCGGGATGATTTTGGCAAAAGATATTTTTATTATATAACCTTCATTCCAATGTATATAAACATGGAAGTTGCCGGCGTATTTGTCATCTCAAAAGATATTACAAACGCTATTGCAAGCAATGAACGAATCCAGTTTTTAGCTTATCATGATTCACTGACCGGATTAGCAAACAGAGCTTATTTTGAAGAGTCGCTGCGAAAAGGGATTAAATCAGCAAAATCAGGCTTAATGGCTGTTATTTTCATTGATTTTGACCGTTTTAAAGTGATTAATGACTCGTTAGGGCATGATGCTGGTGATGAATTGCTTGTATCAATCTCAACAAGGCTGAACTCTGTCATCCACCCTGGTGACATACTCGCCAGATTGGGCGGTGATGAATTTACGATTTTGTTAAAAAACCGTAAAACAGAGGACGAAATCATAGAGCTGCTTGAACAAATGATGAAAGCATTAACACCCGCTTACTTCATTAAAGAAAATTATGTTGTCACAACTCCAAGCATGGGCATTTCTTTATCAGAAGGAACAGAAAAAAGCGCAGTCACCATGATGAAACAAGCAGATATTGCGATGTATTACTCAAAAAAGAATGGAAAAAATCAATATAATTTCTATAAGCCTGGAATGGAGGGTGTGTCTGAAAATCACTTAAGACTAGAACAGGATTTGCATCACGCTATTCAAAATGATGAGTTCGTCCTTTATTATCAGCCGCAAGTGGATACTCAGGAAGATCTTATATACGGTGCAGAGGCGTTAATCAGATGGGAGCACCCTAAATTAGGATTGCTGACACCATTTCATTTTATTGATCTTGCAGAAGAAACGAACTTAATCATTCCGATTGGAGAATGGATCATAAAAGAAGCGTGCAGACAAGGCAGAGTTTGGCATGACAGCGGGAATTTAATTCAAGTATCGATTAATATTTCACCGAAACAATTTCAATCAAGTGACCTTGTTGATTTCATTGCTGCTTCAGTAGCTGAATCAGGCTTTGATCCAAACTACTTAATTATCGAAATTACAGAAGCGATTGCCATGAACCAAATTGAAAAAACAGTGGCCACCATGCACAGGCTGAAAGAATTGGGTGTCCGAATTTCAATAGATGATTTCGGCACAGGTCATTCCTCCTTGTCCTATTTAACGGAGCTGCCGATTGATGCCCTGAAAATCCCGAGAGAATTTGTTCAAAATCTTGGGACAGAAACGAATAACGCCATCGTTCATACCATTATCACTTTAGCTAATAACCTGAATCTCAACCTTGTAGCAGAAGGTGTCGAACTGAAGGAACAGCTTCATTTGCTGCAAGAAATGGGTTGCTACAGCATTCAAGGTTTCTTATTCTCCAAGCCTGTTAAAGCACAGGAGGTATTAATGCTAACTGAAAGTCGACAGCTATACTAAAAAAGGAAAATCCATCGAAAATGATGGATTTTCCTTTTTTTTAATGAGCTAATTGCTTTGCAGATACCGCAGGATTAACTGCTTTTTCTTTTTGTGCTGCCAGTCTGATAACCGTGATAGCAAATGTCACAATCAGTATAAGCACAAGGTTCACTGCGAATGATGATACTGAATCTCCTGTATAAATCAACTTCGTGAATCCTTGCACCCCATTAGAAGCAGGCAAGAAGGCACCGAAATGCTGGTAAAACGGTGCAAGCATATTTGCTGGAATAATATTGCCTGCTGTCATTAACTGCAATGGAACCATCGCTACATTAAAGAGCGGTCCTGCATTGCCAAATAAGCTGAAACTCATTTGTGTGAAGCTGATGCATGCTGCTGCTGTTAATACATGGAACAGCCATAACTTCCAGTATGGCGCAGCCACATCTTGAAAGCTGACCGCAAGACTGACAATGATTGTCGGAACAACGAGCGCTACGATGACCAGCAACAGCTGCCTGCTCCAGAAAATTTGCCATTTTGAGTTATGTTTTTTCATGATTTGAGAAACAAGATTAAATTGGATATTCATCGTCATTACAGCTATATAGGTGATAAAGCCAAAAATCATCGGAAGCATAGATGCTGCGAAATTATGAACCTCGTTTGTTTTCACAATATCTGCTTTAACACCGCTATGAACACCTATATTTGCACTGATTTCGGATGCTGCTTTTTCCATCATAGACACAGCTACTTGAGAGTTTGCCTCATTAACATAGAAAGTCAGTTCCCCATTGCCACTGCCCATTTCCTCTGCGAATTTGGCAGGAATAACGATAAGCATTGCATAATTGCCTTTATCAAGCTGCTCCTTCGCTTTTTCAAATCCCGAATTGGACACAATATGGAAAGGGCTGCTTTTGGCAATTTGTTCTTCTAACGCTTTGCTTGCCGCTCCATCTTCGTTAACAATGCCAACATTAAGCTCATCCAGTCTTTCTGTTGCATGATTATATCCAGTCATCCAGACGATCATAAAGAACACAGGCACAAAAATAGCAAATACTAAACCAATTTTTGTCTGTGGAATTTTCATCATATTTTTAAAACCTTGTAAAATCTTCATTCCTACTCCCCTTTACTACTGTTCACAAAAAAAGTTGCACATGCATGTATATTCTTAAAAAAAATTACGAAAGATTATCATACATTTTATTTAATATGTGGATGAAGCTCTCAACTTCCGATTCCTTAAGACCTTTATATGTCTGGTTTTCAAGCTGCTCGAGCTCTGGCCATATTTGCGCATGCAAATCGAGACCCTTTCTTGTGATATTTAACCGGACCGCTCTCCTGTCAGACGGATCTGCAGAACGACTTACAAGCTCTTTTTTTATGAGCTTATCCAGAATCTTACCAACTGTTGTCTGGTCTCTTTCTGTCAGCTCTGCCAGCCGCTTTTGGGAAACTCCCTCCGTCTTGCTTAATTCGCTCAGCACAGAAAACTGTTCTGGTGTCAGTCCAAAGCTGCTCATCTGACGGGTAGCTGCTCTTTTAAAAGCTAAATAAGTCCTCGAAAGTATCAAGCCTAACTCTTTATTATCCATATACTTATCTGACATATCGGTATCCTTTCCACAAAAAATAGTTGCACTACTTATAATTGCACATGCATGTAATTTTAAATTAGAAGATGCTTACATGTCAATTACTTTTTTATGTAAACACAATTTAAACACTATAAAAGAAACAAAGCTGGCTGTTCTTTGGTGAGTATATTCTTCCAAGTCTTTATAGTAATTAATCGGAGTTATCAATAACCTTTAGGGCTTTTTAGGGCGAGGCATATTAGGCTCTTGAAAACTATCGGTTATCTAAAAAATAATGGTTTGAGTCCCAGAAATTCAGACTTCAATCCACACTGTTATCTTTTACACGCAAAGTGCATCCTTCAATAAAAAACAACGAAGGGAGCAAATATTGCTCCCTTCGTTGTTAGATAACTTTAGGTCTATTATTTTTCAGGAATTTCACAGTTATCATCTGTGCAAGCTGCTCCTGCATTTCCTCCTGAAAGGTCTTGCAGTTTAGGTGCGTTTCCTTCTTCTTCCCAAACTTGCTGAAGAGCACGTTTGAATGTTTCAGTCGGCTGTGCGCCTGAGATAGAATACTTTTGATTAATAACAAAAAACGGAACTCCAGTCACTCCCATTTGCTGTGCTAAAGCTTCATCAATTCTGACATCATTTGCATATTTTGTAGAGTCATTTAAAACAGCTAAAGTTTCTGCTTTTTCTATACCTGCAGATTGAGCAATTTCTACTAATACGTCATGGTCGCTTATCAGCTTTGATTCTGTAAAGTAAGAAGCTAACAGCTTTTCTGTCATTTCCTTTTCTTTGCCGACAGTTGCCGCAAACTTCGCCAGGCGATGAGCGTCAAATGTATTTGTTGGCTTCATATCATCAAAGTTAAATTGCAAACCGACACCAGCAGCCTGGCTGCCAATTCCTTCATTTGCTCGTTTTGCTTCCTCAATGCTCATGCCGTATTTTTTTGCCAGCGCTTCATTGATTCCTGTGCCGGAGTAAGGTTTTGCATTTGGGTCTAATTCAAAGCTTTTGAACTCAACCTCTACTTGATCTTTACCAGGAAACTGAGCAATAGCTTCCTCTAAACGGCGCTTGCCTATATAACAAAATGGACATACAAAATCTGACCATACCTCTATTTTCATTGTTTTGACCTCTTTTCATCGAGTACTTTGGAATTCCTTCCTAGTCTTTCTGTTCTATTATAAAATAATCACTTTAAATAAAAAATTAATACGCTCAAAAGAAGTCAAAACTCAATTAAACAGAAGAAGAGCACCATCACGGTGCTCTATCCTTTATTTCGCGTTCGTAAGATTACTTGCCTTCAAAACTTCCTTCTGCATTTTCCCTTTTGCAGTTACATAGTTATTCTTAAACCAAGCAATTGCAGCTGCTATAACTGTAAATGCGTTAGTCAGGTAGTTTGTCCAATCCTCACTTGTCCCAGGAATTTCGTATAAACCAAAGGAAACTAGGACTTGGTTGACCAATGCGATTGCCAACACTAATGTACGAATGAGTGTACCTCTGTCCATTACCATTCACTCCTTGTTATTAATTTTGCCATTCACCTTATAATATGTTAGCTTGTACTATTCTGGTACCGGCATTTGTATTAGGAGAAATGAGGCTTTTCCGCAAAAAAAAGATCCCTGCTATTTACAGGAATCTTTTTTACCTATGTTTATACTGCTTGATTGCCTTTCGCCTTTTCATCCTGAATCATCAGAATGCCAAGCTTATGATAGTCTCCTTCGTACAATGCCCTCTGAGTAAAACGAACCTCATGATTTGTATCGAGAACTTCCATTTTGCAATGAGCTGAGTTTTTTTGCAGTGCAGTGTAAAGCTGAATTTCGTCCTGCACTGGAATGCTGTTCACTTTTGTGATAATTTCACCGATTTTAAGCCCCATCTTATCTGCTGGAGAGTCAGGAACAACACCTAAAATCATGATGCCATTATTTTTTTTCGTGAAATAAAAGCCTTTATTTTTTTCCTTCGCTTTTTGACCTGCCGTAATCCATTCACGGCCGATAATAGCCACAATAACACTACCTATAGCCGCAAGAGGGAAATAATAAGCAGCTGCCGCACTTATTGCAATAAACAGGCCGAGCCAGAACACCCTTTTGCCGACTGCTCGCACTGCAACGGTAGGATGTACTGCTTGTACAGCTTGTCTGAATCCTAGCAAAAACGGCACAAGGATGATGGAGTATGTTTGATCACCAACAGTAAAGACCGGCCATCCATCAACAGGAATAGACAGCACTCCTTCTGGAAGAAACAGAAACAATGGCACAAGCCAAGCTCTTTCTGACAAATGGATGCCGATTGCTTGTCCCCTGCTGCTTTTTGTCAGGCGAGGTGATGTTCCTTTGCTGCCATTCTTCTGAATCAGCAAGCCCTCTGCTGCAAGCAGCAAGCCTAACACCGCAACAGCAGTTGGAAAGATATATGTATCTCCGCCAATTACGCTCTCAGAAAAGAGGAAGAAATCCCATCCCATATACAGAGAAGCGATGCTTGCCAATATTCCAAGACCAACAGTATACACGGGAGAAAGCAAACGTGTCTTCCAAATTAAGCTTAGAAGCAGAGTGAAGATGCCTGTATAGATAACCATTTCCATCGGCACTACGAGAACTAATCCAATCGATATTATCGATAGGCACAATCCTATAATGACGCCAACAGGCAGAAGCTGTTTCAGCTCAAAATAAGCATTCAATGCCCTGATGGTGAAATCCTTTCGCTCCTTCTTCACCCTTGAGACACCTAAATAGGCTGCTAACAAAAAGGAAAGATAAAACAAAGGATGAAGAAATAGTTTTCCAAACCCCTTTAATAATTCAATTAGCCAATCTTGCCACATGAAGAGTCCCACCTTTTTTTAAAACTAGTTGAAATTACTATATGCACAAGAACGTGATATTCCTCATAATATAAATCTATTATATTCTACTAGCAAACTAATAGAAAGCCCAGGAGAGATAATTTCATATAAGAATAATCAAAACCAATAAATAAAGCCTGCCAGAAACGGCAGGCTTCTATTGTTATTTCGCAGCTTCTATAGCTGCTTTAATTTTCGCCTTCACATTCTCTACTGTGAAGCCGTATTCTTGGAAAAGCTTATCAGCTGGAGCAGATGCACCGAAATGATCGATTGTAATATGCTCTCCTTTAGCACCGATATACTCTCTCCATCCTAATGAAGCACCTGCTTCGATTGCTACACGAGCTTGAATGCTGTCTGGAAGCACGCTGTCTTTATAGCTTTGAGACTGCTTTTCGAACAAGTCCCAGCTTGGCATGCTGACAACACCTACAGAAATTCCGTCTGCTTCAAGTTCTGCTTGTGCTTGAATGGCTAGAGACACTTCAGATCCGCTCGCAAGCAGCAAACCTTGCGTCTCCCCTTTTGCGGCAGAAACGGTATAAGCTCCTTTACTTACGCCATTAAATGCCTCAGCCTTAGTTAAATCCAATGTAGGCAAGTTTTGGCGAGTCAGCACTAATGCAGTTGGAGTATCCTTGCTTTCCAAGGCAATTTGCCATGCGGCTGCTGTTTCCTTAGCATCAGCAGGACGAATGACAGACAGACCTGGCATTGCACGCAAGGAAGCAAGCTGCTCAACCGGCTCATGCGTTGGTCCGTCTTCACCGACAGCAATACTGTCATGTGTGAAAACATATGTGACAGGAAGCTTCATTAATGCTGCAAGACGGATAGCAGGACGCAGATAGTCAGAGAAAACAAAGAATGTCGCTCCAAACACCTTCACACCGCCATGCAATGCCATACCATTAATAGCTGCACCCATCGCAAATTCACGTACGCCAAACCAAATATTTTTAGCTGCATAGCCATCCAGACCAAAGTTCTTTTCATGACCGATCAGCGTTTTATTAGAGCCTGCCAAGTCAGCTGAACCGCCGATGAATGCTGGAATTGCTTTTGCCGCTGCTTGAATGCTCTTTCCAGAAGAATCTCTTGTTGCCATTGCGCTTCCAGCTTCGAAATCAGGCAAGCTTTCTTGAAGATTCGCTGGCACTTCCCCTTTAATTGCTGTTTCCAGCTGAGTTGCAAGCTCCGGATATTCCTCTTTATAAGCTTCATACATTTTATTCCACTCATTTTCCTTTGTCTGACCTTCAGCAGCTAAACCTGCATAGTGCTCAGCAACCTCTGTAGGCACATGGAATGCTTCTTCATATTCCCAGCTGTAAGCTTGCTTTGCAAGCAATGTTTCGTCAGCTCCAAGCGGTGCACCGTGGGAAGCTGATTTACCGCCTTTATTGGGCGAACCGTAGCCAATAACTGTCTTAACTTCAATCAATGTCGGCACATCTGATTTCTTCGCTTGTGCAATAGCTGCTTGAATTGCCGCGATATCATTGCCATCCTCAACACGAAGAACCTCCCAGCCATATGCTTCAAAACGCTTTTGCACACTTTCTGAGAAGGAAAGATGAAGATCACCGTCAAGAGAAATATCATTGGAATCATATAGAACAACCAATCTTCCAAGCTTTAGATGTGCTGCAAGGGATGCTGCTTCTGCTGAAACCCCCTCCATTAAATCACCGTCGCCGCAGATGCTGTATGTATAATGATCAACAACTTGATAGTCGCCTTTATTGTATGTCTCAGCAAGATGTCTTTCTGCCATTGCCATACCTACTGCCATCGCAATCCCTTGTCCAAGCGGACCTGTTGTTGCTTCCACTCCAGGAGTGTGGCCGAATTCTGGATGTCCAGGTGTTTTGCTTCCCCATTGACGGAAGTTCTTCAAGTCGTCGATGCTCACTCCGTAGTTGAACAGGTGAAGCAGGCTGTATAACAGCATAGAGCCATGTCCTGCAGATAAGACGAAGCGGTCACGGTTAAACCATTCAGGATTGGCAGGGTTATGATTCATTTCCTTTGCCCAAAGCGCATACGCCATCGGTGCTGCACCCATCGGCATTCCTGGGTGGCCAGAGTTGGATTTCTCGATGGCATCAATGGAAAGTGTTCTAATAGTATTGACCGCCATTTGTTCAATATTTGTCTTCGTCAATTCGCTCATCTATACCAGTCCTTTATCAGGTTTTTATTATTTCTTTATAAATGCAATTTCGTCCGTTTGTACAGCCAATTGGCCTGTTTCTTGCTTTTGCTCTAACCAAGAAAGAATCCCGCCTGTCAGTCTGTTAGCTAAAATTCGGTCAGCTGCTGTCGGGTTTGTCCCCATACAAAGTGCCTCATCGATTTCCGTATATTTAAAATCTACTTTCAGATGGTCAACAACTTGTTCTATTGCTGAAGCATGTGCAGCAGCACTATATACAAGGACAGAAGAAGTGTTCCATTCTGTAAAGCTTGCTTCGATGCGTTCCTTTAGTGCGTCCATTTCATCTGCTCCAAATTCAGGAGCAAAGAAATGCCCGTCTCCTGCACTCGAAATGTCCTCCAGCATTTTAATGGAGGGGCTTCCATCTATAGAAAAACCGAATAACCGCGGATTGTCATATTTCAAGGAGTTAATTGTATCCTTCACTCTAAGAATATTATCGACGATGCTGTTCACCGCTGTATCATAACCAAGCGTGGTTTCAGAACCTTCTATATCATTAAAAATTGACACCGGAACAAATAAAGAGCGTACGGAAGAATGGTCAGCCAAATAGCTTGTCCATTTTTCTTTCGCCTCTGCATTTCCAATGACAACAGCAGTATCTACTGCAGAAAAAATTTCTTCCCATTTATCATCTTCAGGATATGCAGACATCATAAGCATTGAATCGCTCAAGTAAGGAGAGTCGCTGTTTATGTTAAGCTCCTTATATCTTGCTGTTCCCGTTCCCTTTTCTATCTCCATTCCAACCAATTCGTGCTTAGGAGTTAAATGAAGCTGCAACTTATACACTATTTGTTTGACCCCTGCAGGCAAACTCCCAAAGACAATTACTCCAACTTTCAAAGCATTTTACCCCCTAATTAATTGCATGCGTTTTTAATTTCATATAATGGTATTATATAGGATTATGAGAGCAATGGAAAAAAACTTGTCTTTTTAGGGGATTTTTTCTGGCAGATTTTTCAGAGTTATCCCTTAAATTATAGCCCTGCCTCCAGTTCACCGATAGCATTGACCCTTTGGGCATGCCTGCCTCCTAAAAACTCAGCATTCAGCCATGTTTCTACTATCGTCAACGCTAATCCTTCACCGGTTACACGCTCGCCAAGACAGAGAACATTGCTGTCATTATGCTCTCTTGTCGCTTTTGCTGTGAATACATCTCCTACTGCAGCAGCACGAATACCTTTGATTTTATTAGCGGCAATGCTCATCCCAATTCCTGTACCGCAACAGAGAATTCCTAAATCAACTTCTTTACAATTAATAGCATCTCCTACTGTTTTCGCATAACCAGGAAAATCAACACTATCTGTGCTCGTGCAGCCAAAATCGAGAACTGTCATACCACTACCCTCCAAGTAGGCCTTAACAGCCTCCTTTAAATGAAAGCCGCCATGGTCGCTTGCGATCGCCAGCTTCATTCACCTATCCCCTTTCCAACTGATTATCTTTTTCTATGGTAAACTTGATGACACGTACATTCTACCATATATTCGTACGTACATGTATAGGTAAATTGGTGAATTAACTTAAAAGTTATCCTTACAACCTTGTTGGTACGTACATGATAAGAATAGATGGTGATATTAAATTTAAAGCCTTTTACCACTAGCTAATCAATAAAGGCCTGCTCCCATAGTGGAAGCAGACCTTTTTCGTATTAAAAATCAAAATTATCTGGATCTGGACCTACACGCAGATTTTCGTTCAATTCAGTGATTTGCTCCATTTCTTTATCAGTCAATATGAAGTCAAACACATCAGCATTTTCAATAATTCGATGCTCTTTAATAGATTTAGGGATTGTGATAATCCCATTTTGCAAGTCCCAACGGATGATAACTTGTGCTACAGATTTATTGTACTTTGCCCCAATGCTTTTTAACAACTCATGATCCAGGAGCTGACCTTGCATTAATGGCGACCATGCTTCCACTTGGATACCGTGAAGTTGGCAGAAGACTCTTACTTCTGTTTGTGTAAGTTTTGGATGGAACTCGACTTGATTAATCATCGGCATTATTTCTGCGTCCTTCATTAAATCTTCAAGATGGTGAACCTGAAAGTTGCTGACACCGATTGCCTTAACTTTTTTATTCTTATAAAGAGTTTCTAGCGCTCTCCATGCTTCCTTGTACTTTCCAGCCTTTGGCCAATGAATTAAATATAAATCCAAGTAATCAAGACCTAACTTCTCTAAGCTAGCCTCAAATGCGGCCAATGTTTTTTCATAACCAAGGTCATCATTCCAGACTTTCGATGTAATGAAGAGATCTTCCCGGCTAATTCCAGCAAGCTCGATTCCCTCCTTAATTCCTTGGCCGACACCTGCTTCATTTTGGTAAATAGCTGCTGTATCAATACTGCGGTACCCGTTTTTAATCGCGGCACGAACAGATTCTACAACTGTTGCTCCATCCTCAACTTGAAATACTCCTAATCCGAGCCATGGCATTTTTACTCCATTTGCTAATGCGACTGTATCTTGTAAATGTTTCATATTATTTACCCCATTCCTTTTTATTTGCTTTTTTCTCTAACACTAAGCTCCAGCCAGTCAGAAGTACTGCGGCTGCTACCATTACTCCGCCGACCCAAGCTGTATGAATTAAACCTAATGAGTTAGTAACAACTCCACCTAAATAAGAACCAATCGCGATACCTGCATTGAAGGCAGCGATATTAACAGCAGAGGCGACATCAACTGCTCCAGGCACATACCGCTCTGCAAGCATCACAACATAAACTTGCAGTCCAGGCACATTCATAAACGCCAACAGACCCATTAATATAATCATCGCAAGGCCTGCACCTTTATACGGCAAGGCAAAGATAAGCAAAAATAGGATGATAGCTTGTGCTATAAACATGTAAAACAGAGCTGTGAGCGGCTTTTTATTAGAAAGCCTGCCTCCAATCATATTCCCTGCTGCGATGGCCATTCCATATAAAAGCAGGATGCCTGCAACTGTGCTTTCCTTGAAACCAGTGATTTCATGAAGAAGCGGTGAAAGATACGTAAAGACAACAAATGTCCCCCCGTAGCCTAATGCTGTGATAATGAACAAAAGCAGCAATCTGCTCTTAGTCACTAACGAAAGCTGATCTTTAAACGTAGAAGGCTTGGCCTTAGAAAGATTCTTCGGGACAAGAATGCTATTGGCAATAAATGCGATAATACCAACAAGCACTATTGCAACAAATGCTAATCGCCAGCCGAATTGCTGGCCGATAAATGTTCCAATTGGCACACCAGTTATGGTTGCTACTGTTAGTCCTGTGAACATAATTGAAATAGCACTTGCTCTTTTATCCTTGCTGACAAGATCTGCTGCAATCGTTGAGCCGATTGACATGAAGATACCATGTGATAATGCAGAGATTATTCTTGCTATTAACAAGACAGTAAGGCTGCTCGCTGCTGCAGCAATGCTGTTACCAATAATAAATACGATCACAATCCATAATAATAATGTTTTTCTGGAAACTCTTGAGGTGATGGACGTCAAAACTGGCGCACCGATTGTAACACCAAGAGCGTAAATGGATACTGTCAATCCTGCTGCAGTAATGCTGACATTCAAGTCTGCTGAAATTAAAGGCAGAAGACCGACACTAATAAATTCTGTTGTACCAATTGCGAAAGCACTGACTGCCAATGCAAGCAAGGCATACACGCTTCCATTCTTACGATTACTCATATGTCCTCCTTCTTGATGCTTGATATATAATGATCCACTAGTGGAATGAATTTTTATCAGCTTGCTTTTCGGCCGGCAAATGTTATTATGAATCATATAGATATCTTTGAAAAGTACGTACTTTTTTGTGATATAGGCACCGCAAAGTACTATAGGTACTTTTTAGTGCCTATAATATCATCTGGAGGTTACAGCATGGAAAAGAAGAAATACAATATTTCTGTTGAGGCAACCCTTGAGGTAATCGGCGGCAAGTGGAAATGTGTAATCCTATGCCATCTTACACATGGCAAAAAACGGACAAGCGAACTAAAGCGATTAATGCCTAATATTACCCAAAAAATGTTAACACAACAGCTTCGTGAATTAGAAGAGGACGGCATTATTAACCGAATCATTTATCAGCAAATTCCACCTAAGGTAGAATACGAGCTGAGTGAATATGGTCAAAGCCTGCAAAGTATTCTTGATGCACTATGTAATTGGGGAGAAAGGCATATTACGAAGGTCTATGGCGATAAAACACTCGTGCTGGAGGACAGCATTTTAAATAAGTAAACAACACGAAAAAGCACACCTTCTTTAAGGTGTGCTTTCTCTAATTCACGATATATCGCAAAGCTGTTTGCAGCTGCATATCGTTTTCATCTTTTTGCATTTCCGTTCTGACTGCCTGCTGCATCTTTTCGGCTGTATTTGCGTCAATCGTTCCTGTTTCTGTCAAATTATTGCTTCCTTGAAAGGCCTTCACAGCAATTTCTGTCTGGCTGCTGAAATAACCATCCTGCCTGTCTGTCCGATAGCCAAGACTTGTTAAAATCTCCTGCGCATACTTGACTTGCTCGGTGTTCATTTCCCGCTTCAACGTCTTTTCTATTTGAAGTGGATGAGTTTTGTATAAAGCCGATTTCTCCACTTCCAAGTTTGGTTCTATCCCTTTTTTATGAATCCAATTCCCATCAGGTGTGAGCCATTTGAATAAAGTTAATTTAATTTTGCTTCCATCCTCCATTGGCACAGCTTGCTGAACTGTCCCCTTACCGAACGTCTTTTCACCAATAAGTGTGTAGTTTTCCGCTTCTTTCATAGCACCAGCCATTATTTCTGATGCTGAGGCACTTCCATTATCTACAAGCACAACAACTGGATAATCCTTCTTTTGTTTTAAGTCAGAGTAGAATTGTTCGGTCTCTCCATCTCGATGCTCAATTTGCACATAAGGCTTGTCTGAAGTCACAAACTCTCCTAAAATCTCATTCACACTTGTAAGCAGTCCCCCTGGGTTGCCTCTGACATCCAATATCAAGCCGGCAATTCCTTGCTGCTCTTGCTCCTGTAATGCCTTATGAAATTCAGAAGCTGTCTCCTGTGAAAAGGAGGTAATTTCAATATAACCGATATTTTCGCCGCCCTCTCTTTTAACAGAGGAATGAACCGTTATTTGCGGAACCTCATCACGGACAACGGCTATTTGCAGCGGCTTTTCCAGCCCTTGTCTGACAATCTCCAATTCTACCTTCGTGCCTTTTTCTCCCCTAATCTTTTGCGTCACATCATACAGATCAAAGCCTTGTACACTTTCTCCGTCCACCTTAACAATTTCATCATTTGCTTTAATACCAGCCTTTTCTGCAGGAGAATCCTTTATTGGCGACACAATAATAACCTTATCGTCTTCTGCGCTTATTTCAGCACCAATGCCTTCAAAAGAGGAATCAAGAGCTTGTTCAAACTGTTTTGCGCTGTCCTTGTCCATATAAACAGAATACGGATCATCGAGGGTAGAAAGCATGCCCTTAATTGCACCCTCCTCTAATTCAGCCTTATCTACTTTTTCCACATAATTGTTTAAGATCAGGTTATACGCTTTGTCAACCTTCGATAAGACTGTCGCATTGCTGCTTGCTGCTGAATCAGACTTCGTTTTATTCTCTTCCCATATATTCATTCCAATATAAGTGCCGCCGGCTCCAACTATGAGGGAGCTTGTCATGCATATCACCAGCAATTTTCGATTCATCTAAGATCGTCCTCTCTTCCTTCTTCATGAGAATAGCCTTACTGAATCTATATGCCGAGAGCAGACAAGTTATGATGACAGCTTTTGCTGTACGCTATTTAAAGTGCACCTATTTTCCCTAGTTGAATAACCTATACAGACGAAAGGGAGGAATGCCTAAAATGTTTTATCATATAAAAGAACTAGCATACCAAGCAAAGCCAGAAAAACCAGATCCACTTTTCGCTAGAAGAATTCAAGAACTAATCGGCGGCCAATTCGGAGAAATGTCTGTTATGAATCAATATTTATTTCAAGCATGGGGTACAAGAGGACATGCAAAATACAGAGATTTACTGTTAGATACAGGTACGGAGGAAATAGGTCATATTGAGCTATTGTCCACAATGGTTGCCCGTCTCTTAGATGATGCACCTGTAACCGAACTGGAGTCTGCAGCTGCTACTAATCCTGCGTTAGCGGCGATTATCGGCGGGATGGACCCACAGCACGCTATCGTATCCGGCTTATCAGCAACTCCAAAAGACAGCAACGGAGTGCCTTGGAACAGCGGCTATATCATTGCGAGCGGCAATCTGCTTGCAGATATGCGTTCTAACCTGCATGCTGAATCACAAGGAAGATTGCAGGCAGTAAGAATTTTTGAACAAACAGATGACAGAGGTATTAAAGATATGCTTTCCTACCTTATCGCAAGGGACACTATGCATCAAAATCAATGGCTTGCTGCTATTTATGAACTCGAACAGCAAGAAGGGGTTGTTGTTCCAAGCACGTTCCCGAAGGAATTGGAAAAAAGAGAGGTTTCTTATTTATTCTTGAACCATTCGATGGGAGACGAAAGCAGCAAAGGAAGATGGGCATCTGGTCCAAGTATGGATGGTATGGGCACATTCCAATACGTAAAGGACGTACCTCCATTCGGTCCTGCTCCAAAATTAAAGCCTGCACCGCCGGCAGAGCATGGTACACCTCCAAATGTAATGTAGCATAAAAAGAGCCACTGTCTAAAAGACAGTGGCTGACTATTTTCATGGAAGATTTTTTATAGATAAGACTCTCATTGCATTCAGCACAGCAATTAAGGTAACTCCAACATCTGAAAACACCGCTTCCCACATTGTAGCAACTCCAAAGGCCCCAAGCAAAAGGAACAGCGCTTTAACTCCTAACGCAAACACAATATTTTGCCAAACAATCTTGCGTGTTTTTTTAGCAATGGAAATGGCAGAGACAATTTTTGAAGGTTCATCTGTCATAATGACTATATCAGCTGCTTCAATGGCTGCATCTGAACCTAAGCCACCCATCGCCATGCCTACATCTGCCCGCGCTAATACAGGTGTATCGTTAATCCCGTCTCCTACAAATAAGATCTTCTCTTTTGGAGATTTTCTTTTATCCAGTTTTTCTATCTCTTCTACCTTATCCTGTGGAAGGAGCTCTGCATGCACAACGTCTATATTCAGAGACTTAGCAACACTTGCGCCCACCGCAGCAGCATCCCCTGTAAGCATAACCGTTTTTTTAATGCCAGCTTGCTTCAATGCTGCAATAGCCTGCTTGGCATCCTCCTTCAATTGGTCGGATATGACAAGTGAGCCAATAAACTCCTTATTTGCTGCTACATAGACAATTGTTCCAATCTCTTCTCTTAACTCGAAATCAATTCCTTCCTTCACCATCAGCTTGTAGTTACCAGCTAATACTTTTAAACCATTAACAGCTGCAATGATTCCGTAGCCTGGGATTTCCTCATAATCATTTACATCTGCTTCTGAAACTGCGCCCCCATAAGCCTTTCTGATTGATTCGGCAATCGGATGGTTAGAATGAATCTCTGCACTTGCCGCATTCCGCAGAACATCTTGGTCTGAATAACCGTTAGCAGGATGCACAGACACTACTTCAAATACTCCCTTTGTAAGGGTACCTGTCTTATCAAACACCGCATACTTAACATCATTCAAGGCCTCCAAATAGTTGCTGCCTTTTACAAGAATTCCCGCTTTAGATGCAGCACCTATTCCGCCGAAAAAGCCAAGAGGAATAGAAACAACGAGCGCACATGGACAAGAGATAACTAAGAAAATCAAGGCACGATACAGCCAATCAGAAAATACAGCACCCTCCAAAAATAGAGGAGGCACTACAGCTAATAATGCTGCAATGATTACCACAACCGGTGTATAGTAACGAGCAAATTTCGTGATGAAGTTTTCTGTCGGCGCTTTTCTGCTGCTGGCATTTTGAACAAGTTCCAAAATTTTCGCAACAGTAGACTGACTATATTCCTTCGTTACCTTGACAGTGAGCACTCCATTTTTATTGATGAAGCCGCTGAGTATATCATGTCCCGGCTCTACATCTCTTGGCATGGACTCCCCTGTCAATGCCGAAGTATCAACGCTTGATTTACCCTCAACAACAATACCGTCAAGCGGTATCTTCTCTCCAGGCTTGATAACGATAATATCACCGATTGTCACCTCTTCTGGAGACACCTTTTCAAGGGTCTCCCCTTTCATCACATTGGCATAATCTGGTCTGATATTCATTAAGCTGCTAATCGACTTACGTGAACGGTTTACAGCAGCTCCCTGGAACAGCTCGCCGACTTGATAAAACAGCATGACAGCAACGCCCTCTGGATATTCTTGAATTGCAAATGCTCCTATCGTGGCAATGGCCATTAAGAAATGCTCATCAAATACTTGGCCGCGGACGATATTTGTACAAGCCCGCCATACAATGTCTCCGCCAATAATAAGATAGGCAACAACAAAGGCAGACAGCTTTATAACACCATCCAGCGGAAGAAAATAAGCAAAAAGAGCGATTATCGTCCCGATTACAAGCCGTGTTATCATTCTTTGCATGCTCTTGCTTCCATGGTCATGTGAATGTCCATGGCTGTGACTATGACTGTGACCATGCTGATGATGAGCATGATCATGCTTGTTTGTTTGCCGATTTTCCCCCGCTGTTTTTTCTTTTAATTTTACATGCGGTTCCAACCGTTTTATTGCCTTTTCCGCTTTTGCGATTATCGGGCCTTCTTCGTCACTGAACTGTAAGGACAATGTCTGTGTCGCAAAATTGACTTGGCATTCATTCACACCCTCTATCGCGGCAACACCCCGCTCAATTTTCATGGCACAATTCGCACAGTCCAGCCCTTCTAATATAAAGTCTTTCCTTTGCAGCTGTTTTCCTTCCTCCATGGTTTTCCCCTCTTTCATTAATTGTCTTAAATGAAATTCTTCCCTGTCAGAAAAGGATTGATTTATTTAATATCACTTAATTATCGAGAAAATCATTATATGAACAATTACTCATATATTCATATTATATGTAAGCAGGCTCGAAAGTGTCAATGTTATTTCCAATATGGGTATAGAACAGCAGCAGCCAAACGAGTCTGGCTGCTGCTGTTCTATATCCATATTAATGATGTCTTGCATGGTCAATCATCTGCTTTAAAACACTCATAACATGCTCATCATCGCAAGAGTATATCATCGTTGTTCCTTCCCTGCGATATTTAACAAGGCGAAGGTTTTTCAAAAACCGCAGCTGATGAGAAACTGTCGACTGAAGCATCTGCAGTCTTTCTGCTATTTCATTAACAGAATGCTGCTTTTCTGACAATAGATGGAGAATCTTAATTCTTGTCGGATCTGATAAAGCTTTAAATGTTTGGGAAACAATAAATAATGTCTCCTCATCAAGGATTGCACCAGCACCGCTTATTGGGTTCAACTCTTCATTATCTTTATTATCATTGCCGCTCATTTTCATTGCTCCTCTTTAAAAAACTCATATCTTTATTATAGCATAGTAATATCTGGATACATCCTTACGACCGCTTATGGAAAAACAAAAAAGCTTGTCCATATTGTGGACAAGCTTTTTAATCTATTAGATTGGAACAATACCAATCGGGTTGATTGCGTTGGATTTAGCTGCATTCCATTCGCCTTTATGCAATTCAAAATGCAAATGCTGTCCTTGGGAATCACCAGTATTACCCATTGTACCGATACGCTGGCCTTTTGAGACAACCTGACCTGCACTAACTTTTCTGCTTCCTGATTTCATATGAGCATAAACAGTTGTGTACTGTTGGCCATTAATAGAGTGTGCAACAAATATCGCTTCACCATAACTGCTTGATGTGTAAGAACGAATAACAACACCGTCTGCTGCTGCAACAATTGCAACATTATCACCTGTTGCTGCTAAGTCAATTCCCGCATGGAAAGTTCCCCAGCGTTGACCTAAGCCAGAAGTAAGCACTCCATTAGCTGGTTTTGTCCAGTTTCCTGAAGATACACCAGGTGTTGATGCTGCAGAAGATGAACTTGAACTGCTTGAGCTTGAGCTTGATTTTGAACTAGAACTAGAACTTGAGCTAGATTTAGAACTTGAGCTGCTCGACTGTGCTGCCTTTGCTTTAGCAGCTGCTGCTTCTGCTGCTGCCGCCGCTTCCGCAGCTTCTTGTTTCTTTCTTTCTTCCTCTGCTTTTCTTGCAGCTTCCGCTTGACGCTGTTTTTCCAGCTCAATTGCTTTTTCCATTGCTACCTTTTGGTCTGCCAAGATTGCTTCTTCTTCTTCAAGTGAAAGCATTTCTGCATGGACATGACCCTCTTCCTCTTCAAGCTGTGCCATCACTTTATCTTTTTCTTTCTTTTTGGAATCCAAATCTGCCTTCATGTCTTCCAACTCACTTAGCATTGTTTCCAGTGAGCTTAGTTTTTCTTTTAACTCAGCCTTTGAATCTTCCAGAAGCTTTTTATCTGCTTCCTGCTCCTTTAAGATAGCGCGGTCTGCTTCCACAATTGTTGCCACAGCACCGACACGGTCAATTAAATCACTGATGCTTTGAGCGCCCATAAGCACATCCATGTAGCTGACTGCACCGCCAGTTTCCTGCATAGCTCTTGCTCTGTCTTTCAGCACTTCATTTCTTTCATCAATTCTTTTTTGTGTTGCTTTAATTTGTTTCTCCAGCTTTGCCACATCATCTTTTGTTGTTTCAATCTGTTCTTTTTTCTCAATAATGTTAACTTGTGTAGTAGAAATCGCTGTGTTTAATCTCTCCAGCTCTTCTTCAACCGATGCCTGTTCATCATGTATGCTGTCTAGTTCTTCGTTTTTGTTGTTCTTTTCACTTTCTACATCTTGCTGCTTGCTTTCGATCTCCTCTTTTTGCTTGTTAAGATCGCTTACGCTTGCTGCATTTGCCGTAGAAAAAGGTCCTTGAGCAACAATACCACCAATGCCTAAAGTAGTAACGACTGTCCATTTAACTATTGTATTTTTCAAGCTCTCATGCCTTCCCCTCTAAAAAAATAGATACGTAGGTTTAACTACTTGTAAACTAGTATTTTAGTACTATACCATTGAAAATAACGCCAATTTAATAGCCTGGCCTTTTATCCAGGCTATTAAGTAGCAGTATATTGTGTTTCACAGGAAGAAGGGACTACTTCTTCCTGTTTCCACCTTACACCTTCAAGAATTTGCGAATACTCATGACACTTCCCCATATACCGATCAATGCACCCATTAGCAATAGCAATGCTCCCACTTGATAAACAAATGGCGTATAATCAAGTATTTGGATGTAGTTGCCTGCCAATCTCGGATTCAAGTATTCATATGCATAATAATAAATGACCGATACAATGCCGATTGGAATAATCGAACCAATGACGCCAAGCCACATACCTTCCAAGAAGAACGGCCAGCGGATGAACCAGTTAGTTGCACCGACAAGTCTCATAATTTCTATCTCTTTACGTCTGGCAACAATGGTGATTTTAATTGTGTTGGAGATTAGGAACATTGCTGTAAACAGAAGCCCTGCAATTAGGACAATCCCGACGTTCCTGCTGACATTAATGACCTTGAACAGCCTGTCGACCGTACCTTGTCCGTATTTTACAGTTGCCGCATTTTCAAACTTCTCAATTTGCTGTGCGACTTTTTTTGTGTCATTTGGATTTTTTGTTTTAACAACAAACACATCACTTAATGGGTTATCCTGCTGAAACAGCTCATAAGCATCCCCATCGTCACCGAAGCTTTCAATCAAGTTGTCTAATTCCTGCTGTTTCGTAGAGAATGTTACGCTGTCGACATCTGATATGCCCTTAATCTTATCCTCTAAGGCAGCCTGATCATCTTTTGAAGCTGTCTGATCAATATGAACACGAATTTCCACGTTCTCTTCTATTGTTGTGGCAACCTCGTTCAAATTCATCATAATGACGAAAAACACACCAACCAAAATTAGCGTTATCGCCACAGAACTTATCGAAGCGAATGTCATCCATCCGTTTCTCCATAAACTTTTAAAACTTTCTCTAGCATGTCTTTTTACTGTTCTAGCCTTCATATCCGTAATCACCTCTCTGCTCGTCACGAACAATTCTTCCACCTTCGATGGCGATTACACGATGTCTAATCGTATTAACAATTTCCTTATTGTGGGTAGCCATCACAACGGTAGTTCCCCGATTGTTGATTTCCTCAAAAATATTCATGATTTCCCAAGAGGTTTCAGGGTCAAGATTCCCAGTTGGCTCATCGGCAATGACAAGCTTTGGGGAGTTTACAATCGAGCGGGCAATGGATACACGCTGCTGCTCTCCGCCTGATAGTTCAGTAGGCAGCATTCTTGCTTTATGCTTCAACCCTACTAGTCCTAAAGTGTCCATCACACGTTTTTTAATTGATTTAGGGTTTTCTTCAATTACTTCCAATGCAAATGCCACATTTTCAAATACAGTCAATGTCGGCAAAAGCTTAAAGTCCTGAAAGACGACTCCCATATTTCTTCGCAGCAAAGGAACCTTGCTGTTTTTCAATTTTGCTAAGTTTACACCGTTTATCAAGATTGTTCCTTGTGTCGGTTTTTCCTCGCGATGCATCATTTTAATGAATGTTGATTTTCCGGCACCACTCGGTCCAACTACATATACAAACTCACCTTGAGCTATTTTTACATCTATCCCATTGGCTGCAATAACGCCATTGGCATATTTCTTTATTACATTTTTCATTTCAATCATCTATTATCACACCTGAATTTTATTTGTAAGAACATGAGAAAAGTGCAATGCGTCTAAGGCAAACATGGTAGACGAATCACATCTGCGAATTGCTATTTATATTTATGCTATACATCCAGAACTTTTCTGACTTCCGTTAACCACCAAAATTCGACATTTACAAACCGACGGAAAGAGACAGCTTTTTTAAAAATAAAAGCTTTCCTTCTAATTACTTACATTATTATAACATTATAGGACAGTAATTTAACGGATAAAATTATTACATTTTCTTTTCAAACATCGCAAAAAGTACTATTATTATCTTGTCTTACCTTTATTTACTATTATAATAGTACTACAATTCGACCATATTCCCCTTTTTTTTTTATTTTTTTCATTAAATTAGGCTTATATACCTAAAAATAATTACGTTTTATGGAATTATTTTCATAATAATTTCCATTCATTACACTTCGACATTATTTATAAAACGGTTACATTTTTAGCTTCTGTTACAAATCTTACAGAAGCTCAACATAATTAATAAAAAAACCGCCCTTTTCAAAAAATGGGCGGTTGCTTCTTATGCTTTTTTCGCGCTGAATCCTCTTCCATGCACCTCAGATGCATCCATGACAATAACGAATGCAGAAGGATCGATTGTTTGAACAAGAAGCTTCAACTTAGTGAATTGAGCTTGATCAACGACACACATTAATATAGGACGCTCAAAATCAGTGTATCCTCCGTGAGCAGTAAGCTTTGTGACGCCTCTGTCGATTTTTGTCAAAATTCCTTCTCTTACTTCCTCTTGCTTGTCTGTTATAATCAACGCCATTTTGCTGCTTCCGAATCCAACTTGAACAATATCAATCGTTTTGCTTGTAACAAACAGAGCAAGCAATGCATATAAACCTTGTTCAATACTAAATACAGCCGCAGCTGTGATGACAATTACTCCATCGATTAAGGCAACACTTTTCCCTAATGACATACCGGTATATTTAGTGATAATTTGCGCAGCAAGGTCTGTCCCGCCTGTTGATGCTTTACCTTTAAAAACAATTCCAATTCCAAGGCCGATTCCGATACCGCCATATAATGCAGCAAGCAGTGGCTGGGTTGTCCAAGGCTCCATGTCTTTTGACAAAAAAACGACAAATGGTAAAAACAAAGTGCCGACAAGTGTTTTTATCCCAAAGTTTTTTCCAAGCAAAATCACTCCTGCAATAAACAAAGGGATATTAAATGCCCATTGTACAAAAGCCGGCTCCCAATGAAACAAGCTGGCAGTGATGGTGCTTATGCCGCTGACACCGCCTGAAGCTATATTATTAGGCAATAAAAACAAGTTAAATGATAATGCTACAATAGCAGACCCGATTAATACATAAATATATTCCCGCAAAATGCGACACCTCTTCGAATGATAAATTCTTTTTTATGGTAAATTTCAGCGAGCATTAGCAGTATGTAAATTCTATGAAAAATGCTCTCTATAGGTTTTCCCAAGCAGAGAGTATATCATTCAAACACAGGGGTGTAAATGGTGACTAATTAGCGTGGTAAAGGGATAAAAAGGTTGCTTGTAAAGGCTGCGAGAAGTAAAAAAAGCTATCCTTGTTTTGCTAGGATAGCTTTTTAAAACTAGTAACCTTATAAAATAAAAATCCAAAATACAATGGCCAGTCCAAAACGATAAAAAGCAAAAGGCACCAATCTAATTTTATTAATTAAGCGCAGGAAGAATTTAATAGCAATCAGCGCGACCATAAATGCTGTCACAAAGCCTGCTGCAAATACGGGAATGTCCTGTACTCCTAAACTGTTCCAGCTTTCAAGCAAATCCTTTGCTGATGCGGCAAACATAATAGGAACTGCCATAATAAATGTAAATTCTGAGGCTGTTTTATGATTCATTCCAGCAAGCAATCCGCCTGAAAGGGTTGCTCCAGAACGGGAAAAACCCGGCACTAATGCAAAGCATTGAAAAAAACCAACAGTCAATGCTTGTCTGTATGTAACTTGATCGAGTGTTTTCGCCGTTGCAGTTGGTTTGAACTTTTCAGCTGCCAGCATCAGCAACCCTCCAATAATTAAGGTAATAACCACTGTCGCTGGACGAAAAAGTACATCTTTAATGAAATCATAAAGCAGCACACCACCAACACCGAAGGGAATAATGCCGACTGCTATGTGAAAAAAGCTGAGCGTTCCTATACTTTCAGAGTCCTGAAACCTCTCCAATCCTAATATGCTTAAAATCCTTTTCCAAAATACAAAAATCACGGCAAGAATGCTGCCAAGCTGAATAATAATTTCAAAGGTTTTAGCACTGCTGCCTGTAAAGTCCAACAGATGACCTGCTAAAATTAAATGACCTGTTGACGATACAGGAGCGAACTCCGTCAATCCTTCTACTATACCCATGATAATAGCCGTTAATATCTCCATAAACACCTCCAGATATATATATATTTTTGCGATCAACTATTTATACTAAAAAAGTGAATGGATGCTTATCCATTCACTTCATAAAGATATATCTTCCAATAGCCTGTTTTTGTTTCAAATGATTTCTCAAACGTTAAATTATTATCTTTTGCATTTTCAATTGGCAGTGCTGATAAGATATATTGACCGCCCATTTTTTGCAGCTGATTTGTATTTAAGCTTAAATTCTTAATACTTTTTTTAGAATGCTTAGAAAACTGATATTTTTTACCGAGCTCGTCAACAAATATGTAACAGCGTCCGCCCCAGTAATCATAATATTCCCTTAGCGCCTTATTCTTGTTAAGCTCAGGCTCAATGATTTTCCTGAATTCTTCTTTATAGCTTAATGGATAAATATTGCTATATGAATCAAGGGTATAAAAGCCATTGTACTGGGCAACATTAGGGTGCATCCCTATACTTACAACTCTGAAAGAGTCCAATGGCTTGTTTATGTATTCCTTTATTTCTTTAAACTCATCTTCCGCAAAATATTGCGCATAGCTTGGCTGATTTTTATATTTGATTTCTTCATTGTTAGGTATTAATACAAACAGCTGTGCAGCAATTAATGCATACACTACATATTTTAAGCGCCCACCTTTGTCCCAAATCATTTTCAGTGACAAAGCAAAAAGCACATAAATAATCATTGGCCGCAAGTAATGGAATCGCCCGAAGTTAAAGCTTGTCAAAAGGCTGACACGCTCCTTCAGCGGCTGCCATCCTTCAAAAAACCAAAATGCATACCAAGTAGATAGGACGAGGTTTAGTATATGCAAGAAAAGGAATAACCGGTTGTCTTTCGCCTGCTTTTTCATAAGCACCCATATTAAACAAAGAATAGTGAGCGGCATAATAATGAATTGGGAGATGGTCCTGTCTTGATTATGGCTAATCACATAGTTCTTTACAAGAAGACGCAATGTCTGGAATATATCAAGCTTGGACTGATAAAAGACATCTCTGTTTGTTAACTCACTAGAAGCAGGTGCTATCATAGAGATAACTAATCGATAATCAATAACTAAATAGATTGCTAGCATATATACGATGGATAATAAGAAAACGAAATTCCATTTCTTCGTTTTAAAGAGATCGTACAACCATAGTAAACCGACAAATGTTAGAAAGTAAAAAAAGCCGATTACAAAGGTGGAGAAAACCGGCAGAAGTGTCAGCACTAAATAGTTCTTCCAATTGCGCTCTCCCTTCCTAATATTAAGGAAGCTCCATAATGCTAACGGCATTCCGAGTATGCTCAGCATACCTGATGGCCAGTAAGGCGTTAGTGCGAAAGTCAACGCTGCACCGATTGTAATTAAGTATGGATTTGAATTTTTAAATACATGTTTTTTCAGGAGAAGATACATTCCTAAAAAGGCAAAAAAACGGGTAATCGCCTGACTCAATCCATATGCGACTACAGGCGGCAATATGTTGAAAAGAAATACCATCCCATAGTATTCGGAATAGTACGTATCCCGAGAAAACTCACCGTTCATTATCTGCTCCATTGGTGTATTGACAGGAGCAAACATATTGCCACTGTTTTTCAGGACTTCATACCAGCCGAGATTAGAATCAAGATTATCATGCATACGCATATGCGCCTGTCCGTTCAGGATAAAATAGGGTAATACCCATAAAAAAACAATTAATAATGCCACTGCTAGGAAGAATTTTTCCTGCTTACTTTTTTCTGTTACGTTAATCATTTAACACTCCCAGGAACTTGTTGATATTTAGGTGAAAACACAAGATACTTCTGCCCAAAATAATTTAAAATCGTGTACATTCCGCTTCCAAAAAGGACCGCTATCACTTCTACATATTCCACAAGCAGCGGTGATTTACCAACGGTTTCCTCCACTAGCACCAATCCTAGCTTATAGGAAATGAAATAGGATGCCAGTATAACAATAGCAAACCGAATACTGCTTCCTACGAATCTAGCATTACTTTGAAAGGTAAGATTTTTATTAAGCATATAGCTTACAGCTGCACCTACTAAGTTGCCGATAAAGGTTGAGCTCCAATAGCTGAAATGGAACAGCAGCAGACAGGCATACATAATCGATAGCCCAACTGCTGTGTTAATCAGCCCAACGAGCAAAAACCGTATGAAAGAAGAGCGCAGCATTACACATGCACCTTCGATTTAACAGCATTAGCTTGTTTGTTTCTGCACAAATTATCCTCGATGATATAACGTGGACGCTGTTTAACTTCCTCGTAAATTTTTCCGATATACTCCCCTATGAGACCAATGCTCATCAATAAAAGGCCACCAATCAGCCATAGAGAAATCATTAAGGACGCCCATCCAGATTCTGTTTCACCGATGATTTTTTGCACAAGCACATAGCCTCCTGCCATTATGCTGATAATAGACGATAAAAAACCTATTAAAGTGATAAAGCGAATCGGTTTAACACTGAAGGATGTGATACCGTCTAAAGCAAATGCAAGCATTTTTGCAATTGGGTATTTTGATTCTCCAGCCTCTCGGGCTTTGCGCTCATAGTATACCTTCGCCGTCTTAAAACCAAGCAAGGGAACTACCCCTCTTAAAAACAGATTAGATTCCTTGAACTTAAGCATCTCTATCAGCGCCCTTTTGCTTAACAGACGATAATCGGCATGGTTATATACTAGCGATAATCCCATTTTCTCCATCAGGCGGTAAAAGCCTTGTGCTGTACTTCGTTTGAAAAAGGTATCTGTTTCCCTTTTGCTTCTCACACCATACACAATTTCACAGCCGCTCAAGTACTTCAGCACAAATTCTCTAATCACACTAGTATCATCCTGCAAATCTGCGTCAATGCTAATAACGCAATCAGAAAATTGAACAGCTTCCTCAAGCCCTGCAAGCAATGCCCGCTGGTGACCGAAGTTTCGCGACAGTTTTAACCCGCTTACAAGCTTATCAAAATGTGTCGCACTCTCGATTTTTTCCCATGTGGAATCCTTGCTCCCATCATCGATGAAGAGCAATTGGCTCTTGGAACTTACAAGACCTTCGGAAATTAGGGAAGTAAGTACCTTTTTTAGTTGAAAATATGTATGCTCGAATACTTCCTCTTCGTTATAACAAGGAACAGCAATCGTTAATACAGCCTCTTTCATTTCATAACCTCTTTTCTTAAAATAACCAATTACTATAAGAATCTCTAAATAATTCCATTAATATACCTATAAACGAAATTTACAGCAAAAAGTTTCATTTTTCCCTTAAAAAGTAAATTAATTAAGAATTTGGAATATTTTCACGGCAACTTCATGCCCTCCTTACCAACATAATGACTTAAAAAAATTATACGTTACAATTCCTTGCCCAAATGCATACTTGGCAAAACTTTACCAAAATTAAATAATCACTTCATAATTAATTACCTATTGCGAGTATTCTTAAACACAAAAAACGCCATCACTTGTTGTGATGGCGTAAATGTTATTCTGCAATGCTTAGCTTTGAACGCAAGTATGCATTTATGAAGAGGTCGATGTCTCCGTCCATAACGGATTGTGTGTTACCTACTTCTGTGTTTGTACGGTGATCTTTGACAAGAGAGTATGGATGGAATACGTAGGAACGAATTTGGCTGCCCCAACCGATATCCTTTTGCTCGCCGCGAATTTCTGCAAGCTTCTCTTCCTGTTCTTCGATCTTTTTCTGGTATAGCTTTGCTTTTAGCATTTTCATAGCAGTCTCCCTGTTTTTAATCTGAGAGCGCTCTGTTTGACAAGACACGACTACTCCTGTCGGGATATGTGTAATACGAACAGCGGAGTCTGTTGTATTAATATGCTGTCCACCAGCACCGCTTGCTCGGTACGTATCAACCTTCAAATCCTCTGTACGGATTTCAATTTCAATCTCATCATTGAATTCTGGCATAACTTCACAAGATACGAAGCTCGTATGGCGGCGTCCAGATGAGTCAAATGGCGAGATGCGGACAAGTCTGTGTACACCTTTTTCTGCTTTTAAATAACCGAAAGCATTATGACCTTTAATCGCTAACGTTACACTTTTAATCCCAGCTTCATCACCTGGCAGATAATCCAAAGTTTCCACTTTGAAGCCTCTTTTCTCTGCCCAGCGTGTGTACATGCGCAAAAGCATACTGCCCCAGTCTTGTGATTCTGTTCCGCCTGCACCTGGGTGCAGCTCTAAAATAGCATTGTTTTTATCATAAGGCTCACTTAACAGCAAATTCAGCTCAAACTGGCTTAAGCTACTCACTAAATCAACCAGTTCTTCTTCCAATTCACTGCGCAATTCAGCGTCATCTTCTTCTTTAACCAATTCATAAGTAAGTTCCAGGTTTTCAAATGTTTCTGTCAGCTTATAAAATTCATTAACCTGGTCTTTTAAACCATTGCTTTCAGAGATAACTGTCTGTGCCGCCTGCTGGTCATTCCAGAAGTCAGGATGCAGCATTTCATCTTCCAAATGAGCAATTCGTGCCTCTTTGTTATCTAAGTCAAAGAGACCCCCTAAAGTTTTCTAGTGTTACATTTATCTTCTCTAATTCGTTGCGAATATCTGCTAATTCCATTTATCTGTCACCCTTTTTAAAAATTATAGTTCAAAACAGCATACACTTGCTGCTTCCTTCTAGTATTATATGGCTTTTCAAGAAAAATTGCATGCTTTCCTTTCCGAAAGGTGTTTTGCTTAAACTTGACTCTGTATTCAAGCATTTCCAATCTTCATGAAGATATACAATTCCTTTGACTAAGAAAGACCTGCCTCAAAGCAACAGGAGAGGCAGGTCCTTTCATTTATTATAAATTAGCTCCGTGGCAATTTTTATACTTTTTGCCGCTGCCGCAGAAACAAGGAGCGTTTCGGCCAACATCAAGCTTTTTCATAACCGGCTTTTTCTTTGGCTTCTTTTCGCCCTCTTCTTTCGGATTAACTGCTTGTCCCTTCATTACTTCTTCCCTTTGAAGGTTTTCACGGATTTCCGCTTTCATGATGTACTTAGCAACATCCTCTTCAATGGATAAGACCATTTGTTCAAACATCGCAAATCCTTCTGATTGGTACTCGCGAAGCGGATCGATTTGTCCATATGCACGAAGATGGATACCTTGACGCAGCTGATCCATTTGGTCGATATGGTCAATCCATTTGCTGTCAACAGCACGGAGCACGATAACTTTTTCGAATTCTCGCATTTGTTCTGTTGTAAGCTTCTCTTCTTTCTCATCATAGTGGCGCAATACCTTTTCCATGATTGTTTCAACGATTTCATCGCCATCTTTGCCGCGAATATCATTTAGCTCCAATTCACCTTCTTGAAGCAGATTTCCGTTGGCATAATCAAGGACTGCCTGCAGATCCCAGTTTTCCTGATCTTCACTGTCCGGTGTATGTGCCGCCACATGGCGTTCTAAGGATGATTTAATCATCGCTTCTACAATGGTACGAAGATTTTCACTTGTCAGCACTTCATTACGCTGTGCATAGATAATTTCCCTTTGCTGGCGTAGTACATCATCATATTGAAGAAGCTGTTTCCGTGAGTCGAAGTTGTTTCCTTCCACTCGTTTTTGAGCTGATTCAACAGCCCTTGAAACCATTTTACTTTGGATAGGCTGGGAATCATCCATGCCTAGTTTTGACATCATTGCCTTCATTCCGTCAGATCCGAAACGTCGCATCAATTCATCTTCCATAGAAAGGTAGAATTGAGTAACACCAGGATCCCCTTGACGTCCGGAACGTCCACGCAGCTGGTTGTCAATCCGTCGGCTTTCATGGCGTTCTGTACCGATTACAGCCAAACCGCCGACATCCTTGATTCCTTCTCCTAATTTAATGTCCGTACCGCGTCCTGCCATGTTAGTTGCGATTGTAACAGCGCCCTTTTCACCGGCAGTGGCGATGATTTCCGCTTCTCTTTCATGGTTCTTCGCATTCAAGACGTTATGAGGAATGCCTTTTTTAGAAAGATACTTCGAGATGATTTCAGATGTCTCAATCGCAACTGTACCGACTAGAACAGGCTGTCCATTTTTATGTCTTTCTGCAATATCCTCCACAACAGCTCTGAACTTGCCGTCCATTGTTGCATATATCAAATCAGCGCGGTCATCACGGATGATATCTCTGTTTGTAGGGATGACAACAACACTCATATTATAAATATTGCGGAATTCCTCTTCCTCAGTTTTTGCAGTACCAGTCATCCCGGCAAGCTTTTCATACATGCGGAAGTAGTTTTGGAATGTGATTGTCGCAAGTGTCATGCTTTCATTCTGGATTTCAAGATTTTCCTTAGCTTCAATCGCCTGGTGAAGTCCGTCACTGTATCGGCGGCCCTTCATAAGACGGCCTGTGAATTGGTCAACGATGACAATTTCGCCGTCCTGCACAACATAATCAACATCCTTATGCATGCTCGCATGTGCTTTAAGGGCTTGTGTGATATGGTGGTTAATTGCTACATTGCTGACATCAAACAGGTTTTCAATTTGGAAAACTCGCTCTGCCTTGCTCATCCCTTCTTCTGTAAGCTGAACACCCTTCGTTTTTTCATCGTAAGTATAGTCTTTCTCTACCTTTAGACTGCTCACAAAAACATTTGCCCGCACATACAGCTGTGTCGACTTCTGAGCAGATCCGGAGATAATCAACGGTGTTCTCGCTTCATCTATCAGAATGGAGTCAACTTCATCGATAACAGCATAGTATAAAGGTTTTTGAACCTTTTGCTCATTGTAAAGGACCATGTTATCGCGAAGATAATCAAAGCCGAATTCATTATTTGTTCCATACGTAATATCAGCATTATATGCTGCCTGCTTTTCATCTCTTGATAAACCGTTTAAGTTCAAGCCGACAGTTAAGCCAAGAAACTCATACAGCTGTCCCATCTCAGCAGCATCACGTGACGCCAAGTATTCATTGACTGTTACAACATGAACGCCTTTGCCGGAAAGTGCATTCAAGTAAACAGGCATTGTCGCAGTTAAAGTTTTACCTTCCCCTGTCTTCATCTCAGAGATGTTTCCGTCATGAAGGGAAGCTCCCCCCATTAACTGTACAGGATACGGGTATAATCCAAGCACACGTTTTGCAGCTTCCCTCACAACTGCAAAAGCCTCAACAAGCATATCATCGAGCGTTTCACCTTTTTGGTAGCGCGCTTTAAACTCTTCTGTTTTTGCTTTTAGCTGCTCATCGCTTAATGCTGCCGTTTCACTCGCCAAAAGCTCTACCTTTTCTGCAATCTTTGTAAGTTTCTTTATATCGCGCTTATTCTGATCAAAAACCTTATTTAAAATACCAAGCATTAAAAAACGCTCCTTTATTATTGTAATGAGAGATTCTATTTAAAAACTATCATTTGGTTATTATATCAATAGCATAAAAGCTAGTTTATTTAAGCAACTATAGCATATTCATTGTTCATTAAAATCTCATGAAAATGAAGTGACTGTTTTGTAAACACCCTATAAAAAGGATACCATTAAATATATGTAGCTGCACTAGTATTTTCCTATATATATTACCATTTCCGCAATAGAGTGACAACTTTCGTCTGAAGGAAAGATGGAATAGACTAGAAGGGGTTATAAATATGACTTTGTCCTAAAAGCAAAATTCATTATATTAAGAAAATCAACATTTTTTATAGTACTTCATAACCTTTCTCGATTCATTTAAGTAGCGCATGAACCGGTATGGCTTGCTGATCACCCTTATTGGGAGTCTAGCGATAAATCGGCTCAAATCCTGTTTATATTCTTCAGTAATTCTACTCGGCTTTGTTGCGATATGCTCAAACAGTTCCTTGTAGAATTCCCTCATGATATTAACCTTCATGCCTGCTTCATATAAACAGGAATGACATTTGACGCTCGTTATTTCTTCATTTATATAAACAACATCATGAAGACTTTCATTATTGCAGTGTGTACAAAACAAGTTTGCTTCCATTACAGACCTTTTCATTGCCGCTCACACCCCTTGAAAATGAAATTGACACCTAGTAAGAAGATATTCTGGACCCACACTTATTATCTAATATTTATCTATAATACTTTCGCTCATTATATCAAACACTCCTCTTGATTGCAGGAGTATTCAAGTAATTGCCATAATATTATCGCAAAATACTGCGATTTTAAAAAAAGCTTCGTATTTAAACAGAAAAAACCTGCAGTTATATCCTGCAGGTTTCCTTCTTGCTGCTATACGTTTATTTTGCTTCAATAAGCCCGTACTTGCCGTCTTTTCTTTTATAAACGATATTTGTTGAGTTAGTTTCCGCATCAGTGTAAACAAAGAAGCTGTGACCAAGAAGATCCATTTGTAAAATGGCTTCCTCACTGTCCATCGGTTTTAAATTAAAACGCTTCTGGCGGACAATTTCCATCTCGTCCTCTTCTTCCTGAAGTGCTGCTGCACTAGGCTCATCTGCACCGAATAAAGTGTTCAGATTGCCTTTTTCACGCTGCTTGCGGTTCACTTTCGTTTTATGTTTTCTGATTTGACGTTCCAATTTATCAACAATCAAATCAATTGCTGCATACATGTCCAAGTGATCTTCTTCTGCTCTAAGCACAAGCTGGGACATCGGTATTGTTACTTCCACCTTTGCAGTCTTATCATTGTAGGTTTTTAAATTCACATTGACATTTGCATCTGGCGTCTCGGAAAAATATCTTTCCAATTTAGAGATTTTCTTTTCTACATATTCTCTTATTGCTGGAGTTACCTCAATGTTTTCTCCTCTAATGTTGAAATTCATAAGTTACTCCTCCTTTTGTATTCCAGTGCAAGTCTTATTGTTCCCCTCGCAGCTTTAAAACTATGCGAGTAATGAACTTTTTGACTATACATTATATTTCTCGTTTACCCTTCCACATTCCTGCAAAAACTTTTAGAAAATTCGACAAATTTGTGAACAAATAAAAAACTGGCTGTTTTTTTAAAAAAGTTTACGGCAAATTTTTCATCTGCTTTTTTAGACAAATTTTTCAAGAGAATCTTTATCAATATAGCAACTGCCATTTTTCTAAATATCCCTTTTTTTATTCACACTTTTTCATTTCAAGCAGACGCAAGCATGGCGGACATGTTCTTCTCCATAAATAAACATAGTCTTTACTAGCTTTTCGTATCCTGCTTTTGGACTAAATTCTATTTTAGAACAATCTTTTACAATTTTTTTGATATAACTTGGTTTTAAAAAAAAATAGCTGGGGTAATTAAAAACTACATGAAACAAGCCAATAACTTCTCAAAAAAAAGAACTGTACCTCTTCAAAATATAAATAAATATTCGAATTTTGTCGGTAGTTGACAGAAAACATCTAATTATTTTAATTGTTAAAGTAATTAAAATCTAATAGAATTACGTCTATATGAATGGCCAAGGAGGAAAACAACATTGAACAACATGAAAGTATTAACTGAACTTCCAGAGGAACAGCATAACAGCATTGAAGCTGAAGAAGAGCATGAGTACTACTACAAATTATGGGAAGATGACCGCTTATAATACTTCATCTAAACATCAATCTGAAAACGAATACAGGAGGGTTATCATGAAAAAACAATGTATCGCCATGCTTTTAGCCGGTGGAAGAGGAACGAGATTAAAGAAACTGACAGATCATCTAGCGAAACCAGCAGTACCGTTCGGTGGAAAATACCGAATCATCGACTTCACTTTAAGCAATTGCCGGAATTCTGGCATTGATACAGTTGGCGTGCTGACACAATACCAGCCTCATGTATTGCAAAATTATATTGGAGATGGAAAAGAATGGGATCTTAACAGAAGAGACGGCGGTCTTTCCATCCTGCCTCCGTACCAATGCGATACGGAAGAACGCTGGTATGAAGGAACTGCACATGCCATTTATCAGAACACTCCCTTCATTGAACAGTATGACCCAGAGCATGTTTTGATTATTTCTGGCGACCATATCTATAAAATGGATTATGATCTAATGCTGAAACAGCATATCGAGACAAATGCTGATGCAACGATTTCTGTTACAGAAGTACCGTGGGAAGAAGCAAGCCGTTTCGGTATCATGAATACAGAATCTTCAGGCAATCGTATCAGTGAATTCGAAGAAAAGCCAGAAGATCCAAAGTCAAACCTAGCTTCTATGGGTGTATACATCTTCAAATGGAAAACCCTCAAAGCTTACTTGGAAAAAGAAGAAAACAATCAAGACAGCTGCAAGGATTTTGGAAAAGACATTATCCCCGCAATGCTGCATGACAATTTAAAACTCCACGCATACCAATTCAAAGGCTACTGGAAAGATGTCGGCACAATCGACAGCTACTGGGAAGCCAATATGGATCTGCTTGAAAAAGAATCCAATATCTTCTTAAAAGATAAGGAATGGAATGTCTACACTGTAGAACAATCCCATCCGCCAGTATATCTTGATGACTCTTCAGCTGTGAAGCATTCATTAATCAGCGAAGCATGTGAAATCTACGGAACAGTAGAAAACTCTGTCATCTTCCATGGAGTAACGATTGGGAAAGGCGCTGTCATTAAAGACTCTGTACTTCTGCCAGGAGCAGTTGTTGGGGAAAATGCAGTTGTTGAACGCGCAGTCGTTTCATCCAATGTAGAAATCGATGCCTATTCTGTCATTAAATCGAGCAAGCCCTACGATCCCATCGCCTTGATCGGTGAAAATGTCGTTAATGATAAGAAGCATCATGAGCTTTCGAGAGTGATCTAAATAAAATAAAAACCATTCACTTAAAAAAGTGAATGGTTTTTGTGATGTTATTTTCTTTTATCATAATAAATGCCATCTGTTTGCAGAGACTGATACGGATTGACATACTTCTGATTAGAAGCTTTTTTATGCTTTAATTCTTTAATATCTTGCTGAATGTTTTTCTTTTCCGCTTCAAGGAGCCCTAACAGCTCCTTATCCTGCTGAAGAAGGGCTTGACCCAGCTTCTTCTCCACTTCTGTTTTAGGTGTTTTCAAAAGCGTAAGCGTCGCCTGCCTTTTATTAAGAAGGTTATTGATTTTATCAGTATCCTTTTCTGGTTCACCCTTTAAGTGGTCAATCAGCTCTGCAGTAACTGCATAGCATTGCTTGATTGCTTCCATTAAACTTGCCCGCCAGAAGCATATTGTTTTTGACGGTTAATCTGGATAGCCTCTTTCCATGTATCTCGGAATTCTGTCAACAGAAATTCTACATCCTCCAGAATTTTGATGTCACTCACAATATTAGCTTTAATCAGCTGACGGTTCATGAAATCATATAAAGACATAAAGTTTTTAGAAATTGGAATTTCCATATTCAATGTCACCATCAGTTCTTGGATAATGTTCTGCGCCTTTTGAATATTTAAGTTTCTCGTCGCAATATCATTATTTTGGATGGCATTTTTGGCTAAACCGATGAATTTCAGGCAGCCATTATAAAGCATAAGCGTTAACTCGCCTGGTGAAGCTGTATTAACTGAATTCTGTTTGTATGATTGATACGGATTAGTAGTTGCCATTTATATTACTCCTTTTTATTGGCTGAACATGCTTGTCAAATAACCAGACTGGCTGTTCGCTTTATTGATAGCTGTCTCCATTGCCGTAAATCTTGCCCAGTATCTATTTTCAATTGTCGTTAATCTATCTTCAAAATCTGAAATTCTTGAACTGTATTGATTCAACAGTTTTCCTAATGTAAATGTGTTATTAACACTTGAAGATGAACCAGCCTTCGTCTTGATGTCGTCCATCGCTACTTTCAAGTTGGCTCTGACCTTCTGTGCAAACCCTTGATCAGCTGTACCAGTAGCACTGCTGTTTTGGAATAGCTTATAAACACTATTAGGATCGGCCGTAATTGCTTCCTTTAGCTTGTCTTCATCGATTACAAGCTTACCGCCTTCTAAATAGTTGTTAGTCGTTGTGATGCCAATATCAGAAAGTCTAGAGAAAGCACCGCCTGTGTTTACGATAGAACCAAGACTAGAACGCATTCTATTCAACACATTAGAAAGAATCTGATCATTCTTTAATGTCCCGCTCTTCGCCTTCTCTTCCCACTTCTTAATCTCATCCTCTGTCATCTCTTCCTTTTGAGCATCAGTCAAAGGAGTATAATCTCTGTACTTCGTCTCACCGATTTTATCGCTGATTTTTTCGATTATTTCGTTGTATTTGTCAACGAAGCCTTTAACGGAGTCGTAAATAGAATCAACATCAGCTGTTGATGAGAATGTTATCGGCTTGCCGGCTTCTGTTACTTGTTTGAGTGTTAGTTCTACACCGTTGATTCGGAAGGTGTTTGATGATCTTTCTGTTTCGATTCCGTTGTATGTGAATTTAGCGTTTGTGCCTAAAGTTCCTGTAGCAGTCTCATTGTTCGAAGGAAGATTTAGCATTGTAAAAAGATTACTATCATCTGAACTTAGAGAAATCTCAGGACCATCAGCAATTCCCCCTGTGTTTTTGGCTGTTAAGGAAAATTGATTTGATGCAGGATCATAAAAGGCTGTGACACCTGATTGTTGATTTATTTTTGACACGAGACTATCCATTGTATCTTTTGTCGGATCTATAGTTATATCCTTACTAGACATAACACCATTTGCATCAATTGCGGATATTGTGATTTTAGTACCAGTTATACCATAAGATCCAAGCGTTTTTGTTGAACTATAATCAGATAGCTGTGTAGAACTTGCTTTTTCTTCTCCATTTGCATCAACCGTACTACTTTTCATTTGCGCAGCCGTTGCAAGCTTATCTATTTGTATTGATCCCGAAAAATCAGTCGTAGATGTTACGTTCTTAACAGACAATGCATCTGAATTAGATGAATTGATTGTTTTCTTAATAAATGTTGATTGTTTTTGCAATCCATCAGATAACAATGTATCCAATGACAGCAACAAGGTGTTCATTTCGCGATAGTCGTCTCGCTGCCACTCTGTATATGTTTTCTTTTGATTTAATTTGTCTAAAGGTACTCTTTCCGCAGTCATTAGCTGTTCTACTAAGGAGTCTATATCCATGCCGCTTGCGAGTCCGCCTATTCTTAAAACCAAATTCCTCACCTCGTACTTTTTTTATATTTAAACTAATAAAGCTGACGCTTTTTTTAAATATAATCATTGATTACTATTATTATCGGCGAGTCTTTTTCAGCCTTTAACATTTTATTGAGATATCTTACTTTTTACCTATATTGAATCTGCTAGGAGAAAGAGCTAGTTAAGAGGATATGCCTATGCTTTTTTAGGGATGACAGCAGCCTTGCCTATTAAAACAAAGAGCTGCTGTCATTAGTATGAATCAAATTTTCTCGTCTACCATTAAGCCCAAATACTCTTTCATCGCAGCATATATATCGAGCATTTTTTCTGAGGGTATTTCTCTGATTACCTCTTTTGTGTCATCATTAATGACTTGTACATAGTACTCTTCCAACTTATCGTGAAGCTGGAATTTAAGAGATGTGTGTGCAGGCTGAATAAATTCATTCATGCTGTTAATCAAGCTTTCCAGATCTTTTCTCTCTTTTTCCTTGCTTGCAGGATCAACAGGCTTATTCTCCTCTATGAGCGGATTAACAGGTGGTTCGCTCACTTTTGTCACACTATTCTCATTATTCTTGTGTTGCTGAGCTGTATAGACGCTATTTGAAGTATACTTTTCTATCATTGGCATTTCCCCCTAAAAAATATATACTACTTCTGTTATATCGGCTGCTTTTTTCCGCTTTTAATACAATGAAAAAGGCAGTTCGGATTTATTTGCCGAACTGCCTTACCTGAATTAATTAAATTGCTGCAAGTCTTATCTTGGCAGGTTCATAGCCAAGTCTTGCAGACTCCATATAATATCTTTTCGCCTTCACGATGCTGCCGATTGCCTCATGATAAACACCTAAGTTATACAGTGCCAAAAAGCTGCCTGTTCCGCTTAAATATTCTGTATGCTTCTTCTTGCTGATATTCAGACATGCTGTAAAGCTGGCCTCTATTTTTGGAAGTAAGTGAATAGCTTCATTTAAATTGTTTAAACAATAATCCAAATAGAAAAGTCCCTTATAAAAGTGAAAATCAGTGACATTGTTTAAGCTTTGTTCATTTTCACGAATGACAATGATTGTTTCTTTGTTGACAAGCTCTTTCCCTGTCTGTAACAGCTCTAATATAAGTTGGTTATAGAAAGCATCATGCTGTTTCACTAGCTCATATGCCTTCTGCAGATGGTCCCAAGATTTATTAAAAGACTTGCTTAACCGGTACTCTTTTCCAAGTTGATAATGGAAATAAGCATCGTTTGGATGTTTCTCAAGTTCCTGAAGCAGGATAGGAATATTTCTTGCACTTTTATCCTTATCGAAATAACCGCTGTGAGAAACAGTCAGCTTCATATCCACTCTTGGGAGGGTTGAATCCAGCTGCTCGTGGATCGCTCCCTTATAGCGGACAGAATTCGGAAAAAATCTGGATATATAGGAGCTTGCTTCGAACTCCTCTCCATCTTTCTTGAACTTGCTGACAATTTTAATTCTGCCGATTTGATTTTGCTTCATGACTTTTTCCAGTTCATTTCTTTTGCCGAATGTTATATACTCGTCTGCGTCCAATACTAGTATATAATCGCCTGTACATTGGTCGATCGCATAATTACGGGCTTTTGAGAAATCATTTTCCCATAGAAATTCAAAAAGCTTTAAGTTGGAATTCTCCTTTAAGATCTTTAATGTACTATCGGTAGACCCTGTATCTACTACTACAATTTCATCCACTATTTTTTTTGCATTTAGTATGCACTTTTTTACTGAGTTTTCTTCGTTTTTGACAATCAATGCTAATGATATTTTCATGTTGTACCTAAATCTTTCAATTGATAGAAATAGCCCTTTGCTTTATGAACTCCCAAACTCTGAACGAAGAAACATCGTCTTGATAATAATGAACAATATTTCGTACCTTCGCTCTCTCTGCAGCAAACTTCTCACTATCTTTTAAGTTTGTTAGAACTTCATCCTGTAGTTGTTGCTGTGTCGTTGCTTTAGCTCCTGGTGTCCACATATCATAATCACCTAAAATAAATCCTCTTGTTGTCTTATACTGCTCTACGTCAATAGGAAGAAAAATGATTGGTTTATCAATTAACAAATAGTCAAAGTATACAGAAGAATAATCTGTCAAAAGCAAATCAAACTTTCCTAAAATATCATACATATCCAGATTGTTTTGTGTCAGCATTTCATGTGTCAACAAATGAACATGATTCCCTAGTTCAATCCCATTTTTCAGCATATACTGTTCTTCAACTGGATGAAACTTGACAATCAATTCTAAATTATTTTTTTCCAAAAACGCAGTAAACTCTTCGGAGTTAAATTTCTCAAATCCAAAGAAATGACTCCTGTTTAAAGTTGTATCCTGCCTGTTGTTAAATGTTACTTTTCTATAAGTTGGCATAAACATGATAAACTTTTTACCCTCTGTTTCAATATGGAACAATTTTCTCAGAATTGAATTATCCTTTTCATGATAGGATTTTATTAATAAATCATTTCGAGGCATTCCTGTAATATGAAATATTTCAGGATCAACTTTAAAGCATTTTGTCATCATTTCACTGAACTTATCAGAGTACGAACATACATAGTCAATATTGCTCCATCTTTCTGTAACAGCATTTCGATCTGCCTCATTTTTATCTGCATGTCCCATTGCCTTTAGAGGAAATCCATGCCATAAATCAATTACAGTTTGATTTAATGTATATTGTTCTTTATCAAAGATTACATTTGCTTCTGTCAAAACAAGAATGTCTGCAGCAAGGACCTTTTGATAATACTCATCTGCCAGTCTTTGCTCTGCGATTTCCACTTCAAAACTATCTAATATGTGTTTAGGCATATTTTTATATAATGCAGCTGTATTAGAAGAACTGCTGTTAGCAGTAGTTACTAGGAGCACCTTTTGTTTTCGTTCTTTTTTTGGAAGCGATTCACTTGGGTAATCATCTGCTAAGATAAGATCTGAAATCTTCCAGTTGCCATTTTCATTGTAAAGCCTTGCAGAATAATGAAGCTTTTCTTTAACGGAAATATTTCCATTATAAATTTCATTAACTAACAGAAAACTTACCTTAGCCTTCATGAAAGAATAATCAATTAAATCAACTTTAGGATAACATACGTATGCTGTCACTTTTTCTGTATTACCTTCTACTTGGTCATCCTGCTGGAGAAGTTCCAAAAAGTCTTGTGAGAAATATCCTGCAAGTTTTTCCTGCACAACAGTCTCCCTTGTTGTTCCTAAATATTCAACCCCATTAATTACAGAATCAAGAATATTATTAACCACTTGGGATTTCCAATAAGAATTATCTTTTATTATGTGAGATACCCTATTATTAGATTGCTGTAGGAACAGCTTTTGATGGTATTGCAATATCAACTCAATATTTTCAACAACCCTTAGATAATGGAACTTTTGAACACTTGCCTTACATGTTTCAACAGAAGGCAAAATGCTCTGATTTTCCCCGATTTTTTGAAGGATATCAGCAAGAGCACGGAAGTCTCCAATTGGATAAATCCAACCGTTTTCTCCATCATTAATAATATCTGATGCACCACTGCAATTTGTCGAAATAACAGGCATCCCTCTTCCAAGTGCTTCCATAAGAACAAGCGGGAGGCCCTCATAGTCTGAGCTCATAACAAGTGCAGTTACTTCTTCTGCAACATTCCAAGGGTCTTCCTGCCAGCCATGAAACAATATTCGATCCTTTATTCCCAGTTCATCTGCTAATTTTCTGATTTTCTCTCCATCGGGGCCTTCACCTATACAATGAAGCCTCCAATCAGTTTCCAGAAGTTCTAGACCTTTAAAAAGAATATCCAACCTTTTCTGATGCTGATCGAGCCTACCAACATAAAGAAGCTCCAGCTTTTTTCCTTCACTTCTTTTTATTGTCTTAAACTCGTTGCGAATGACAGGGTTGCCTACATTATAAATAGGTTGCCCTTCAAATATACTTTTACTGATACTATCTCCGATTTGTGAGGAGATAGCCAGATGACCTTCACTATACCTTAACATAGTTTCATTTCCGTAATATTCTGGTGGACCATGAAGCCACGAAAGTACTGGAGCCATTTTTCCCTTTACGCTTGCAATTGCAGATCGGCATATAAAACTTAAGCTAGGTGCATGTGTTGCAAGGACAATATCTGGCTTCCCTGCCTCTTTCAATTTATTAGCATAGCCTTTGGACAATGTTGGAATGGTCTCACTTTCAAAATTTCCCATTTCTCCATAATAGTAATATTCAGGCAGACTCTGTTCCCAGTCTGGATTTTGGGAAGGATAAGATTGAAAAAATCTTACCCTATGCCCTTTTTTAGTCAACTCTGAGCTGACTGTAGCTATAACATCTTCTAAACCGCCGCGGCCAGCAGCATACACTAATACGATATCAATTATCATTCTTTAACCCCTTTTGAATAATCCTTTTCTATAATAGATACTTTTCCATATAAATGCTTCCTTTAAAAGTCTCTAATGCTTTTTTCACGGTAGCGTTAAACAGGTGATCATCAATTGGGTTTTCCAGTAAGATTTTATAGAATCTGAAATCATTCTCAAACAACAAATTAGCATATTTCGTGAATTCAATAGCATTTTGATCATTTCCAGTCTCAAATAGACCATTTATTATATTTAAGAAATCTTGTTCAGTATAAACATCCCAGTCACAAGCATTATATAATTGAAGGCCCTCCCCTTTAAAATCATTTTCATAAAGAATAGCTGCTGCCTTCGCTAGTGCAGATTCTGTTAGTAAATGTTTATTATTTATTAATTTGGATGCCAAATCATATTTTTTATAGTTCATAAGAATTTGGAGGGAACCTAGGAATAATTCCGGTTCAACTAATTTTTCGACTGTTAAATTATTTAATAATTCAACCAACATACTTATGTGCTCGTCTTCTTCAAAGGCAGCAACAAGCAAAGGTGATTGATTTCCCTCTAAAAGCCTACCTCTTAATAAGTATAAATCAATAATATTTAGCATTTGTTTATTATTTAGACTCTCAACTACTTTTGGATTTAATATATCATTAAACTCTGCTAGATTTCCTGTTCCCGTTAAACAGTAATTTTTAAGTTTGTATATTTTTTCTAACAGTTTATCCTCAATATTATATTTTAGAAACGGCTGAATAATATTTGGTTTCCCTATATCAAAACACCCAGACATATAAGAAGCTAAATTATTTATATTAATTAGGTCATTTCTTTCAATAAATTGTATAATTTCATCTTCAGTATGGAATTTATTTAAAATGTAGATAATCTTTCTTATACAATCACTATCTAACTTATTAATATTCAGTACGTTCATATAGTGGTAAATGGCTTTGTCATATACTTTCTCATAATTGTATATATCCCCAAGCCTTCTGTGCGGCATTTGGTCTTTCAAATCTGGCCTCAAAATAGTATGATTATACCTTTCACTATTGTTAATAATCTCTTCAAAATAATACTTAGCATCATCATATTGTCCTCTAACATAACAAATCTCACCTTTTAGGAAAATCATTTCGAATGAGCCTGGGTATAGTTCTATGGAGTCATTGATAACATTAACTGCATCATTATATCTCTTTAACTGTATTAACACGCTGATTATCTGGATAACAGTAGAAGCCACCCAAGATAATTGATAGCTGCTCTTTAAGTTGTAAGCATTTGTATATGCTTTTAATGCCTCTTCATATTGTCCTTGTGAATAATATTCATTTCCTAAATTGAAATAATCAAATGCATTATTACTTTCCAGCATTTCTTTATCAAGAAGATCTTTATTACGTTCATTCTTTCCTTTCTCTGCTACAGTCTGATTCATGTACCCAGAGTGAAATACTGAAAGCCTCGCTATACTTCCGTTCAGAGATTGACCGTCAACACCTTTTAATTGTTCATGAATAGCACGATAATAGGCAATTTCACCGTTATTCTTATACACACGATCATGATAATTCTGAATTAGTTTCTCCCCATACAAACCGGTAAAGTTTATTATTTTCACGCCATATGTGTCAAATTGGCCATTATCTTCTTTTAAACCATTAATAAATTCATGATAATTTTCCTCATCAATAAATTCATCTGCGTCAAGTACTAAAATCCAGTCACTAGTTGCCTGTTTAGCCGCATAATTCCTTGCAGCAGAGAAATCGTTAATCCATTCAAAATCAAATAATTTGGATGTATATTTACTTGCAATCTCCTTTGTTTTGTCTGTTGACCCTGTATCTACAATAATCACTTCATCAACTAAATGTGCGACTGACGATAAGCAGCGATCCAGTACATTTTCTTCATTTTTTACAATCATACATAATGATACTTTTATATCCACGCTAATTCCTCCTGATAATTAGTAATGCTAATAAAAATATCGTGCTTTAATAAAACGAAGCACGATATTTCGATAGTACTACTAAAGTATTTTATTATTGAAGTAATTGAAGTACGCCTTGTGGCTGTTGGTTTGCTTGAGCAAGCATTGATTGAGCTGCTTGAGCAAGAATAGAGTTTTTCGTTTGGTTCATCATTTCTTTCGCCATATCTACGTCACGTACACGAGATTCTGCAGCAGTCAAGTTCTCAGAAGATGTATCCAAGTTGTTGATTGTGTGCTCTAGGCGGTTTTGCAATGCACCTAGGTTTGAACGTTGTGTAGAAACTGTTTTAATTGCAGCATCTAATGTTGAAATTGTGCCACTTGCAAGCAGGTTACTTCCTACTGAAATATTAGCAGCTGTAAGACCAAGGCTAGCTGCACCCATTCCACTAATAGAGAAGTTGATAGTTTGTCCATCATTAGCTCCTACTTGTAGTGTTGCAGAGAATGAACCTTTTAATAGGTTTTGTGTGTTGAACTCAGTTGTATTAGCAATACGGTCAACTTCAGACATTAATTGGTTTAGTTCTGTTTGAATTTGAGTTCTGTCATCAGTAGTATTTGTATCGTTACCACCTTGTACAGCTAGCTCACGCATACGTTGAAGAATTGCATGTGTTTCATTCAATGCACCTTCAGCTGTTTGGATTAGAGAGATACCATCTTGTGAGTTACGAGATGCTTGATCCAAACCGCGAATTTGTCCACGCATTTTTTCAGAGATTGCTAGACCAGCAGCATCGTCACCAGCACGGTTGATACGTTGACCTGAAGACAATTTCTCCATTGATTTAGATTGAGCAGTTGTTGCAGAACTCAATTGACGGTATGTGTTTAATGCAGCGATATTGTGATTAATTCTCATTGTAAAGCTTCCTCCTTGAATTTAGTGTCCACATCCTTGTGAACATTCTATTTTTAAAGTCAGGGAGAATTTGTCTTCCCCGCTCTACTTTATATATCGGACAGACAGTTTTTTGTTTAACTTTTTTTATGATGTTTTTTTATAATTAATTCTCAGCAATTCCTGCCTGTAGAATTAATTATAAAAGCATATAAATGAAATTTCATTTTGCTCACCATTCAGAAAAGGAATAACAACTATCTTGAAAAAGCAAGGAGGAGCATACACAAAGAGATTAAATCTTAGTATAAAAATTCTTTATTTTTATTGTTTACATATACATTGTTTTTCATACAAAAATAAGGAAAAATTTCAGCTTATCAAACGTTTTTATAAACTACAAAAAGAGGACTGTCAAATATCGACAATCCTCTATCTAATAAAATTATTGCAGTAATTGTAGTACACCTTGTGGCTGTTGGTTTGCTTGAGCAAGCATTGATTGAGCTGCTTGAGCAAGGATAGAGTTCTTTGTTTGGTTCATCATTTCTTTCGCCATGTCTACGTCACGTACACGAGATTCTGCAGCCGTCAAGTTCTCAGATGATGTATCCAAGTTGTTGATTGTGTGCTCTAGGCGATTTTGTAATGCTCCAAGGTTTGAACGTTGTGTTGAAACAGTTTTAATTGCTTCATCTAATTTAGAGATAGAAGCACTTGCTTGCGCGTTTGTTCCTACACTAATTGTTCCTGATATCCCTAGACCATCAGCATCCATTGCGCTGATTGTAAAGTTGATAGTTTGTCCATCATTAGCTCCTACTTGTAGTGTCGCGGAGAAACTTCCACCTAGTAGGTTTTGCGTGTTAAATTCTGTTGTATCAGCAATACGATCAATTTCTTTTGTTAATTGGTCTATTTCTGTTTTAATTTGTGCTCTGTCATCAGTAGTGTTTGTATCGTTACCACCTTGAACAGCTAGTTCACGCATACGTTGAAGAATTGCATGTGTTTCGTTCAATGCACCTTCAGCTGTTTGGATTAGAGAGATACCATCTTGTGAGTTACGAGATGCTTGATCCAAACCGCGGATCTGTCCACGCATTTTTTCAGAGATTGCTAGACCAGCAGCGTCATCTCCAGCACGGTTAATACGTTGACCTGAAGACAATTTCTCCATTGATTTAGATTGAGCAGTACTTGCGGAGCTCAATTGACGGTATGTGTTTAATGCAGCGATATTATGATTGATTCTCATTGTAAAATTTCCTCCTTGAATTTAGTGTCCACATCCTTGTGAACGATTAATGTTTTTTATAGATTGAAGAAGTTCTGCAGCCCTTCCCCTCTCTACTATATTTATCGGGAGGACAACTTCTTAGTTAACCGGTAGATTATTCCACAAAAACAACGCTATTGTGCTTAGGAAACCCTTCCTCTTACCTTAAAAATATAATGATAAATAATAAGTAACTATCCAATCGTTATAGGATTTTTTTCAATATGAATCCTAACTAGTGAGAAAAGGAGTTTACCAATAGAGAACATATAGAATAAACAACAAAAAAAGGACTACCTAAACTAGGTTATCCTCTTTATGAAAATTATGACAACAAATTAATTTAGCAATTGAAATCAGCCTATGGCTGTTTGTTTACTTGAGAATCCTATTCTTTTGTTTTTGAACTAACCACTAACCAATCAAATAATTTAATTCAGTATAGAAATCATGATAATAATTATCGTGATAATGAAGATTAAATATTTTTCATAGCCCGTCTAATTTAATTCAATCTAGTGTAAAACAAGTGGAACTGAATAAGGCTAATATAAAGAGTACTTCTAACTTTTCCAAGTAAGATAAAAAAGGAAATCATCACTCTCCTTTTAATAGTTAGTAGTTTGTCTTTTTGCCGCTTCCATTTTACCTAGTATATTCCTCATTAAGTTTACTAGCTGCTTCATTGAATTGGCATCTAAAAGTGAGGAATATTTGTTAGCCTCCTGCATAATTACTTGGAATCCTTGTGTATGGAGGACTATATTATCTTCTACAGTAGTAACCCAGTTATTTATTTTAGTTAGGCAATAAATAGTAACGTCAGAATTTTTGCTACCGATAGCGGAGCTTAGTATATACCAAACGTTCCATAAGAGTACTCTATTAAGATAGCCAATAAGTAATTTCAGGCATTCTTCCCCGATTTTTTTCTTAGTTATGTATGTAGTAGACAGTTCAATTGCTTCTATTAAATCATCCATATGTTTATATAAATTAGTTTGGATAAGTTGAGTTAAAGATTGGCTAACACCTGACCTTTTTCTGTGATAGTAAGTCACGCTGGGTACAGAATAGATTTTTGAGGCGTTTATATATGCATTAACAATAAAAGGTTGATCCTCGAAATAATTTACACCCTCAGGAAAGGTTATGTTCTTTACCAATTCCCGTTTAAATAGTTTACCCCAACAGTATATCAAGTAGAATAGCTCTGTGTTCTCATGAAGAATTTTTTCTCCTTCTACTTGTAACCTTGGGAATTGTGTAAACATGTCTGCTGAAGCAACAACACCATCTGTAAAAGAAGCATGAACACCAGTTACTAAATCGGCATCATTAGTGATGGCTGCATAATAGAGTGTTTCAATAGAGTTTTCTAATAAAAGGTCATCGCTATCCATGAAAAATACATAGTCGCCGTTCGCTTCCTTTATCCCCTTATTTCTGGCTGCCGATACTCCCATATTAGATGCTTGTCGAATCACTTTAATATTTAAATGCTTTTGCTCATAGTCTAGAGCTCTCTCATATGTACCATCCGATGATTCGTCATCTATAAATATATATTCAACTTCATTCAGTGTTTGTTTTAACAGTGATTGCATCGTCTCTTCTATCAGGTCAATGACATTGTACAGTGGTATTATGACACTTACTTTAGGATTACTTAAACTCATATATTTTACACCCTCAATCAATTTGTTATAAATTTTCTTTTTATTACTAAGTAAACATTAAACCTTTCCCTCTAGCATCATATTACAGGCAATATAGGATTCACTGTAAGCAGTAGTAGTTTAGTAGGTGGCTCCTGGAATTTATTTGGAAAATGATAGAAAAAAGGTAAATTCTGTAACCAGAAATCTCCTTATCACCTGTGTTTACAGATAGATTTAGAAAAAAGAGCTCCCTATAATAATAAAGGCAGCCCTTTCTCAATTAATAAAATTATTGAAGTAACTGTAGTACGCCTTGTGGTTGTTGGTTTGCTTGAGCAAGCATTGATTGAGCTGCTTGAGCAAGGATAGAGTTCTTTGTTTGGTTCATCATTTCTTTCGCCATGTCTACGTCACGTACACGAGATTCTGCAGCCGTCAAGTTCTCAGATGATGTATCCAAGTTGTTGATTGTGTGCTCTAGGCGATTTTGTAATGCTCCAAGGTTTGAACGTTGTGTTGAAACAGTTTTAATTGCTTCATCTAATTTAGAGATAGAAGCACTTGCTTGCGCGTTTGTTCCTACACTAATTGTTCCTGATATCCCTAGACCATCAGCATCCATTGCGCTGATTGTAAAGTTGATAGTTTGTCCATCATTAGCTCCTACTTGTAGTGTCGCGGAGAAACTTCCACCTAGTAGGTTTTGCGTGTTAAATTCTGTTGTATCAGCAATACGATCAATTTCTTTTGTTAATTGGTCTATTTCTGTTTTAATTTGTGCTCTGTCATCAGTAGTGTTTGTATCGTTACCACCTTGAACAGCTAGTTCACGCATACGTTGAAGAATTGCATGTGTTTCGTTCAATGCACCTTCAGCTGTTTGGATTAGAGAGATACCATCTTGTGAGTTACGAGATGCTTGATCCAAACCGCGGATCTGTCCACGCATTTTTTCAGAGATTGCTAGACCAGCAGCGTCATCTCCAGCACGGTTAATACGTTGACCTGAAGACAATTTCTCCATTGATTTAGATTGAGCAGTACTTGCGGAGCTCAATTGACGGTATGTGTTTAATGCAGCGATATTATGATTGATTCTCATTGTTAATTTTCCTCCTTGAAATTGTTATCCACATCCTTGTGGACGAATTTATTGTATAGATTAAGGAAGTTCTGCAGCCCTTCCCCCCTCTACTATATATATCGGCAGGAGAATTTTTTATTTAGCTGTATTTCATTTGTAAGTTTTTCCATAGAAAGAATATCTTTAAAACACAATTCCTATATATATAAATCGATTCACAGCCACTCAACTGGAAAGTATCATAAAACATAAAAGGACCGCCAAAAATAGGCAGTCCTTTCCCAGAAGTACGCAGCCAATTATTGAAGTAATTGAAGTACGCCTTGTGGTTGTTGGTTTGCTTGAGCAAGCATAGATTGAGCTGCTTGAGCAAGAATAGAGTTTTTCGTTTGGTTCATCATTTCTTTCGCCATATCTACGTCACGAACACGAGATTCTGCAGCAGTCAAGTTCTCAGAAGATGTATCCAAGTTGTTGATTGTGTGCTCTAGGCGGTTTTGCAATGCACCTAGGTTTGAACGTTGTGTAGAAACTGTTTTAATTGCAGCATCTAATGTTGAAATTGTGCCACTTGCAAGCAGGTTACTTCCTACTGAAATATTAGCAGCTGTAAGACCAAGGCTAGCTGCACCCATTCCACTAATAGAGAAGTTGATAGTTTGTCCATCATTAGCTCCTACTTGTAGTGTTGCAGAGAATGAACCTTTTAATAGGTTTTGTGTGTTGAACTCAGTTGTATTAGCAATACGGTCAACTTCAGACATTAATTGGTTTAGTTCTGTTTGAATTTGAGTTCTGTCATCAGTAGTATTTGTATCGTTACCACCTTGTACAGCTAGCTCACGCATACGTTGAAGAATTGCATGTGTTTCATTCAATGCACCTTCAGCTGTTTGGATTAGAGAGATACCATCTTGTGAGTTACGAGATGCTTGATCCAAACCGCGAATTTGTCCACGCATTTTTTCAGAGATTGCTAGACCAGCAGCATCGTCACCAGCACGGTTGATACGTTGACCTGAAGACAATTTCTCCATTGATTTAGATTGAGCAGTTGTTGCAGAGCTCAATTGACGGTATGTGTTTAATGCAGCGATATTGTGATTGATTCTCATTGTAAATTTCTCCTCCTTGAATTATATGCCCACATCCTTGTGGACTGTCTTTTATAGGATTAGGGAAGGTCGGCCGCCCTTCCCCTCTCTACTTTATATATCGGCAGGAGAATTTTTTGTTTAATGTTTTTTATACTTTTTTATTTATTTTTTTTGAAGACATTTAATACACTGCTGATATCAACAGATGCTGCTTTATTTTCATTATAAATTTGGTCAAATACTTCTTTACGATGTATTTCGACTTGTTTAGGTGCACTGATTCCTAACTTTACTTGATCTCCGCTAACCGACACGACTGTTAATTCGATGTCATTGCCTATTTTGATTACTTCGCCGACTTTTCTGGATAGTACGAGCATCTTCTCACCCCTTTACCGCTTCTGATTGTTGTTGTGAAAAAATGCTGTGCTTTGTTTTGTATTCAGGCAAATTTAGAATTACTTGCTGGGCTTGATTGTTTTTTATGTTAAGAATAATCGGCGCCTGTAAATTAGCGGTTGTTTTTGCAAAAGGATCCTGGACTGTCAAAATGGTAAAGATAAGAACATCCCTATCTGACTCTAGCTCTAAAAAGCTTGTCGTAGATTCTGCTAGTTCAAACTCATATTCCTTGAAAAAAACGAAGGGGTTTGCAACAACAAAACCAAGATTTTCATTTGTGACAGACTGAAGGATAAATATATGCTCTTGGTCATCAATCGGCAGGATGACGAATTGTTGTTCTTCTTCAAATGCAGGAATTCCTTTTGGAAAATGAATGATTTCCTTGTCGGTTATTTCTTTTTCTCCATGAAACTTTGTATTAATTTTCAATTACATCAGTCCTTTTATTTTGATTGTTGATAGTTTACCCCATTGGACTTTAAATTTTCAAAATGAATCTCTAAACTTGGATATTGAACTAATTCTGTTATAACTTTTCCAGGTGTATAGTCGATTAGTGGCTTATTTTGGTTAACATCAATAATTGGTTCATGTGTTTCAAAGGATGTTTTCACATAGCCTGGATCATATTGGATTTTGACACTGTTTGCTGGCGGTATCCAGCCTAGACCAAACTGCTTCGGCGGTCCTTCGCTGTTTCTTTTGGCAATTTGCGGAATCGGATTACCTTTATTTTCAATTGCTGCAAGCTGCTGTCCGTCTTTTATGCGTCTTGCAATTCCTTTAAGCCATTCTTGGCGGCCTTTTTGGACATAATCATCAATGAATCTTTCTCGTGTTTTCATACCTTCATAGGCTCTTGCCTCTGTTTGGTCGATTGTCAAAGTAGCAGCTTTTTTATCAATAATCAGCTCTGCCTTTGGCTGCTCAATATACAAATCAGCAGGCTTTTGCTCCATTTGAACTTGCGGCTGGACTGTTGTAAGTCCAAGCTTAGCAGGTGTTGAATCAATCCGCAGCTGTGGTATTTGCATGAATATTTCTCTCCTTTCTATAAAAAAAAGCTATTCATTACAGAATAGCTTCAAGTGTTTATACAATACTGAGGCGAAATGAGACGTTTGCCTAGTGATTAGGAATGTCTTAAAACGAAGCTTCCAGCCAAGTCAGTTATATTATCTTAAGAAGTCAATTAATGATGTCTGAATAATTCTTGCTCCTACGCTCAATGAAGCGTTATGAACACTTTCCTGAACAGACAAGTTTGTGATTGCTACTTCCATATCAACATCTTCATTATCTGAAAGAACTTTGTTAGCAAGCACTTCTTGTGCGTCAATTCTAGACTCAACCATTTCTAAGCGGTTATATCTTGCACCAAGCTCAGACTTTTCGCTAGACAAGGAATTCATGACAGAATCAAGTCTTGTCAGCAATTCATCTAATCCTGTTGTATCATTGTTTTCCATTTTGTCTTGAATTTCCTGTACAACATCAAACATTTCTTGGTTGAAGGTTGCTGGATTCACGTTCGCTTTCATTGAAACGCCGCTTGAAACTTCCACTGTATAACTGTCAATTGATCCGTCGGCAATATTCGCTGCAACCTGCGGAGGGTTTCCTGCAGTTACTGGTGGATTAGAAATATCTGTACCATGGAACAGGTATTTTCCGTTTACCTTTGTGTTCGCTACATTTACCAAGTCTTCTTTAATCTGGTTAATTTCTTCAGCGATTGCTCCTCTTTCATCCACACCGTTCGTATCTGTTTTCCCTTGAACAAGCAATTCTCTTACCCGGTCTAGCCCTGAGCTTGCTTGGTTCATTGACGCCTCTGAGTTATCCATCCACAGGTACAGCTCTGACAGGTTGCGTTTATACTGCTCTACCTCTGACAGGCTGGAGCGGTAGTACATACCCTTCATCGCTACAACTGGATCATCTGATGGTTTTGTGATTTTTTTTCCTGTTGCTACTTGGTTCGATAATTGGTTCATCTTATTGTAGCTGTTGCTGATATTACGCAAGCTGTTTGCTGAAAGCATTGATTGTGTTACGCGCATTGCTTAATCACCTATCTCCCTCCGACACCCATGCCGTTTATTATCGTATCTAAAAGTTCATCTGATAATGAAATCATTCTTGCTGCCGCATTGTAAGCCTGTTGGAATTGAATCATATTTGTCATTTCTTCATCCAGTGAAACAGCACTTGTACTCATCCGTTTGTTCTCAACAGTCTGCTGCAAAGTCGTTGCATTTGAAGTCATCTTCTCTGCTTCCTGTGCGCTAACTGCCATACTTCCGATAACCCCTTCATAGTAGTTGCGGAAGTTAGACATCTCTGAATTGTTGCCGTAATCATACTTCTGGTTAATGATGTCAGCCAATTTGCTCACATATGTTGCATCACCAAGTGTTGCTTGCGAAGGATCTGTTCCAGGTGAAGCATTCGCAATATTATCTAAGCTGCTTTCAATGCTCGAAGAAATCGAGATTCTGCTTGCAAATCCACTGCGATCTGTAATGGCTCCATCTGCACTTTCAGAATCAGCAAAGAAGGAGATCGACTGGTTTTCGCCTGCTTCAATTTCGTTCGGGCTCATCCCTTCTTGGTGAACCTCATTAAACTTCGTTGCAAATGTATAAGCAAGGTTATCTAACTCTGTCAACATATCATTATATATGCCCTTCAAATTGCCATCTGCATCTTCATAGCCATATGCTTCTACGATACTCTTTAATTTCCCAGTAGATTCAAAGTCATTAATATTAATCTCTGAATCTCCGATGGTTATGCTTGTTACAGCACTGTCATCAGCATTGCTGTTAACTTTGATTGTGTTATATCCATTTTTATCAACTAAAGTACCCAAGGCGTTGCCTTTATCATCAACTAATGTAACAACAGCTTTACCTTCAGCTTGTGCTAATGCATTGCCTCCAGAAGCTTCATACGATACTTTAATATTCGCATAAGAAGAAAGCTCGTCCAGCAAGCTGTCTCGCTGATCATATAAATCGTTTGGCAAGTATCCGTTTGGTTCTACACTGCCGATTTGTTTATTAACTTGGTCTAACTGAGTAAGAATAGTATTAATTGCTTTTTCTGCAACACCAAGCTCGTTTTTCGCATCGCTCTTTTCAGCTGATACTGTTTTATGCAAGTAATTGAATGTTTCTGATACGGCAATACCGCGTTGACGCACAACGGCACGTGCTCCAGAATTCTGTGGATCTGTTGCCAAATCCTGCAATGATTCCCAGAAAGAATCCATCGAAGAAGACAGCCCGGACTCAGAAGGTTCATTCATGATTGTCTCAAGATTGCTCATTGCTGTAGTACGGTTTTCCCAATATCCCAGCTTGCTTGACTCAGAGCGGTATTGTGTATCAAGGAAGCTGTCTCTGATTCTGCTGACAGATCCTGCTGTAACACCTGTACCTAATTGTCCTGCAATTCTCGGCGCATTCTGTCCGACTCCAGGAAAGCTTTGTGATTGCTCTAAGTCAACTCTTTGACGAGTGTAGCCTAGAGTATTAGCATTTGAAATATTATTACCTGTTGTATATAGGGCACTTTGCTGCGCTACCAGCCCTCGTCTTGCTGTTTCAAGTCCCATAAAGGTTGATCCCATGACTTCTCCTCCATTATGCCTTCATATTTAAAAGACTGCTTGATGTTTTTCCGATGTTGCCTGTGTGAACAGAATTTCCATTTACCGGCTTACCGTAATTAAGGCTTTGTTTGGTTGGTTTTAACAAGCTTAATGATACATTCACAAATTGCATCGATTGTCTTAACAGCTGCTGATTTAACGTATTCGCATCTTTTAACTCTCCAATAATGCTTCGCAGTTTATCCGCTGCCTCGCCCGCCTGTTTCGCAGGTTCTGGCTCCATCAGTTCTAAACAATCAGAAATAGTAGGATTATGAACGGTCTTAACAATTTTTCGGCAAACTTCTACTCGTGCCGCTTCCAGCTTTTGAATGCTCATGATATGCGCTTGCTCATCTTTCATTACTTGCTGAAGGGACTCTATATCCCCCTTCTTTATGATCTCTGTTTTGTTCTTCGCCACTTCATACAGGCTTGCATGAGAGTTAACGAGCTTTTCCAGCACTTCAATCAATAAGGACGCAGACATTAGAGACCCTCCTTTTAGTATTAGTTAGCTTGATTATTCTTCGTATAGAAATTGACAATGCTGTTTGCAATATCCTCTGAACGAACTTCATATGTGCCATTTTGAATTTGTTTTTTTAATGCTTCAATTTTTTCAGTTCTTGCTTGTGACACTTGAGTCACTTGCTGAAGTTCTTTAGCAGCAGAGGAGATTTCAATTTTGTCTGTCCCCTTAACTGCTTCTGTTTTTACTTGATCTATTTTACTTACTTGTTTTTTATATGGATTAATTCCTTGTGTTCCGTAATTATTAATTTTCATGTTTATTCCTCGCTTTCTTTTTTTCCGTACAGAAAAGCTCTACCTCTAGTATCGGATGATTAGCGTTTTATTTAAACATTTCCTTCGCTTTTTCTTAAAATGCGCCAAAAAGACTAATTTAAAACAGGAACACCAAGAGTATTTTCCTATATTGATGAATAAGTCGTGAGGATTGGTCTAGGAGATTCTACAGAGAAGGTAACGAAGTATGCATCTGGGCTGTCACGTACAGCCCAAGAGCTAAGGTTTATCTATTATTTACCAGTAAAGTAAGTGGCTGATTTTGCCTGTTTTTTTCGTTCCTCTTCTGCTTCCATGCTTTTAATATCTCCTTGCAAGTTCGACAGACAGCTCGTGCAAAGCTTTCCTTCTCTGATTTGTGTGCCGCATTTTGCACATGGATAACCTAAGTTAGGAAACTGGGACAGCTTAATGCGTCCTTTTTTAATCCATTTATATATTAACGATTTTTCGACTCCTGTATTTGCCACAACTTGTTCCATCGGTGCTGTTCTGTTTTGCTTTTTGCGAATGAATTGATACACTTTTTCATAATCCGCTTCTTCTTGCTTATAGCACTTAGGGCAAATATCCCTAAGATTATTTACTACATAAATGTCCCCACATTTAGGGCAGTTCGCTAATTCAGCCATTTTCTCTTTTCCTCCCATAGTAATTGTCATCTCGCAACAGTGAACGAAATGACAGTATTGGCTCCTGCATTTTTCAACACTTTAGCCGCCTGCCTTACCGTTGCACCTGTAGTATATATATCGTCAACGAGCAGCACATGTTGAGCATGGCAGCCCTCAATATTTGCCGCAGAAAACACAGCAGTATTTTCCAATCTTTCCTGTCTGCTGATTTTCGACTGTTTATCACCATGAACGCGAGATAATAGCTGCTTGTAGCCTAAATGAGTATATGCAAGAATTGCCTCTGATTGATTAAAGCCTCGCTCATACAGTCTTTCCTCACTTAACGGTATAGGTGATACCACTCTTCCTCTTGCAGTTTTTTTGGGAAAGTATGCAGCGAACGCTCCTGCTACTTTATGATCTCCTCTGTATTTAAAAAGGGCAATGATTTCTTTTAAAAAGTCATTATACACAAAAATAGAGGTATTGCCATCCAGCACTCCTTTCCATTGAGGATCTTGTTCCCACTTATAGCAATCAAGACACAAGCTGCCCCTTATATATTCTGAATCAATGCGAGAGAAAGGCCGACTGCAAATAGAACACCGACTTCCTGTAATGAACTCTAATTTACTTTTGCATTCTTCACAAAGCAATTCGCTTTTTTGCTCAGCAAATAAACTAGTCCAGTTTAAGACAGGTCTTAGGGAAGTTAAACAAAATGTACAATGCACTTTATTCCTCCTCACCTAAGCAGAAGCATGCCTGTTTGGGCAGCTTCCTTATTACTGTTTTCGATTTGATTCTTTGCCTCGACCATACTCCATGTTTTCCCATGATGAAAAAACACCACATCTCCGTCTGGATGCTCGCTGCTTCTTCCAGCTCTCCCGGCAATTTGAATAAGAGCACTATCAGTGAACACATCATTTTCTGCACCTAATACAGCAACATCTATATTTGGAAAAGTAACACCTCTTTCCAATATAGTCGTAGTAATCAGCAGATTTATTTCCTTGTTTCGCATTTTTTTCACCTTGTCTATTCTGTGCGGATCGGCAGCAAAAACTGATTCCACCTTGCTGTCCAACTGTCCCAAAATAGTCTTTGCTTTTTCTAATTGCGCTATCTTCGGCAAAAATAAGAGAACTTGTTTGCCCTTGCTTAGCCGCTCCTTTAACCATACAAGCAGCCTTTGGGGCAGCTTGCCTTGATTTAGGAGCTTTTCCCAATTGCCGCACCATATAAAGCGAGGAACAGGCAATGGGTGTCTGTGATAACGTGCCGGGATTTTTACATACGCTATCTTTTTATGTTTGCATTTACGCTGCCAGCTTTTATTAGGAGTTGCTGTTAAATACACCAATGTTGATTTACTTTTTCTCGCTTTATTTATGGCATGCTGCAATGTTTCATCAGCAGAGTATGGAAATGCGTCCATTTCATCAAGAATAATGAGGTCAAAAGCTTGCTCAAAGCGATATAACTGATGCGTTGTGCTGATAAACAGTGAGCTGTGCTTCAGCTTGTTGCCGCTGTCACCATACAAAGGGATTACGTTGATTGTTGGAAAGGCTCGCTGCAGCCTCGGTGTCAGTTCAAGGACGACATCTGTTCTTGGAGTGGCAATACACACTCTTTTTTGTGTGCTGAGGGCTTTTTCTATTCCTTTAAATAAAACTTCCGTTTTCCCTGCACCACAAACTGCCCACACAAGAATTTCACTGTTTCGTTCGACAGCTTCCACTATTGTGCTGGAGGCATGCTGCTGTCCTGGAGAAAGGCTACCCTGCCATTCTAATGTGCAAGGAGTTATAACGGTTGCTGGACCTGTCCAGCTAATCAGCGGGCTACATTCAGATATTCTGCCCATCATCACACAATTGCGGCAATAAGCACAGGCCCTCTTGCACCGGGCACATTGGTAGGAAGCAAAAAGCTCTTGGCGCTTATTTCCGCATCGTGCGCAAATGAGCTTATTGCTATTTCTTCTAATGCCAGGATGATAGGCACAATAGCCTTTCAGGTAGTGTTCTTGGATTTCTTCTAATGAAATGGAAATTTCCTCAAAAAGCAGTTTTTTACCTTCTAAGGTTGCTTGGAGATTTTTACTGTAGCAGAAATTAGTGTCTAGTGGATGAGGAGTTTGGAGAGGAAGGTCTGTAATACGCATTAAATCAGGCCGAGGAGCGAGGACAGGAATGAGCTCGTTCTGTGGGGAAATGCTAAAAAGCATTATGTGCGCCTCCTTATTCATTTTATTTTACTTATTCATTATTCTTTATGCATGCTTTAATTCCTCCTAACAAAATAAAAATCCTGTCTCTATTAATAGACAGGATCTTGAACGTTTTATAGTTTTTTCATCCAGCCAAGGCCCATGGACCCTTCGCCAAGATGAGTGCCGATAACTGCACCGAAGTAGCTGATGGAAAACTCAATATTAGGGTATGTTTCTGAAAGCTCCCTTTTCCATTCAATCGCTTCCTCTTCTCGGTTTGCATGGATGATGACTGCCTGGTACTCTTCGCCATTAGTTGCTTCTGCAAGAAGATCGACAATGCGCTTCATCGCTTTTTTTCTTGTGCGAATCTTTTCGAAAGGAACAATGACCTTGTCTTCGAAATGCAATAGCGGTTTTACTTGAAGCAGGCTGCCAATCAATGCTTGTGCACTGGACAAGCGTCCGCCGCGCTGCAAATGAGCTAAATCATCCACCATGAAATAAGCATGGCTTGTCTTTTTAAGCTCTTCAAGTATAGGAATAATTTCTGCAGCAGTTTTGCCAGCCTTGGAAAGCTTGGCAGCTTCTATTGCATAGAAACCTTGAACCATGCAGCTGATTTCTGTATCAAATGCAAAAACATTGATGTTATCAACCATAGTGCCAGCAGTTATTGCACCTTGGTAAGTCCCGCTGATGCCGCTTGATAGATGGATGCTGATTACTTCATCGTAATCATGTGAAAGGCGCTCAAATAGTTCAGCAAACTTCCCAATCGACGGCTGAGAGGTAGTCGGAAGCGGTTTTGTTTTTACTTCTTCGTAAAATTGACCAGCCTCCAAATCTACCTCTTCTTCATAAATTTCATTTCCGAACACAACCGTTAACGGAATCATATGTATATCATATTTGTCTTTTACTTCTTTTGTTATATAAGCAGTACTATCTGTTACAATAGCTGTTTTCATTTTTGTGTAATACCTTCCTTATCTATACAATTGTATGATGTATATTTTAACTAAAAAATAAAATATTTGCATCAAATATAGGCTAATTTTATTATTGTAGACAAAAAAGGTAGTTTATAGCAGACGTTTATCATATATAGAAAGACATTATGTCAGTATTTCAATTCTCTGCGATTCAATTCTTCAAAAAGTATGGCGATAAATTCGACTTCCAAATCAAGTGAGATTGCCAGGCGATATGCTTTTACCAGCTCAGCATTTGAAAGAATATTTACTCCGCTCATCTCAAGCACTCCTATCCCTTTATTTATGAATATTCTGCACTATCTAACCGCTGTTGCACATAGGGATTTTATCCTAATTCCGTCGACTTTTTTACAAAAATATGAATTTTTCTGCTTCTTTGGACAAAAATCGACATTTTCGCAAAAAAAAAGCTTCCCAATAGAGGGAAACTCTTTTAGCGCACTTCTACCCAGCCGTTTTTGATCGCTACGACAACTGCTTGTGTCCGGTCGTTTACGTTCATTTTTTGCAGGATATTGCTGACATGGTTTTTTACCGTTTTTTCACTGATAAATAATGCTTCACCTATACCTCTGTTGCTCTTACCGTCTGCAAGAAGCTGCAATACTTCACACTCACGGCGTGTTAACAGATGTAGCGGTCTTCTTATTTCAACTGTTTGAACATAATGCTCTCCGCCGCCTGACTCTTCCATTGCCAATCTGCGGTATTCATTTACAAGGTTATGCGTAACTTTCGGATGCAAGTATGACCCGCCGTCCGCCACTACTTTAACTGCTTCTACAAGTGCATCTGCATCCATCTCTTTTAATAGATAGCCGCTTGCTCCTGTTTTTAGTGCATGTGTTACATAGTTTTCATCATCATGAATGGAAAGGATAATGACTTTTGTTTCTGGAAACTTCTCCAAAAGCTGTCTTGTCGCTTCCACACCATTTGTTGTCGGCATGTTAATATCCATGATTGTTACATCAGGCTGATATTCTTCTACAAGCTGGATCGCTTGTGAACCGTCATCGCCTTCTGCGACAACTTCAAAGCTTGATTCGAAATCCAAGATACGTTTAACACCTTCCCTGAACAATTGATGATCATCTATAATAACTATTTTCGTTGTAGCCAATTGCTTCGCCTCCCCTATTCTCACACTATCAATTTAAGTAGTTTTTATTGGAACATTAATCATAACAAGTGTTCCTGATCCAATTTTAGAGTCAATTGATAATTCCCCTTCAAGCAGCTCTACTCTCTCTCTCATCCCAATTAACCCAAAGGATTCTTGCTTTTTAACCGTCTTATCAAACCCTTTGCCGTCATCCTTGATGACTACGATTACTTGATCGCGTCTCATCTCTATTTTTACAAGGATTGTCTTTGCTTCTGCATGCTTCAACGCATTCTGAACGGATTCTTGAATAAGCCGGAACAATGCTACTTCATATTTGCCTGGCAGCCTTATTTCCTTGCCTATTGTTGAAAAGCTGATACTAGCTGTTTGATAATACTCTTCTGTTGTCTTTAAATATTTTTTTAATGTAGGAACAAGACCTAAATCATCCAAAGCCATCGGGCGAAGGTCATAGATGATTCGTCTCACTTCATACAGAGCACTGCGGACCATCAGCTTAAGATTTTTAATCTCTTCAAATGCTTCTTGTGCACCATGTTCCTTATATATTCTTTCAATTAGATCAGAGCGCATCATAACGTTTGCCATCATTTGAGCGGGACCGTCATGAATTTCCCTTGAAAGCCGCTTTCGCTCCTCTTCCTGGGCTCCGATTATTTTTAGGCCAAAGTCCTGCTTTTGTTTTGCATCCTCAAGGACTTCCCCTACCTGCTTCAAATCACTGATTAAGTATTTCATTACAACGGTAATTTGGGTGACAAGATGATCGGCCCTTTCAATTGTCTCGTCAAGCCCAATGAGCCTTCTCTCAATATCGTCGCGCCTTTCACGATATTGTTTTTCCAGATGTCTGTTCATGCTGAGGTCCATTTGCAGGCTGTGCGCCTTTTCATACGCCTCACGCACTTCAAGCTCGGAGTACTCATTGAAATGCTTGCTTACTTCTGACAAGCGTTTCCTTGCAAAGCGGGATTGCGCCTCGAGCTTATCTCCTTCTTCAATTGTTTGCAGGACTAGATTTCTTATTTCTTTTAGCTCTTCTGTCAGCTTCTCATAATCCTTTCGACACTGTTCTCCAATGCGAAATATTTCATCCTTGCTGGAGCTGACAGTCTCAACCATTTTTTCTAATATGAAATCTAGTGTTTTCGTATCAAATTTCCTTATTATCATATTATATAATTCCTCCAAAAAGGCTGAAAACCCTTCCTGTATCAAATCTTATTTTAGCGTGAAAGTAGAAAATATGTATAATTTCATGGTTAAATATTATAAAATCGTTATTTCGACATATATATTACCCAATAAGAGTGATACTAATTACCTATTTAAGAAAATTTTAAGGATTTTATTTTATCATATACAAATGTCCTTTGCCCTATTCTGCCATCTTACGTCAATACAGCCAATCCGTGGCAATTCTGTATTTACGTTTAAATCACGTTAAATCCGCTTTTTTTGCAAGGGACTTTTTGGGCATGGAGTTTTACTTATTATAACATGGAGATATCGGACTAATATTAAAATTCTGTTACAAACACATCAACAATTGAAGAATGAAGAATGTCGAATTATAATGAAATAAGGCTATAAAATATTATATTCTTATTCGTTCGTTATAACAAACATTTTATGAGTTTTTTATTAGAAAGGAGCGATTTGAATGCTTCCTTGCTACCATACTGTAAAAGGCTATGGAGAACATGAGATCATCATACAGAAATCGCGCTTCATCGCACATGTCTGCAGAGCTACTAGTGAAGAAGAAGCACAAGCGTTTATTATAGATATTAAAAAAAAGCATAAAGATGCAACCCATAACTGTTCAGCTTATTTAATCGGTGAAAATGACCAAATTCAAAAGGCAAATGACGATGGAGAGCCAAGCGGTACAGCCGGAGTCCCGATTTTAGAAGTGCTGAAAAAAAGGAAGCTGAAAGATACAGCAGTTGTCGTAACACGCTACTTTGGGGGAGTTAAGCTTGGTGCCGGCGGTCTTATCCGTGCATACGGAAAATCAGCCTCTGAAGGCATCACAGCAACTGGTGTTGTAGAGAGAAAATTAATGACAGTAATAGGTGTTACTATCGACTATACTTTCCTCGGAAAAATAGAAAATGAATTAAGATCCTCCCCTTATCAATTGAAGGAAATCCACTATTTAGAGGCAGTAGAGATTGATGTGTATGTTGAAACAGAAAATATTGAATCATACAAGGATTGGATGACAGAATTAACGAATGGCCAGGGCATACTAACAGAAAAAGAAGCTGTCTATCTCGAATCCCTCATATGAATATTTTCCCTTTTCTTATTAAATTATTCCTTAATAAGAAATAAAACACTAGTTATTAATATGAGATGAGATAGTAAGATAAGAATAATGGCTATAAATAGTTTCTAAAATCAACACTTTAAAGGAGAAACCAATGGCATCAAATAGAGAATCTTATGTAAACCATAATAAAAAGAAGCGAAAGAGAAAGAAAATCCTAACCTTCATTCTAGTACCATTACTGGTGATTGCCGCAAGTGGCATTGGCTATGGCGCATTCCTCTATACAAAGGCAAAATCAGTGGTAGAAGACTCCTACCAGCCGATTGACAGAGAATCTTCTCTCCGTGATGCGGCAGTAGACCCTGATATAGATGATATATCGATTCTGTTTATCGGTGTCGATGACAGTGAAAAACGTTCGTCATCATCTGGAACGACGAGATCCCGTTCAGATGCATTAATGCTTGCAACATTGAATGAAAAAGAAAAATCAGTCAAGCTATTGAGCATTCCCCGTGATTCCTATGTTTATATCCCTGAAAGAGGCTATAACGACAAAATCACACATGCCCATTACTTTGGCGGTGTAACATCGACCATTGAAACAGTAGAGAACTTATTGGATGTACCTGTAGATTATTACGCAAAAATGAACTTTGATGCTTTCATGGATGTTGTTGAAGCACTTGGCGGCATTGAAGTTGACGTTCCTGTAACATTTACAGAGCAAAACTCGAAAGACCAAAAAGGTGAAAATGCTATTCATTTAGAAAAAGGCTTACAGACTCTTAATGGTGAAGAAGCGTTAGCACTAGCTAGAACACGAAAAATCGACAATGACATTGAACGCGGGAAACGCCAGCAATTGATTATGAAGGCAATTATGGATAAAGCTGTTTCCGCTCAAGCTATTACAAAGTATTCCAAGCTAATGGAGGCTGTCGGCGATAACATGACAACAGACCTTTCATTCAGCAATATTCAGTCCCTTCTGGCATATGCGACAGCTGAAAACGGCCTGCAAGTGGAAAGCTTGACTTTAACTGGCTCTGACGGCAACGTAGATGGTGCATATGTGTACCAGTTAGACCCAACAGCATTGGAAGAAACAAAAGCAATCCTGCAGGAGCATCTAGGAATTAAAGATGATATAAACAGCAGTGATGACACAACAACGGATACTACTGGTTCTTCTGATACTTCTACAGACAGCACTACTGGAACGACGGACAGCACAGGCACATCAACGACGGATTCGACATATAATGAATCCACAACAGATACAACGACAACTAATTAAATGTCATAAAAAGGACGATGGGACAAGCTTCCCATCGTCTTTTTTATTGTTTCCCCTATAAAATGGCTAGTTTTTGTAAATACTATTGATGCCATAAAAACTATCACGAACGAGGGAAACATCGATGATTAAATCAGTTTGGTCATTAATTAATTATGCGCTCGAAAGGCCGCTGTGGTCGGAACATGATTCATTTTTGATGGATGATGAAGAGGACGAACTTCCAGTGCTTGAGAGCATTACAGATGATGATTTGTAATTAGTAATCGTCAAAAAAAAGCTTACCCATTGGTAAGCTTTTTTTGATTCTGCTTTAACGCTCTTTATCTGCTGCATATCGTATATCGTTTATGAATTTAAGGATAGGCTTATAATTCTTGCCGACAAGCCCTATCTTTTCGACAAATAACTCTATAATCAGCAGCACTGTCGCAATCAGGAGAATAGCTCCCCACACCTTCGCTTGTGAGAAGATGACAGCAACTAATCCAAAGAATGTCGCCATTGCATAAATCACGATAACCGTCTGTCTATGTGTGAAGCCGATATTAAGCAGACAGTGATGAAGATGGGATTTATCAGGTGCAGATAAAGGCTGCTTGTTAATAAGCCTGCGGATAATTGCAAAAAACGTGTCTGAAATCGGTACACCTAAGATGATCACTGGAATGACGAACGAGATTAATGTAACGTTTTTAAAGCCTAGCAAGGACATAACAGCGATTATATATCCGAGGAATAATGCACCTGTATCACCCATAAAGATTTTCGCCGGATAAAAGTTAAAGAACAAAAATCCTAATGTACTTGCAAGCACAATTGATGAAATGGCGATAACATAACCATTGCCCATAATCATCGCCATCCCAGTAATCGTGAACAAGGCGATGGAGGAAACTCCTGCAGCTAGTCCATCCAGACCATCAATTAAATTAATCGCATTCGTAATTCCGACGATCCAAAGAATCGTAATTGGAACATCGAGGAACCCAAACTCAATTTGACCCCCGAACGGCAAGTTGATGAATTCAACTTGTACGCCGCCCCACACAACCACAACTACCGCTGCTAATGTTTGCGTCAAAAATTTAATCTTGGCAGACAGATTATAAATATCATCTAATATGCCTGTGATGATAATGATTGTGCTTCCGATTAAAATCGGGAAATGATAATCTTTATTCGGATTGATAATTAAAGCTCCGATAATGAAGCTGATATATATTGCTAAACCGCCCATACGGGGCATAATTTTCTGATGTACTTTACGTTGTTCTGGTTTATCTACTGCTCCTAATTTAAATGCCAGTTTTTTCACTAAAGGAGTAAGTATGATGGATCCAAAAAAACATGTAATAAGTATTATATAAATCATAAGATCCTCCCCAATGCCCCTTTAAATATTAGGCATCTGCGCTTTCTTCTTAAGCTTATATTTTCAAAAATGATTATAGCATATTTCATCTTAATAAATCTTGTTTAAATCTTCATGATAGTTTACATTTAAATTACAATTTGTTAAAACCCTTTATAAATATATAATATAAGACGTAGTATCACAAGAAAAAGTTGCACTGTTTACTTATAATATGGACATAAAATCTCCATCTTAATGCTATTTCCCCGCTTTTCTCTATTGCCAATCATTCCTTACCTTTACAATTGCAATAAAAAACAGCATCCAAGCGAGGCTGACCGAACAACAAAGCCTCTTTTGGATGCTGCATATAATTAGCTGTGTACTGTTTCTTTCTCTTCACTTCGTTCTTTAAAAGCATTTTCCCTGTACTGCTTCTTCTCTTTATTGGACATCTTTTTATAATCGTCCATAAATTTTTCGTAAGCTGGGATAACGTCTTTAATGCTGCCTTCCATTTTTACCTTGCCAAATTCAAGCCAAATCGCTTTTTCACAGAATTTCTTCATTTGGCCGATAGAGTGGCTGACAAAGAACATCGTTTTGCCGCGTTCCTTAAATTCTTGCATTTTTTCCAAACATTTCTCGCCAAATGCCTTATCCCCTACTGACAAAGCTTCATCAATAATAAGGACATCTGGATCTGTATGAACAGATATTGCAAAACCAAGACGAGAACGCATCCCGCTGCTGTAGGATTTAACTGGCTGATCAATGAACTTGCCGAGCTCCGCAAAATCGATGATATCCGGCTCAAGAGCCTTAATCTTTTCTTTGCTGAAGCCGAGCATTAAGCACTTCAGCTCAATGTTTTCCCTACCTGTCAGCTGATTATTAAGCCCTGCTGCAACAGCAATCAAGGAAGCCTGTCCATCTATTTCAACAGTCCCGCTCGTTTCTGGAACGATGCCTGCAATAATATTGGAAAGCGTCGACTTACCAGAACCGTTTATGCCGACAAAGCCGATCGTATCCCCTTTTTCCGCTTCAAAGCTAACATCTCGAAGAGCATAGAAAGGCTCGCCATAGCTTTTCGGCAAGAAAATATCCATCATTTTTTCCTTGTTGCTGCTGTATAGTTTATATCTTTTCGTCAAGTTCTTCACTACGACAGATTTTGTCATACAATCACTTCCATTATAAGAAATCAATAAAATGCCTTCTGAACCTTACATGTAAATAAGAACCTAGGAATAAGAAGACAAGCAGAATAGCCCAGAAATAAAGGGTTAACCAGCCATGCTCGATAAAGAACCAGCCTTCGCCTAAAAGCGAATAGCGGACACCTTCAATCAAATAATAAAATGGATTCAGCTGCATTACAAATTGGAATGTTTCACCGAAGCGGTCCTGTAACGGCCAAAGAATCGGTGTAATATAAAGCAAAACCCTCATTAATGATTGAACGAGCATTTGAAAGTCCCTCACTATTGTTGAAATTGTCGATGTGATTAAGGACAAAGAAAATAAAAACAGAATTGTTGCTACCAAAAAGTATGGAAGCTGCAAATAGTATATGTTAATTGGTAATCCGATAAACTGAAAAATAATGATTGTCACAAGCATCAGCAGCAATTGCGGCATTAACTTCGACAAAATCACATAGGATGGGATCGCACTTAACGGGAAGTTCATGCGAGAAACCATCTTCAGTCTTGTATAAATCGATTTCGAACCATGTGTTATTGACGGATAAATAAAGAACCAGATGGTAATCCCTGCAAGCATCCATGGGAAGAACTCGTATGTTCCTCCACCAGCATATTCAATAGGATCCCTGTCTTGTACATACCCGAAAACAAACCAATAAATTGCAATCTGAATAGCAGGGTTCAACAGTTCCCATAAGCTTCCCAAATAGTTATTGTTGTTGGCACTTTTCAGTTCATAGGCAGCCAATCTATTAATCAAATGAAAATTATCATATTGTTCTTTTATTACTTTAAACATTGAAACCATGTAAACCTAACCCTTCTCTCATAAGCCAAATAGGACTAAATGGGCTTTTTAATGTAAGCTTAAGTAAGTTTGCTCTACTTAAGGAATACTTCTTCAACCACTCTCTTAGATGCTTCCCCATCTTCCAAATAACAAAACGTATTATAGAACTCCTCGAACTGTTCGTTAAGAGGCTCTTTTTCCGCTTGGCGGATATATTCAATAACTTCATCCGTTGTTTTTGCTAATGGACCTGGTGCCTTTTGCTCAAAATCAAAGTAAAAGCCGCGAAGCTTGTCACGATATGTGTCAATATCATATACGTAGAAGATCATTGGTCTTCTTAAGTTACCGTAATCGAAGAATACGGAAGAATAATCAGTAATCAGCAAATCAGAAATCAAGTAAAGCTCCCTGATATCCTCATAATTCGAGAAGTCATAGGCAAAGCCTACATATGGAGTAAGATCGAAGTTCTCTGCAACTAAATAGTGCATCCGTAAAACGACGATATAATCATCACCAAGCTCTTCTCTTAGCTGGTCAAGGTTTAACTCTAAATCAAACTTATATTTTCCTTTTCCATAGAACTGATCATCACGCCATGTTGGTGCATAAAGGATAATTTTCTTATCCATCGGCAAGGCGAATTTCTCCTTAATGGCAGTGATATTATCCACATGATTATCATTAATCAACGCATCATTCCGCGGATAACCTGATTCAATCATCGTTCTGTCGAAATCGAAAGCTCTTGCAAAGATTTCGCTTGAATAAGCATTTGGTGATACAAGATAATCCCAGTTGCTTGCTTCTTTAAGGAAATTTCTTTTATATTTCTTTGTATTGGTTCCAGGCATATGCACTTCATCCATATCGGCAGCAAGTCGTTTCAGCGGTGTACCATGCCAAGTCTGCAAGTATGTTGTATTCTTTGGCTTTGGAATCCACAGCGGCAGACGGCTGTTGCTTACCCAATATTGAGCTCGCGCCATTCTGAAGAGCCATTTGATAGAGAATCTCGGCGTGATGTTAATGCCTCTGTCCTCAAAGTTTTGAATGAATCTTTTATCAACACTCCAGTACAGCTTATACTCCGGGTGGTTTTCTTTTAAATATTCATAAATCGCTCTTGGGCTGTCACTGTACTGTTTACCCAAAAAGCTTTCAAATATGACTGTATTTTTGCTTGCTGGAAGCATGCCGAGCATTTTAAATGCAAGCTTAAAGAGCTTCTTCGCCTTTTTGCTTCGCTTAATACGCACAAGCTTGCCTTTAATTCTTGCTTTAAGCTCCATTTTTGCATTAAAATCAGCAACTTTAACAGAAAGATAATTGTTTTTCGCTGTTGATTTAAGCAATACTCTTTTTTTGCCGTACATCGTAGTAATACGAGTTCTTTGTCTTTTATATTTTGGATTAAAGGACACAAACTTTAATCTTGGGCTGAGTATTTTTACTGTTTCGCCATTTTCTTCATACGTAAGCTCCAAATAGAAGCGATAATAGATAGCTTCTGACTGGAAAAGATATTGGCTCAAGTCAAGTTTGCCTTCAAAGCCGATTGTTTCGTAGTTATGGTCGGTACCGCCGTACATTTCCTGCAAGTCGCTTCGATGCTTGTTCTCAAGAGCAATATTATATACTTCCTCATTGATATTATTCGTGATAATCAGCTTTTTTTCGACAGGCTGCTTTTGTGACTGCGGATTGAAGCCGTATCCAGAAATATGCACAAGACTACCGCTTGTGAGATGGGCTTCCTCAATATTCGCAATAATTCTTTGGACAACTGTCTTAAAGGACACATTTCCTTTATTCGTTGTATAAGCATAGAACATTGTACCCTCTTCATATAGGTAGAAGTTAAGCTCTAGTGCTGCCTTATTGCTTTTTATTCTATATTTCTTTTCTATGTCTGCTTCTTCGTCCTTCACAACTAAGTACAGATCCCAAACAGCTTCTTTGCTGAAATCCTCTTTATTGTCAGTCAGGCTTATTGCCGATTCGTAAATTCCAAAATCCTCATTTATATCAATTTGCTTGATGGATCCTGCGACTACATTTTCAGAGCCCCTTTGAATTAGTACAAGGCTTGTCTGCTTCGCCTCAAGCAATTCATGTTTAAAACAGAACTTCACAGATAATAGATCATTATTGATAAATACCTTATGTGCCTGTTTATGAACATATCCAGATTCACTCATTATGCTACTCCTCTCAAACATACAGTACCGAAATTCACGTACTTTACAATCTATCAAACATTATATAGGTTACGTGAATGGATTTCAAACTTATTTAGAAGACCCCTGCCCAAAGTCATTGACAATCGTCATTCTTGTCACAGAAATGAAAAAAACCTATAGCTGCAGGCCTTTACAGGCCCGCACTATAGGATGAGCTTACTTAATATTCAAGCCAAGATTTGAATTGATCGTCGTATAGAATTGGTACAGCTTCTTATCCATAATCTTTTGTGTGTAATCTAAGCGGATTAAGCTGATTTTTTGGTATTCATTATAGCGGACAAATATTGCATAGCTTCCTTTTGAGAACTCAAGCATTGTAGTCAATGGAATAGTCAATCGGAAATGATGCTTATCGACTCTCTCGACAGCAAAGGAATACTGATTTTCCGTATTTCCTCGGTCACGGAGAATCATATCATCCACATTATCAATGGAATCACCATATAAATGGAAGTCCAATGTATAATCGTTTTCGCCGAACACACCCTCTTCATAAAAGCCGGCCATAGCAACGCGAATATGCTTCTTATCTTCAAATGGTGTAACCATGTAAGGCTCATTATCACGCACGACAATATCCTTCACTTTTTCTTTTTTATCCCATTTGTACAAATCGGCAATTTTATCTTGTTCACCGTTTAAGTACATGTTATAAACAACTTTATTAATCGGATGGAAGAATTGATCCTCAATGTTGTAGCCAAGATCCTTTGTTGTTTCAAGAACTTCATTAAATTTATCGTAATATGCTTTTTTATTTTTGCTTTTAAAGAAATGCTGACGATTAAAGAATCTTGTGATGCAATCGAATTCGTAGAGACGATTCAAAATCATCTTTTCCGTTTTCTCATCGAGTTTCTTCGCCTTCACATAGTTGATAACTTTAATGTTTGTATCCATCTTCTGCATAATGCTCGTCTGTTTCGTCAGTGAAGCATCGTTTTCATCAAGCCTGTTCAGGTAGTAGATAACATTAGTAGTCGTTGAGATTGTTTTAGTTGCTACTAAAACATCAATAAAGAACTGCTTGTCTTCTGCGTATTTCATTTCCGGGTAACGGATATTGTTTTCTTTTAGCAGGCTTGTTTTCATCATACGGGAACGCGGCCCTAAATGCTGGAATATATGTGGGATTGATGTTGCAAGAATGCCTCTTCTTTCTTTGCATGACTCATGTTCCCCAACTATTTTAGTAGATTTGCTTTCTACTTGGATTGTCTTCCCAACAACATAATCATCATTTGTTTCTTTAAGAATATTGTAAAGAATCTCCAAGCCGTTGCTTTCCAACCAGTCATCAGCATCAAGGAAGGTAATATACGGAGCTGTTGCAAGCTCGATACCAAGGTTTCTTGGCTGTGCAGGCGTTCCTGTATTTTCCTTCAAGAAAACAACCATCATATTTTGATGTTTTTGAGCATATTCCAGCAGCATTGGTCTGGACATATCTGTTGAACCGTCATCAACAAGAATATATTCCACATTATCAAAGCCGATTGTCTGGTTGATAACAGAATCTACTGTTTTGCTTAAGTATTTTTCTGCATTATAAACAGGTGTGACTACTGTTACCAGCTTATCCTTCTTCTTTTTTAAGACATTGAATATGCTGCTTTTTTTATTGTAGACATAGTAGCCTTCATTATTATAGTCAATTTTATGTTGTGCTTCGAATTGTTTTTTATTATAGCTAGACACTATAAAAACACCGCCTCTTCATTATCAAATACACTATGTATTTTAGATGGACTTTTTGTTTACAAAAGTAACCATTTTATTATTATACACATTTTGCAGTTTTTCTTAAACATTAACCTATCATATTTAGGCAAGCAAGCAAAAATAAGCATTATTACTACTATTCTAAATAGTAGTATTGCACTAAATCAAATAAAAGCCAGCACTCCTTAAAAAAAGTGCTGGCATCTTTATCATTTATAGATCGGAACTTCAAAATACATCTCGTAGGAATCAAGCAAATCATATAATGATTTCATTCTGTTTACTTGTTTGCTTGCCCATCCTACATCTGTAGCATATTGGTGAACTCCTGGATTGTCGGAATTCCATCTCATCTTATAGAGCGTGTCTTGTTTGTATGTGGCATTATTTATATAATTTTTGCCGATAAACTCTGCTCCGCCGACGATTGCTTTTTCCGGCGTTGTCCAGCCTTGTTTGTAAGCATATTCTGATCCGCTCTTAGTCGGTGAATCATCGTATGCTGCGATTCCATACATATTATAAACAGTTTTTGGTGTTACTGCTTTGCCGTCCACGCTCGAAACGGTTACGCCTGTAGCAAGCTCAGAGGTTCCGTTTCCTGTTTCAAGCATAGCATGAGAAATCAAATATATTTCATTGATTCCATACTGCTTGCCAGCATCTATGAAGGAACTCGCCTTTCCGACGAAAATTCCTTTGCCATTCAGAATTTTTTCGTTTACTTCGGTCTCATTTAAGTTCGCACTTTCAGACAGCTTCAGGAATTGAAGCTTCTGCTTTTCATCATTCATAAAGTTCTCTGGATTTAAATAGTATTTAATGTCCACAGGACCTGCGTTGACCCATGTGTGATAGGACAGCCTATATTGTGCAGGCACATCAGATGTGGCTGCAGCAGTTTCATCATAATATTTATAGAAATCTACTTCATACCAGTCCATCCCGGAATCGTCCGCTACCTTTGACAAAATAGTCACTTTATCACCAGTTGTAAATTTGCCGATTACCCAATCAGTCAGGCTTGGACCTCCTCGGACATTCCAGCTGCCGCTTGTAATAAGTCCGTAATTACTATAGCTGCTAATATAAGAGAACGCATCTTCTCTCATATATGCTTTATACTTTTTATCTGTTTGAGCATATTTGCTCGCCTGAATTGTAACAGCATCATCTAATGAATAAGATAAATAGTCATATGCTGTAAATACAGCTTTTGCTTTCTTCATTTCAAACTTCACTGAGGCATTTCCAGTGTTCTCGTAATATTTAAGAACAAATTTATGCTCACCCTTTGCAAGGCTGTAGCCCGAAACTTCCCGCTTGCCAGCACTGCTTTGCCATGAATCTATTACTTTTTCACCATCAATCTCTAAGATGACCCCATCATCAGCAAGGATTGTGAAATTATATAAACCATCTTCTGCAATATAAATATTTTTCCGGTAAACAGCCGAAAACTTATCTGCACTCAAGCCGGATGGCGATCCTGAACCCCAGTCAAAGTAAACATCTGTTACCTTTGCAATTGAATCCTTGCCCCCGACAATGACTGGTTTTACACTGTCTGTCAATGTATAGACAGGAATCTCATCCTCCCCGATAATCTTCGGATAATACTCTGCATACCAGCCAGAATCATGAACTAAATTATCTTCTGAGTACGGCACAAAGGATAGCTGGAATTTCGCAGCACTCTTATTGTCGTAATACCGCACTTCAATCCAGTGGATATTGCCGTCCTTCGTATCGGCAATTTTAACTTTTGTAGCCTTCTCACGGTAAGATCCGTTACTCCACTGATCAATGACTAATTGACCATCAACAAAAATCTGAACCCCATCATCAGACAGCCCGCGGATGATATATTCTCCTGCTTCGATTCGTTTTGCTGTCACATACTTTGCTGAGAAGCCATCTGCTTTCACTGTTGATGCAGGTGCATTTGTTCCAAAATCTTGGGTAAGTGCTAAACTGTTGCTGTTATTTACAACCTTTGAATTCACTGGAGCTCCTGCCAATGTCATATTATTATAATAGTACGCAATCCAGTTGCCTAATGGCTGTACATCTGCAAAAGCATAGGCACTGCTGCCATTATCATAGTAATCTGTCTGGATTAGATGATCGCCAGAGCTTAAACCTGTGATCAATCCGTTATTATACACGCCGCCTGAATTTTTCCAGCGGTCGATAATAGCTTGATTGTCTACTTTGACACGAATGCCGTCATCTGCAAACGTTGAAACAAAATAATCCTGATTTCCTGTGATTTTTTTCAGGAAAGATGCAGAAAAACCATCTGCGGGAATTCCAGCAAGTGGCGCACTCTTATTCCATTTATATTGAATAAGCTTGACCGTTTGCTTTGCATTCTTTCCGCCGACAACTATACCATTTCCAGATAGACTCTTTGTTGGATAAAATATATTCAGCCAATCACTTGAAGTAACAGTTTGCTCCAATGGTTTGATATCAAAGCTTAGCTTTGACTTCCCGCTTTTCTCCAAGTATTGAACTTTAATCCAATGAACATCCCTTTTAGCGGCATCTGATACTTCCAGATCACTAATGCTGATTTTCATTGCATTTTCTGCTGAGCTGCTGCCCCACTTGTCTAACACCAGCTTATCATCTACATAAACACGGATTCCGTCATCTGCCATTGCACGAATAACATAATCTCCTGCTGACAGCTTCATCGCAGTAATGAACTGTGCTGTATAATTGTCAGCTGGAACGCCGGATGCAGGACTTCCAGTGCCAACATCAAAGCTGAAAGCACCATTTCCGTCTCCCTTTATAGTTTTCTTGTTCGCAGGCACTCCTTTTAATCCAGTGTTTGCATAATAATAACCAAGCCACTGTCCAAACGGAAGGGCATCTGCACTCACAAAAGCATTGCTTGTTTTTTCCAAATAATTAATTTGCAAAACATTATTAGATGATTGCAGATTTGTTATTGCTGCTTTATTCTCTTTACCTGAAGATGAAGTCCAGCGATTGAATAAAGACTGTCCATTGACTGCTGCACTAATGCCATCGTCTGCAATTGTATGAACAAAGTAATTACCTGCATTCAGCAGCTTATAATAAGAAGCAGAAAAATTGTCTTTACTAGTTTTCGAGTTTGGAGCATTAGTTTTCCAGTTGAAAAACACATTGCTGATTCCTCCATACACATTTCCTGTTCCAGCTGCAGTTGTTCCGTTAAAATAGGCACCTAACCACGAGTTGGCAGTCAACTCTTCCTTAACAGGTTTAATGGAGAAATCTAAATAGCTTTTGCCCGTTTTTTCCACATATTCAATTCTGATTGCATGCGCGCTTCCTTGGGCAGAATCAGCCACATTAATTAGGATTTTTTCTTCTCCCGGACTTTTCTTTTCAAGGATTTTTTTATTATCTATAAAAACTTGGATTTCATCATCAGATTTTGTGCTGATCACATACTGCCCTGCGGCAAGGTTTTTATAGGTGTACAGCTTCATCGAAAAATTATTTGCACCAATATTTTTTGCACCTGGTGCATTATAGCCATAATTAAATGCGAGGTCTGACTCTGAAGATGTGAAATGAAAGGCATCTTCAGGTGCACCTTTTTTAGTTGTATTATTGTAGAAATAGCCGACCCAACTGTCAAAAGGCAGCACATCAGCAAACAGGATAGACTTTCCTCCTGCCTCCACATACTCTGCAGTTACATTATGGGCTCCTGCTGTCATATTTTTCATAGGTGTAGAAAAGGTTTGGCCAGAGGTGCTCCAACCATCTATATATAATTTATTATCCAGATACATCCTGACACCATCATCAGCAAATGCTTGCAGAAAATAATCCTTCTGACTATCTTGGACATTAATGGTCTGTGTAAATGATGCGGAAAAATTATTCGTCCCAACACCAGTCATCGGCTTATCATAGCCCCAGTTCAGATGAAGATTTTGAAACTGTGCAGCTATGCCTTCTCCTGACAGGCTGGAATTATTATAGAAATTCCCTGACCAGGCTGCTTCTGCTGCCTTTTTTTGTTCAGGGCAAATAAACCAAAGACCAACAATAGAAAAAAACAACAAAACATAAGTCTTCTTGCCTAGTAACTTTTCTATAATCATACACCTCATCATTTTAGTAGTTTTATATACTTATATTATCTATGAAAAGAGGGTGTATGTTAATAGCATCCAGTATGAAAATCACAGGTAAATCATCCTAATACTGGCAATAAAAAAAAGAGGGTTTTCACCCTCTTTTATAAAGCTTATTATTTATTGTTTACAGGCTCATCCTGCAATTTTTCAACTAAGTCTTTTAAGTACACTTCCAACTTGTCTTTAATATCATCACGTTTTAAAGCAAGCTCGATTGTTGTCTGAATGAAACCTAACTGCTCACCGACATCATAACGATTTCCTTCAAATTCGTAAGCGAACACTCGTTGGATTTGGTTAAGCTTTTCGATCGCATCTGTCAGCTGGATTTCTCCGCCTGCACCTACTTCTTGCTCTTCAAGGAATCGGAAAATTTCCGGAGTGAAAATATAGCGGCCGATAATCGCTAAATTAGATGGAGCAGTACCTTGCTTTGGCTTCTCTACGAACTTTTTCACTTGGTGTCTTCTTCCAGAGTCGTCAATCGGATCAACAATACCATATCGGTGTGTCTCTGAATCAGGAACAACTTGAACACCGATTACGGATGATAATGTTTGGTCATATTGGGACATAAGCTGACCTAAACATGGATCTTCACTATCGACAATATCATCGCCTAACAAGACTGCAAATGGTTCATCACCGATGAAGTTTCTCGCACACCATACAGCATGACCTAAACCTTTCGGCTCTTTTTGACGAATATAGTGAATATCAACATTAGATGATTCTTTCACTTTTTTAAGAAGGTCGAACTTCTCTTTCGCAACTAGGTTTTCTTCTAATTCCCAAGCGTTATCAAAATGGTCCTCAATCGCTCTTTTCCCTTTTCCAGTAACAATGATGATGTCTTCAATTCCAGAAGCAATTGCTTCTTCAACAATATATTGGATAGTCGGTTTGTCTACGATTGGTAGCATTTCCTTTGGCATCGCTTTTGTAGCTGGTAAAAATCTAGTTCCAAGACCTGCAGCTGGTATTATCGCTTTTCTTACTTTAGACATTTATTTACCTCCAAATTATTCCTATCTTACCTCTATTTTATATGCAATACTATTTATTGTCCACCGATTACAGCAGGGCAAAAGTTTCTATTTTGTTTCAATTATTAATTAGTATACAGAAAAATGTTTGTTCTGATACATATGTACAAATACATCTGATTGGAGTACTTCTATGTTACTAGGCATAATTGCTGATTCAGAAACGAATATTAATATAATAATTTGTTGAAATTTGTATTCAAACCCGCGTATTTCTGCTATCTTAAAAGTAGTTTTATCAATATTTGTCAAGATATGGAGGTATAGCCAATATGAGGTCGGAAAAACCTAAAAAGAAGAAACGAAAGTGGCTGCGAATCACTGGCATTATACTGCTGATCCTTTTAATAGGTATCGGTGCTTATGTATATACGGTTTATAATTCCCTATCAAATGCCGTGAACTCAATGCACGAGCCTGTTGACAGGGAAACAACAAAACGAACAGAAACGTTAAGTTTAGAGCAGCAGGAGCCTTTTTCAGTATTGATGCTCGGCGTCGATGAACGCGACGGAGACAGCGGTAGATCAGATACGATGATTGTCATGACCGTTAATCCAGAGAAGAAATCTGTAAAAATGCTCAGCATCCCTCGCGATACACGGACAGAAATTGTCGGACACGGAACAACAGATAAAATCAATCACGCTTATGCATTTGGCGGTGTTGCCATGTCTATGGATACTGTTGAGAACTTCCTGGACATCCCAATTGATTATTATATGCAAATCAATATGGAAGGTTTTAAAGATATTGTAGATTCTGTTGGCGGAGTTACTGTTAATAATGACCTTGATTTCACGTATGAGGGTGTTCATTTCCCTGAAGGACAGGTTACCCTTGACGGTGAAAAAGCACTTAAATTCTCTCGTATGCGTTATGAAGACCCTCGCGGAGACTTCGGACGCCAGCTGAGACAGCGCATGATCATCCAAGCAGTGTTGAAGGAAGGGGCAAGTTTAAACTCCCTTACTAACTTCGATGATATCTTTGCTGCGTTAAGCAAAAACATTAAGACAAACCTTACATTTGATGAAATGGTAGATATCCAAAAGAATTATAAACAAGCTGCCGGCAATATCGAGCAATTAACGATTAATGGCACAGGCCAGACAATTGACGGCGTTTGGTATTTAATTGTGGATGATGCAGAAAAAACTAACATCCAGACGGAACTAAAAGACCATTTAAAAGTAAATTAACCTTAGAAGGAGATAAGCATATGCTGCTTATCTCCTTCCCTTTGCCTTTATGACACTGTTTGACAGAAAATATGTTTAGATGACATTTTTTTCAGCAATTTTTCAATTTTATGAAAGCAGCTGGCGATTAATATAGAAATACTTGTCATAATGGGGGAAAGGTTTTAAAATAAGGTAATTGGGAAACAATAAATCATAAATTTAAGGTAATTATGAGAAAACGCTTGGACAAAAATCCATGCACATTGACTAACACTGCTAAATAAAATAACAGAATGACTAGCCGTTATTATAAGAAGCACAAGGAACTTCACATTTAGGAGGATACAAATGAAAAAAGTAATCACTTATGGCACCTTCGATTTATTGCACTGGGGTCATATTAATATTTTGAAAAGAGCAAAAGAACTTGGGGATCATTTAACAGTTGCCCTGTCCAGCGATGAATTTAATGCAATTAAAGATAAAAAAGCATACCATAGCTATGAAAACAGAAAAATGATTTTGGAAGCAATCCGTTATGTGGATGAAGTTATCCCTGAACATGATTGGGATCAAAAGGTTAGAGACGTTGTTGACCATAACATCGATGTATTCGTAATGGGTGATGACTGGGAAGGGAAGTTCGACTTCTTGAAAGATTATTGCGAAGTTGTTTACCTGCCTAGAACTGTTGGTATCTCTACTTCTAAAATCAAGAAGGACCTATTCAAGGTAAAGTAATATGGTAAGGGAATGTGCGATTTCCTTGTATTTAACGCTATTTTCTTTGTTGTTTCGGATTAGCAGCCTATTCCCGCAACAAAAGAAAATAGTTTTTTGTGTGTCTTTCCCTGAAAACAGCATGCATATATATGAAGAACTTAAGAAAACTGCTGACGACAAACGCTGTATTTTTCTGGCAGCAACAGCACAAACGAAAGAAATGCTCGAGGAAAAACAAATTGGTCAAGTGCTTGAATTTACACCACGAAAGCCTAAAGCCTTTTTGGCAGGAATTCGGCATCTTGCGACTGCAAAAGTAGTTATTCTTGATAATTATTTCGGCTTCCTCTCAAGCATTACATTCAAGCCAAATGTTAAGGTGCTTCAAATTTGGCATGCTGCCGGTGCCATCAAAACCTTCGGATTGAAGGATTCGAGTATTCAAAATCGGACAAGCAAAGCTAATCAGCGATTTAAGGATGTATACAGCAAGTTTCAATATGTAATTACCGGCTCACATGAGATGGATCATATTTTTCATGAAGCATTCTCGATTCAAGAACGGCAAATAATGCATACCGGAATACCTCGCACAGATATCTTTTTTGACGAAACACGCAAAAAGGAAACAATAACAAAAGTATATAGCGAGTACCCTCAGTTTGAAAATAAAAGAATTCTATTATATGCTCCAACCTTCAGAGGCGAAAATAATGGCATTACAAATTCAAACCTCGACATAAAGCAATTGAAAAACAGGCTAGGTGAGGACACTGTCATCTTAATTAGACTTCACCCATCTATTAAAGAAAAGGCACACTTGCCTGAAATGGATGCTGCTGTCTATGATGTTTCAGAATATCCTTATATTAATGAACTGCTTCTCATTACCGACCTGCTCATTACGGATTACTCTTCTATCCCATTCGAGTACTCTTTCTTGAGAAGACCAATGATATTCTTCCCATATGATCTCGAAGAATATGCAAAGGACAGAGGTTTTTGGACAGACTATGACAAACTCGTACCAGGTCCTGTCGCCTATACGACAGCAGAGCTCGCAGACATCCTGGCAAAAAACGAGTATGACTTAGATCGCATAGATACATTCCATAAACGCTGGAACGAATATTCCACAGGACAGTCCAGCGAAAAAGTCGCTGCATTAATAATAGAATGGCTAAACGACTGAAGCTGTCTTCAGTCGTTTTTTTCTATATATAGTAGAAAATATTAATTGGAGCTATCAGAAATTAACATCCTCCTTCTAAACGCCCCCCTGAAAATGTCTACAGCAAAAACCGACTAAAGCGCCCTTTAGTCGGTTTTTTGACGAAATAATGCAGAACATGCTGGAATAAGGAAATTCCCCGAAATTTCTCGGGAAATAAAATGTCAGCATTTGTTGATATTTTTGTTGTTTCTTATTTGTCCGAATGCGGTATAAGTAGTATATGAAAACAAACTTCCAATAGGAAAGGATGATACTAAATGAAAATAAAAGCAGGAAGCTGGAGACTATTAACTACTCAGGACAAGCAGTTCATCTTGCACACATTAAGTATTCTTTCTAAATTTAAGGGCGGAAAATAAAAAGGGCGAAAGCTGTCACTTTTCATAAATTTCGATTGGCAGCCCATCTGGATCTGCAAAAAATGTAAATTTTTTATCTGTAAATTCATCTACACGAATATCTTCTACTTCAATAGATTGACTTTGTAAATAGGAAACTGTTTCAGCAATGTCATCCACTTCAAATGCGATATGACGCAAGCCTGCTGCTTCCGGAAAACTCGGCCTTTTCTTCGGATTGGGAAAAGAGAATAGCTCTAGCTGATAAACATCGTTAACCATAAGGTCGAGTTTATATGAATTACGCTCTTCCCGAAAGACTTCTCTAATTGGTTTGAATTTTAAAATATCCACATAAAATGATTTAGAAATTTGATAATCACTGCAAATAATTGCTATATGATGCACTTTGTTGACTTTCATATTATCGCTCCTTTTTCCATATGTTTCATTCTGTAAAAAAAGCGAAGAAATGCAAGCTGCATTCCTCCGCCAAAGCAAACATCATGCTTTTTTATGCCAGTCCCAAGCACTTTCGATAATAGTCTCTAAGCCTCTTTCTGCCTTCCAGCCAAGATCTTCATAGATTTTGCTTGATGAGGCAATGAGTCTTGCAGGGTCTCCTGCTCGTCTTTCAGCCAAAACAACATTAGCTTGTTTGCCTGTCACCTTTTCACATGTTTCAATGACTTCTTTAACGGAATAGCCAACACCATTTCCCAGATTATATGTTTCCGCCTGTTTGCTGCCATCTAAAAGAGCCTCCACTGCTTTAATATGGGCAGCTGCTAAATCTGTTACATGGATATAGTCACGGATACATGTGCCATCTTCTGTCGGATAATCTGTTCCAAAAACAGAAATAGACTCTCTTTGTCCTAATACATGCTGCAGGATAATCGGAATCAAATGTGTTTCCGGATCATGCTGTTCACCGATAGCTCCTGACTCATGGGCACCTGCTGCATTAAAGTAGCGAAGAACCACATAGTTCAATCCGTATGCTGCATGAAAATCAGCTAAGATTTGTTCTACCATCAGCTTTGATTTTCCATAAGGATTGATTGGGGATGTTTTAGAGCTTTCTAAAATAATTTCATCTTCTGGAATACCGTATGTAGCTGCTGTTGATGAAAAAATGAAATTTTTAACATTATATTTAAGCATTGTCTTCAACAATGTTAAAGTATTGGCAACATTATTTTCATAGTATTTATATGGGTCTTGCACTGATTCGCCGACTAAGCTGAACGCAGCAAAATGCATAACTGCTTTAATTGGATATTTAGAAAAAATCGGCTCCAAATCTTCTTCTTTTCCTAAATCTCCTTTAATGAATACTGCTCTTTCATCCACAGATTCCTGATGGCCTGTCGCCAGGTTATCGAGTACGATGACTTCTTCCTTTTCAACTAGTTCTTTTACTAGATGACTGCCGATATAGCCGGCTCCGCCTACTACTAGAATCATATTAAATCTCCTTTATATACATAATTTTTCTCACAATCTATTAATACCCGTATATTGTCATTTTATCACATGACTATTTAGAAAAAAATTTTCATTGGCAATTTTTCCTTATTTCATACTTTGTACAGGTGTGAATTTCCCTAGAAAAAAAGGAAGGATGTCATCATCCCCCCTTTTTCGTCAGCCAGCTGCCGGCATTTTTCTTTTTCTGTTTTTTAAAACATAATAAAAAAATTCCACATGACCGACTAAGTTACGCTTCCATAATCTCTTCGGCTCTTTCAGCATTCGATAAAGCCATTCAAGACGCAGCTTGCGAAAAAAAGCCGGGGCTCTTGTAACATTGCCTGACGAAAAGTCTAAAAATGCCCCGACTGCAAATGCCAGCGTGCAATTTAACCTTTCCCTGTTTTCAGCAATCCATTTTTCCTGTATAGGCATCCCTAATCCTACTAGAAGGATGTCTGTTTGCTTGTCATTAATATCCGCAATAACATCAGCTACACTGCCGGAATCAAAATAGCCGTGCTGTTCTCCAACAAAGTTCAAATGAGGGAACTGCTGCTGTAATCTATGCAGAGCCGCCTCAGCAACACCAGGCTTTGCTCCGAGTAAATATACATTATATTGTCTATCTTTATGACTTTTAAGCTTATTAAACAAAGCCGGAATAAAGTCTGTGCCGTTCAAGTTCTCCTTAAAAGAAAAGCCAAACATTTTAGCGCCAATTTCGATCCCGATTCCGTCATTCAGCAAAAATTCACTGCTGTTAAGAAGGTTTAAGTATTCGTTATCCTTCTGGGCTAAGTTATAACAATGATCGTTCAGGAAAAATACATTTGCTTTATCATATGCCTTTAATTTATCTGTCATTGCGGCAATCGCTTCATTTGTATGAAGAACATTCACCTCAATGTTTCCCATCCACTTCTTGTCCATCTCGTAATGTCTCCTGCCTTGCATAGTGTAGCTTCATTATATAAAAATTTAAGGCATGTTACAATTATCCCCATGGTTCTTTGCTGAAACTAGTCATTTTGTTGGATTTTGTCGAAACTTTACCTCACTAAAAACTTTTAATATGTGAATAAAAAGTGATAAAATATACATGTGTTTTTAAAAGACTTTTCAAACTAGCAATATGCTTGAACTTAAGACAGCAACAAAACAAATTATCCAAGATAAAGGCAAACCATCTGAAAAGATGGGACGCAAAGCTACAGATCTAAGGCAGCTCATACTGCTATGATGGCTGGGTCACCTTATGAGAATATAAGGAGGTTTTATTACGGTGTTAAATTTGTTACCAGTAAAAGAACTAGAAACGATAGATCCAGCAGAGCTAGATAGCGAGTGGGTTGAATTGGTGCTTGAAGCCAAACGCTTAGGACTTACTAGCAAACAAGTAAGTGCTTTTCTTTCCAATCAAAAACCAGATTTAAAATAGTATACACTACTTTTCTGAACAATCTTTTAAAAACACCTCTTATGGATATGCAACATGCATGGCACAGTTTATGTACATAAAGACAAACATTCCATATAATGAAATGTTTGCCGTAAAGAACGTTATCTGTGCTTCTTATCCATATTGCTCCACATTTGCCTTATTACCCTTCGTTTTCTCTATCCTGTCATGTAAAAACTTATAAACCTCATCTTTAATTTCTTCATTCTGAAGTGCAAAATCAATGGTCGTTTTTACAAAGCCAAGCTTTTCACCGACATCATATCTGTCTCCTTCAAAATCATAAGCAAAGACGCGCTGTATTTGATTCAGCTGCTGAATAGCGTCAGTCAACTGAATTTCTCCGCCTGCACCTGTTTTTTGGTTCTCTAAAAACATAAAAATTTCCGGTGTCAGGATATATCTGCCTAAAATCGCCAAATTCGATGGCGCAGTCCCTTTCTCCGGCTTCTCAACGAAATTCTTCACTTGATATCTTCTGCCTGCTTTCTCTCCAGGATCAACAATGCCATATCGGTCTGTTTCCTCTTCTGGAACTTGCTGAACTCCAATGATGGAGGACTGAGTTTCCTCAAATTGATTAATCAGCTGCTTTAAGCACGGAACATCACTCTGCACAATGTCGTCTCCAAGGAGCACGGCAAAAGGTTCATCCCCAATGAAATTCCTTGCACACCAAACTGCATGCCCCAACCCTTTAGGCTCCTTTTGACGGATATAATGGATATCAGCCAAATTAGAGGCAAAGCGGACTTTATTCAGCAAATCATCTTTGCCTTTTGCTTCAAGATTCCATTCCAAATCATTGGCACTGTCAAAATGATCCTCGATTGATCTTTTTCCTTTACCAGTGACAATAATAATGTCCTCAATTCCAGAAGCGACCGCTTCCTCTACTATGTACTGGATAGTCGGCTTGTCTACGATAGGAAGCATTTCCTTTGGCATTGCTTTTGTAGCAGGCAAAAATCTAGTTCCAAGTCCTGCTGCTGGTATGATAGCCTTCCTAATTTTCTTCATGGTGTATTCCCTCCTAATTATTATAGGATTCTTTTCCCTTGTTTCTATCAGGATAAACTATCATTTCTACTATTAGATATAGGGATTCTTCCGGTGGCTTTTTCTGCTTTGTTCACTTAAGCCTTGGGAGATTAAATAGAACGAAAATAGAAATAGCATAAAAGCTAGTAAAGGATATATAAGAATCCACTGTGTATAAGATAGAAACGCACGAGACTGCCCAATCAGCCCAGACCATTCATTTGTCATAGAGATATAAGTAGAGAAATCAGGCTGAAACACAGTTCCACCAAAAAACAAATTAAATATCGCCAACTGTCCCATTAAATGCAGCACCTGAATGGTTTCATTCAAATACAGAATGATAAAATCCCCTTTTAAAATAGGCAGGATATGTTTTTTTAAAATATGGCTTTTGTTCCCGCCAAGTGTGACGGAAGCCATAATAAAAAGATTTTCTTTTATTTCGGCTGTTTTTGAATAAACAACATTATACACACCTGGCACTCCAAGTGCTGCCATTAGCACTCCTTGTATCATAATAAGAGAGAATGTTGACAGACTTGGGTTTATATTGATTCCGAGCATAATGAAATAAATGATGATAACAGGCGGAATACTCGTTAATAGTGTTATTCGTCCATGCTTGCTTCTTTTTCTTCCGTTTGCAGCCAATCCGCCAAATACACCAGCAATTCCTCCTGCAAAAAGCCGGACTGCAGCAACAATTAACACCGTAAACACTGTATATTTAGCACCATGAAGAATAAGGGATAATATATCCTTCCCCCATTTATCTGTTCCAAATAAATATTGCTCTGATGGTTCTAATGGCGGAGCAACAAATTCTTTGCCATTATCTGTCTCCATGTATCCTACCTTCACCTTATAATCAGCAGGATATGGAGCAATATAAGAACCGAACAAACCAATCAGCACAAACACTGCTAATAGGAACAGACCTGTGACAAGCTTTACATTCCATTTCTTAGTCATACTTCAAGATCCTTTCCATAAAAATAATAAGCATGTACAGCAGGAAAAAAACTGCTCCATATAACAAGAACAAAGCTACCAGGCAAAATATGACCAAATTATACTGATAGCCAAAATAAGCTTGTGTCTGAAAGAACAAGGCCGTTATCCCGTTCAGGTTAAAGATATATTCTACAATGAATAAATTGCTGATCATAATTGCCAAAATTTTATGCAAATCTGCTTTTAAATAAGGGGTCACATTCGCTGTAACATGGTACAAGTAAATATCCTTTTTCTTAACCCCTTTAGCAATCGCTGTAAGAATATAATCCTGTGTCAGCACATCCTTTGTTTTTTCATTTAACGCTTTAACGGCATACAACAGCGGAATAATAATCAAAGTGATAATTGGCAGCAGAACTGCTGTATCATTCGAATCAAAGGAAGCCACTTTAGCAAGCTTAATACCAAAGTTTTTATATACAATGGTTACGAACAGCTGCAGCAGCAATATAAGGATAAAATCAGGCAATATACCTAGCAGGCTGATTACCTTGCCAAAAAAGCGTTCGTTCACCTTCCAAAACCATATTCCGAGCAGAAAAGTCAGTGCAAGCACACTGATACCGGCAATTATTAAATAATAAAAAGAATCGGCAAAACTGTCCCCGATAACAGTAAAGATAAAAACAGACCGATCTCCTTGGGTAAAATAATAGGAATCTCCGCTAAACAATCCTATGAAAAAAACTTTTATGATGGCAAAAACTCCAGAAACATTAAATACAATTTCTCCACTGTTCCCACTGAACAAAACAAGAGGAAATGCAGCAAGCACAAGCAAGAAAATGAGGCTGAGCAATTGGGCAAAGGTTGCCTTCCATATTCTCATAAAATTCCTCCCGTTCTGTTAATTACTATTTTTATATATAATTCGATTCACTAAATACCAACCATACTAATCTACCATATAATTCTAGTGCTTATCAATAAAGATTTTTACAATTTAGAATAAACGAACAGATTTACTTTAGCATTATATCTGTATAACAGAAAAGAGCGTCTCTCTTTGGACGCTCTTTAAATTTGGGGTTGGTATGGGGATTTGATTGATTCTCTTTAAGAAGGTTTTTGTTTAAAACGACCTTTAAACGGGAGGGAGAAATCTACTTCTTTTTTGGGAATATATGCTTTTTAGAGTGTAGGCAAGGAGCGTTGTGTTTTGGAGAATTCCTCTTGTATTACATATTCTAATTGGCGAATCCGAACATTTTGCTGTTCCATTTTTTTTAGTGTTTTAGCTTGCATGGAAATTAAAGCGGACAGCAAGTCGGACATATTTTCACTGCTGTTCATCCATTTGCCACCTCCTTTTTCGCTTCATTGTCTTGGCATCATGTTGGAATGAGCTGCTCTTGATTTTTCGGTTCCAAAAACCGAACATATTCTGCAACCACTTCCGTCACATAAACTCTTTTTCCTTCTTCATTTTCATAGTTTCTCGTCTGGATTCTCCCGATTAAGGCTATCATAAAGCCTTTGCGGCAGTAATGGACGATATTTTCTGCTGCTTTGTTCCAGAAAATGCACGGAATGAAATCTGCTTCGTACTCACCTGCTTGATTGCGATAGTTTCGCTGAACTGCAAGCAAAATATTAGTGACAGAAGTACCTCCTTGTGTTAGCTTCAGTTCAGGATCACGGGTCAATCTCCCTACTAATGTGACCTGATTTATCAATGGATCACCCCTTTCTTCCTAGCAAGCTTATCATACTAAAAGAGGAGAATATTGAAAAATCAGTAAGCCTAATAGGAATAGAAGTTAGCAGTTAGAAAACTCATGTTTCCTTTTAGAAAAATTAACATTATCAAAGGTTTTTATGGGCAAATTTTATCTTTCGGTAATTTATATAAAAAAACGGATAAAGCATAAATGCTTTATCCGCTTCTTCTATTATTGTTCGTAAGATGCGATTACTGCTTGGACTTTATCCATAACGCCAGCTTTCAGCTGAGCCAGCTTCCCTTGGCTTTCTTCAAGAGAAGAGCTAGTAACACTGAAATAGAATTTAGCTTTTGGTTCCGTTCCTGATGGACGCAGGCAGAACCATGAGCCGTCTTCTAAATAGTATTTAATAACATTGGATTTTGGAAGATCGATTAGGATTTCCTTCACATTCTCCGTACGTTTGCTTGTCTGATAATCTTCGATTGCAACAACTTGCAGCCCGCTCACTTCAGAAATAGGATCTTGACGGAATGTATCCATAATGTAAGAGATTTGCTCCGCGCCATCTTTTCCTTTAAGAGTTAGAGATTCAAGTCCTTCTTGGTAGAAGCCGTATTTTTCAAAGATTGCAAGCAAGCCTTCAAACAATGTCATGCCTTTTGCTTTGTAATACGCCGCAACTTCTGCCGCAAAGATTGCTGACTGCACAGCATCTTTATCGCGTACGAAATCACCAATCAAGTAACCATAGCTTTCCTCATATCCAAATAGGAAAGTATGCTGATTAGTTTGTTCAAATTCTTTGATTTTTTCTCCAATGAATTTGAAGCCAGTCAATGTATCTAATGTTGGGATACCATATGCTTCTGCAATTGTTCTTCCAATTTCAGATGTTACGATTGTTTTAATAACAATACCATTTTCAGGCAGAATACCTTTTGCTTTTTTCTCTGACAGCAAGTACTCAAGCATTAACGCTCCTAATTGGTTACCAGTAAGAACTGTATATTCTCCTGTTAAGTCCTTCACAGCAACACCAAGGCGGTCTGCATCTGGATCTGTTCCTAAAAGAATATCTGCATCAATTTCTTTTCCATAACGGATAGCAATTTCAAATGCAGCATGCTCTTCCGGGTTTGGAGATTTTACTGTAGAGAAGTTTGCATCTGGCAGCTCTTGCTCCTTAACAACTGTTACATTGCCGAAGCCAAATGCATGTAGTCCTGCGCGCACAGGCTTATTCGCCGTACCGTGCAGCGGTGTGAAGACGATTTTCAAATCTTCCGCTTCTGGAAGCTTGTTAAGCTGAATAGTTTTCAGCTGTTCCACATAAGCTGCATCAACGTCAGCTCCGATATATGTCAATAAGCCTTGTTCTAATAGCTCAGACTCTTCGAGCACTTCGATTGTAAGCTCATCTTCTACTGCGTTTACATATTTAATAATCACATCTGCGGCTTCCGGAGGCAGCTGCCCACCATCTTCCCCATATGCTTTAAAGCCATTATATTCAGGCGGATTATGGCTTGCAGTGATAACGACACCAGCAAATGTATTAAGGTGGCGCACTGCAAATGATAGCTCAGGTGTTGGGCGGAGCTCTTCGAATACATAGGATTTGATACCAAGCTTGCCCACTACTTTTGCAACTTCCAACGCAAATTCTGGTGATTGGTGACGGGAGTCATATGCTACTGCCACACCGCGCTCCATCGCCTCTTTGCCTTGTTCTAGTATGTATTTTCCCAATCCTTGGGCAGCTTTACGCACTGTATAGATGTTCATGCGGTTGATGCCGGGGCCAAGTTCGCCGCGCATTCCGCCAGTGCCAAATTCTAAATGCTTGTAAAAGCTATCCTCGAGCAGTTTTTCAGATTTTTGCAATTCCAGCAATTGCGCTTTTAAATTTGGCTCTAAATCTTCAAAACTAGCCCATTTTGCTACTATATCTTGATAAACCATATTGCCAGATTCCCACCTTTAATTAATATTTTTACCTGTCTTAACATTACCTAAAATATGTATTTATGTAAAGGGCAATCCGGGGCAGAAGCCATCGTTTTCCCTTTACTAATTTAGGTATTTACTCCTTAGTTTTCGTCCATATTTCAATCAGCGGTCCTCGCTTACCAAATATGGGATCTTCTTCGGGAAATGGAGCGTTTTCTATTTCTGCAATAGCAGCACGGTAATCCTCCTCCGTATCCCTTCTTGTATTATAATCCTGTCCGTTAGGATATGCACCAATGACTTGCAAATCCGGAGTCCCGGACAGCTTCTTATGGCCAGTTCCAGCAGGTAGCAGCAGCACATCACCTGCATGAAGAACAAGCTTGCTCCCTTGTTCCCCGCCAATTTGCACCAAAGCAGAACCCTTCATTATCCCAAGCACCTCATGGGCATTACTGTGATAATGATGGTATGAGAAAACTCCATCCACCCAGCTGTTTCTCCAGTTATGAGATTGGAATATCTTCCCTATATTATGTTCACTATTTTTTAACACCCGCTTATAATGCAGGACTGGAAATGTAGGATGATTAGGAATAAAGCCATTTGGCTCAAAGTAGTAGAGCGTGATATCTCGAGTCATCTTAGCCCACTCCCCCTCTCTACCTTCCCTATACCCCCTTTAAGCAAAAATCACTCCTACTAAAGCATTAAAAAAGTTTTTTGTATTTTCATCAATATACTTTAAATTCCATTTTTCTTGCCGATATAGAAAGAACCCACATAAGAAAAGGAACAGCGCCTTTTGATCTAATTTTATCCCTTTACATACGGTGCTTTGTTTTCGTTTCTACAACTTATTTTTCTTAAAGGAGAAGGACAGGTAATGAACATCAGCATTAAACAAAAACTTATCGGAAGCTTTATTATCATTTCCCTCATTTTTACCATTGCTTCCTATTACTCTTACAGCAGCTCCAAAAAAACAGAAGATTCTTTTGAATATCTTATTAACACTGTTGCTGAGCTGCGCACTATCAGTGATGAAATCAAAACTAATACAGCACAGCAAGTAGCAAGCTACAGAGGCTTTATGCTTTATGAAACACCAGAATTTAAAAGCCAGCTAAATGGAGCAAACAGCAATATTAAAAATCTTGTTGAAAAAGGCAAAAAGCTCGCAACACTTAAAGAAACAAAAGACAGACTAGATGAAATCCAAAAATTGAATGAGGAATTCTTCCAAAATGCAAACTCTGTTATGAACAGCCTGTCAAGCCCGTCCACCAATAAAGAGGCAGCTATTGCTGAAGGCTTAGAAACAATTACACCTCTTTCAAATAATATGTTAGACAGAACCACCTCCTTAATAACATGGCTAAATAACGAGATTATGGAACCAAAAATAGCTGAAGCTCAACAAGATGCGCAAAACCGTTCCCTTATCATCTTGATTGTCAGCATTGCAGCAACTGTCATTGCTATTGCTGCAGGTGTGTTCCAGTCGCTCTTTATTACAAAACCAATCAGCAAGCTGCAAAGAAAAATGCAGCAAGTCGCAGACGGAGATTTAAACACAGAACCGCTGTTGCTTAAAAATAAAGATGAAATTTATCACTTGAATGAATCATTTACACAAATGCAAGACAGCTTAAAAGACATGATTACGAAAATTGCCAGCAATGCAGACCATGTTGCTTCAAGTGCAGAACAGCTGAATGCAAGTGCCGACCAGTCAACACGGGCAGCGGAAAACATCACATCCTCCATTCAGCAGATTGCTAGCAGCACAGACATTACAATTGCTAAAACAAACGATAACTCCAGCTCTCTGTCTGGCATCCTTAATGGCATTCTTAAAATTGAGAAGGATACAAATGTTGTCTCAGAGCTTTCCAAAACAGCTTCTAGCAATGCAGAAAAGGGGTCAAATTCTATCAGCAGCTCCTTGGCTCAAATGGAATCCATCTTTCAGTCTGTTAATCGTTCCAATAGTGTTATCGCTTCTCTTTCTGAAAGGTCTAAGGAAATCGGTTCGATCATTGATATTATCAGCAATATTGCTGAACAGACAAACCTGCTTGCATTGAATGCGGCTATTGAAGCTGCCAGAGCCGGAGAGAACGGCAAAGGCTTTGCTGTTGTTGCAGATGAAGTGCGCAAGCTTGCAGAACAATCACAAGTATCAGCAAAGGATATTTCCAGACTGTTGAGCGGCATTCAAAAGGATACTGCTGAATCAGTTGAACTATTAAATGATGCGAAGTCACAAGCAGAAAATGGTGTGAAAATCTCAACAGAAACTGCTGCTACATTTGGTGAGATTTTGAACAGCACAAAAATGGTTACACCTAAAATCAGCGCGGTGGCAGAAACGATTCAGCGCATCGCTTCTTATGTAAAAGAAGTAACAGCCTCTGCTGATGAAATCGCCACATTATCAAAAGTAAATGGCAATAATACAGAGGAAGTTGCTTCATCGACTGAGGAGCAATTAGCTTCAATGGAAGAAATCAAGGCTTCCGCTCAAGTATTAGCTGGCATGGCTGAAGAACTGATGACAGTTGTGAACCAATTCAAAATCTAAAATCTGAAACTATTTTAACCCACAAAGGATATTTCCTTTGTGGGTTTTTCGTGCTTATTTTTATTGTATGCTTGAACATTTCAAAAAAGACTACGCCTGTCCTACTGGCACCTTTACATCTAAGCTTTTCAGAATTTCTTCAGAGCTAGTTACAGTACCAAAAAACTGGTGTATTGTCTTTAATGACATATCATACGCTTCACGGGTGAAAGCGCCTGTACAATCAGACAATAGAAGCACATCATAATCAAGCATAAAGCCGTCTCTGGCAGTTGATTCCACACATATATTTGTGCTGACACCTGCCATAAGCAATGTTTCAATTTCCATGGCGCGGAGGACAGAATCAAATCTTGTGTTGATAAAAGCACTATAACGATGCTTCACCACAATAACATCCTCTTTTTCGTCTGGAGTTAATTGGAAGAATTCAGCACCCCATGTGTCTTTGCGGCAAAGATCTGTTTGGCTTTTACCCTTTAATCGCTTTACCCAAGTCTTTGAGTCTGTACTGTCCTCATGAATTGTCTGAATGTAGATTACCGGCACGTTCTTTTCCTTGCATGCACGTATCATTCTATGAAGATTTGGCATCATCTGTTCCGCCATTGAGACGTCCAAGCCTTGCTTTGCCAAGCTTCCTTCTTTATGACAGTAGTCGTTTTGCACATCGACAATAACAAGTGCACTTCGAGCTGGATTCCATTCTACACCCATCCATATTCACCCTTTCCTAAGTCATTTAAGCATTGCTCCTTCTTAGTATTTGTTAAAGGCTAAACTGTATCCACAAAAAAACAACTGCTTGAAGGAGTGAATACCTTAAAGCAGTTGTTTGTAATCAGCCTGAAACTTAAATATTTAATTCAAGAGACAAGTATTTATACTCTAAATAGTCCTCAATTCCATACTTACCGCCTTCACGGCCAACACCAGATTCCTTAACGCCGCCAAACGGTGCTTGTGCAACTGTTGGCAGCGGATCATTAATGCCAATGATGCCATACTCCAACGATTCAGACACGCGGAAGATTCGCGAAACGTCATTAGTGTAAAAATAAGCAGCAAGGCCATAGACTGTATTATTGGCTAATGCTACTGCTTCCTCTTCTGTTTCGAAATCAAAGAGTGGAGCAACCGGCCCAAACGTTTCTTCCGAAGCAATTTTCATATCATGTGTGGCATGTGCTAGGATAGTCGGTTCATAGAAGAAACCATTTTTGAATTGGTCTCCTTCCGGTTTTTTCCCGCCTGTAAGCAGCTTCGCTCCTTTTTTGATAGAATCCTCAACATGCTCAGCTGTTTTTTTAACCGCATTTTCATTGATGAGCGGCCCGATTGTGATGCCGTCCTCAAGCCCATTTCCAACAACCAGTGCTGTCATTTTCTCTGTCAGTATTTGAGCGAATTTTTCACTGATGCTCTTCTGTACATAAACACGGTTTGTACATACACAGGTTTGGCCTGCATTGCGGAATTTACTTGCAATCACACCGTCTGCTGCTTTCTCCAAATCTGCATCTTCAAAGATAAGGAATGGAGCATGACCGCCAAGTTCCATCGAGATTTTTTTCATTGTATCTGCCGCGCGCTTCGCAAGCTCTTTACCTACCTTAGTTGAACCAGTAAATGTTATCTTGCGAACATCTGGGCTTTCCATCATCGCATCTCCAATTTCCTTTGGCATGCCGTGAACAAGATTTAATACGCCTTTCGGCAAACCAGCATCATGAAAAGCCTTCATGACTTCAATGGCAGTCAGCGGCGTGGACTCTGCCGGTTTAATTACTACCGTACAGCCTGCTGCAAGAGCTGGGGCAACCTTTCTTAGTATCATCGCTATCGGAAAATTCCAAGGAGTAATAGCGCCAACGACACCAATTGGCTGCCTTAATACAAGAATCCTCTTCGTTGGAGAGCTGGAAGGAACTGTGTCGCCATATATGCGTTTTCCTTCCTCTGCATACCAATCAAGGTATTCTGCTGCAAGCTGCACTTCTCCTCTGCTTTCTGCAAGAGGTTTTCCCATCTCTGTTGTAATGGTGTTTGCTAATGAATCAACACGGTCACGAAGTAAATCAGCCGCTTTTTTCAAATATACATACCTGTCTTTTGCTGTCAGCTTCGACCACGCACTAAGCGCCTCTTTAGCAGCGCCAATAGCTATTTGTGCATCTTCCTTTCCGCCTTTTGCTGTTTCTTTAATCAGCTCTCCTGTGGCCGGATTATGAACAGGATATGTTTCACCGCCTAGCGCTTCACACCATTCTCCATTTATATACAACATATATAATCCTCCTTTTTGGATGCGGGCAATTTAAGTTGTTGGATTACCAAAACATTGTGCTAAAGTACACATATATACGTTCCTTAAAGCACACCTCTTTTCATCTTAAAAACTCGATGAGGTTTTAAATCCAAAAAACTGTTACCCGATGCATGTATTTTCATTAAATTCGGTTTATGTGTTTTATAAGATACAACCCTATTTTAACAGATTGCACAGGCTATCCCCTGCCTAGAAGCTCACAGCAGGATTGGATAATAACACCAATGATACTTCAGTCTGCCTTATATTGCCCTTTAACGGGGAGTTCAGTCTTCAAATTAATATGCTTGGAAGGTATAAAAAAAGAGCGGTTTCCCGCTCTTATTCCAAGTTACCAGCAAGCATATCGTGAACCTTTTGCTTTTCCTCATCAGAAACAAGCAAGTAATACGTTCCAGTGGAAGTATCACCTGTTCCAGCAACTTCATACTGTTCTATATTATTTCTTGCATTGCGATAGTTCTTTTGAATATCCATCATTTCGTCAAAAGTCATGTTTGTTTTCACATTGCTGCCAAGCACATTTAAGATATCATCGAACTTAGAGACAGAAGAAATGCTTGCTGCCTTGTCAATGATAGCTGTCAGCACCTTCCGCTGGCGTTCATTTCTGCCGAAATCTCCGTTTGGATCAAGATGGCGCATACGTACAAATCCAAGTGCCTTCGCACCATCCAATTGGATGTTGCCTTCTGCATAATGATAACCTTTTTTATAGTAGCCTTCATCAATCCAGTCCAGTTCATTATTGACTGTAATTCCACCGACTGCATCAACAAGATCACTTAAAGCTTCCATATTTACTTGTGCATAATAATCAATATCAATGCCAGTGAAATTCTCTACCGTATCAAGAGCCATCTTCACACCGCCGTAGGCATAAGCTGCATTGATTTTTGTTGTTTTATCTGCACCGATAATTTCTGTTTTTGTGTCCCTTGGGATGCTAACTATCTGCATTTTTTTCGCTTGCGGGTTGACTGTCAATACCATAAGCGTATCAGAGCGCCCTACATCCCCTTCTCTTTCGTCCACACCCATTAATGCAATCGAAATTGGCTTACTGTTGGACAAATTTTCTTCCCTTTTCTTTGCCGCAGATTGCTCCTCATCATCGATTGGCTGGTACATCTTATCTGCCGTTTTTTCCACATAATGATAAAGATAAGCCGCATATCCGCCAATTCCTAACACAAGCACGGCAAGGATACAGCCGATTGTTATCAGAATTTTTTTCTTCATATCATTCTCTCTTTCTTAGTCAAAATATGTTTGATAATAGCAAATAAACATTAAAAGAACATGAAAAACAGGCGGTTCACATAAAAAAAGCTTCCATAAGAGGAAGCTTTTTCCTTACCAAGAAGCTACACAGCCATCTGTTCTCGACTCTGTTCCGCCTGCAAGAACACCGTTTTTCTGACGAACAATAATCTGGCCTCTTCCGAACGAACCAGAATCAAGAGCCCATTGCACTTCGTGGCCTTTTCTTGCTAATGCGTGAGCAATATGCTCAGGGAAGGACGGCTCAATATGAACGACCTTTTTCTCCACCCACTGCCAGCGTGGAGCATCCAATGCAGATTGCGGATTTAGAGAGAAGTCAATCAAGTTCATCGCTACTTGCAGATGACCTTGAGGCTGCATGAAGCCACCCATTACACCAAATGGGCCGACCGCTTCATTATCCTTTGTGATAAATCCAGGAATAATTGTATGATATGTTTTTTTGCCAGGAACGAGCGCATTATCATGCTCAGGATCAAGACTGAAGCCATGGCCTCTGTTCTGCAGGGCTATGCCTGTTTCGGGCACAACTACACCAGACCCAAATCCCATATAGTTGCTTTGAATAAAGGAAACCATATTGCCTTCTTCATCTGCTGCTGCTAAATAGACTGTTCCTCCTTTTGGCGGATTACCTGGCATTGGCTCAATGGCCGTTTCACCAATAAGGCTGCGTCTAGCCTTGGCATATTCATCAGACAGAAGCTCTGCAGTTTTAACACTCATTTTATCTTCCTCAGTGATATATTTAAGACCATCTGTGAAAGCAAGCTTCATTGCTTCAATTTGAAGATGATATGTTTCAACTGCATCCTTTGCAGAGAACTGATCCTCCTTCAGCGTGTTAAGCGCCATCAAGGCAATCAGTCCTTGGCCGTTAGGTGGTATTTCCCAAACATCATAACCTTTATAGTGGACAGAAATCGGGTCGACCCATTCAGGAGCATAAGCTGCCAAGTCTTCCTTCCTAATATAGCCGCCGTATTTTTTAGAAAATGCATCAATTTTATCAGCAATTTCCCCTTTGTAGAAAGCCTCGCCATTCGTCTCGGCGATAGCGCGCAGTGTTTTGCCGTGATACTCAGACTTCCATATATCGCCGATTTTTGGGGGTGTGCCATTTGGGGCAAAGGTTTCAAACCAATTTTGAAAAACATCATCTGTACAGGCTTTAGAAAATGCTTGATGTGCTTTCTCCCAAAAGTGGCCTAATGTCGCCGATACAGGATAGCCTTCTTCTGCATAAGCAATCGCCGGTTTTAGCACCTCTGTTAATGGCAGCTTACCGAACTTCTTAGATAATTCAACCCAAGCTGCAGGTGCGCCAGGCACCGTTACTGGAGTTAAGCCATACTTAGGCATCTTTTCATGACCTGCCTCTTTCACAGCATCAATCGAGATTGCACTTGGAGCAGGGCCGCTGGCATTTAAGCCATGAAGCTTATTATTAATCCAAACAATTGCAAAGGCGTCCCCGCCAATGCCGTTTGAAGTAGGTTCAACGACAGTTAAGGCTGCTGCAGTAGCTATTGCCGCATCTACTGCATTCCCGCCTTTTTTTAGAATATCAATTCCTGCTTGTGCAGCAAGGGGCTGGGATGTTGCAACCATTCCTTTCTTCGCATAAATGGTGTTTCTTTTTGATGGATATGGATTGTAAAGCGGATCGTGATTTAGCATAGTGCCTCCTGTTATGTATGTATTGGGCAGGGTTACCCTTTTATAATGAAAATTTACAATTTTCTATTATTTTAACATAAGAAATCATTTAGCTATACAGCAAATTAAAAAAAGCAGCAATTCTTGATGAATTGCTGCCTCATTTTAACAGAAAACCGCCTGCGGCAAGGATAGCTATCAAAACTAGCAAAAATCCGTATTTGCCAAATAATAGCGAGACCTTGCTTGAGCGTTTCCTCTTTACTTCCTTTAGAAGCTTCTTAAAAGACTGTGATCTTATTGCCTTTAACTTACGCTGATAGTCTTTATCCTTCCAGATTGAATTACGGTCTCCGGCTAGATAGCCTTTGAGTGCCCGAACATAGCCAATATCCTGCATTCCATATTTCTTGTATGACCATCTAATATACTCGAGCATCTGCACACCAGTACCATAAATAGCAAGAAAAGCAAACAGCTTGTCATGTTCTACCTTCCCGTCACGTCTTTGGAAGAAAAGGACAAGTCTTTCATATGGTTCAAACAGACCTGCTTCTTTCATCATATTTTTTCCAGCTTGCTTTGCATCATCTACAAGATAACCATCAACAAGCTCTGTTATGCTGTAAATATGATCTATCTGCTCAAAAAATGCTTTATATAGCGCACTGAGCAGTCTAAAGATTTCCCCTTCCACACCCTTTTTGTAAAGAGCAGCATCCCTTTGCCCTTGAGGTGAAAGAAACAGCACTCCAAAAATGCGGACATCCTCCAGCTGCAAGCGCTCCAATTGAGCCAGCTTCAAAAGCTCCAGCTTTATATCTGGCATTACTACCTCTATGAAGTCAGGATGTATGTGCTGTTCTGTTAAAAAGACAAATAATTCTTCTGCAACAAAGAAGGGCTTGCTGCTTTTTTTCACTTCAAGCAGGAACCGTTTTTTAACACGCTTAACAAATTCCTTATCATCAATAAAGAAAGAATGCGCATGCAAAAGATCTGCCAAATTGGCTAGGAATAATTCAAGCGAGTGGCGCTGACTGAGTTTATCGTCTACATGAAGAAATAGGACCTCTTGATAGGACCCTTTAATATCATCCATAAAGAGAAGAACCTGCTTATATAAAAGTGGGTATTTCTGCAATAATGTCCAAATCTCATGAGCAAGCTGCTCATCATTGAAATAAGCAAGTGTCCTTACCGTAAACTCCACCGCTTCGACCTGACGAGTTATTTGGTTGATCGCAAACACAGCCTTCATATACTCTTTTGCAATCGCCGGGTCTTTTTGGAGCCTTTCCCTGTGCAGAATCTTCCCTGTTATGTCGATTATTTCTGGTTTTTCTTTATGGTTTTTTTGAAGCAATGCCAATAGAAGCTGCAAAATACCTAGCTTATCCCGTTCATAACCATCATAAGCGGTTTCCTCCAGCAAATAGATGGCACATAATCGATTATAATAGCTGATATTCAGTTGATCAGCCAGCTTTAAACCTTTCAGTGCCCTTTCTGCAAATAGGAAAAAATCATCCAGTCTTGAAGCTGTCTGCAGGGCATCATATGCAAAATCGAGGTATTCATGTTTTTGTCCTTCCATATCCACACCACTTATTCTTTTCGTTGTAAAATCAAAAACAAACTGATTTTCGAATACATGATTTCTTAGTCGAATGCTCCCTGGCTCCACAAACATCAAATGAACATATTTTTGCTTTGCTGCAGCTTCCTTGAACGATACAGCCCCCAATACTGCCCTCGCAGCATATGGCAAATGTATGTACAGCAGTTCTAATAAAGTCATTGCATGCCTACTATGCTCAAGAATAGGTACATCTAGGGATATATATACGGTTTTTCCGCTTTCTGTTGCAGCTAAACAAGCCAACAACAGTTTTTTAAAGATGCTTTCATCGATTTTCAGGCTGTAAAACAGCTCCTGCTTTTTTCTATATATATTTTCCGTCTTTTTGCAGGGAATATCCGCTAATTCTGCCAATGATTCCTCATCATCCACTTCCGTCCCATTTGCAAACTGGGCATGAAACAGTTTTTCAGGATTTTTAACCCACTCATCCTTACTCGCACCAGGAATGATAAAATAATGCGCCGATAGTATATTAGACTGAGCATTAAGCAGCTGTTGGCCGATGACAAGTTGTCCTGTTTCAGGCTGGATAAGCAGAAAAGAAGGAGGATAGTTATCCTTATGCTTATTATCCTTCTGTATCTCTGAACTGGAAAGAGGTTGAAGATACTTTTCAATAAAGTCCTCATCAAGCTCAGGAGTGAATATGGCTCTGTCTATTCCTTCCCCGAGCCCTTTTTTACTCTTCATATATATGTATTGCTGAATAAAGTTATTGCCCACATGGCGCCCCTCCCTTCTGTGAAAATTGCCGATTATAAAAGAGAAACATATTTTTTAAAGCTTGCTTTGGACGTATATAGCTCGTCCGCCAAATGTTGTTTTTTATTTGTCATATAATGCAAATATTACACTATATTAGTACTACCGTAAACGGATTATTACTAGTATAATAGAACGTTTTGCAAGAAAACTGTACGAGCCGTTATATTTGCAGCAAATAAAAAAAGCAGACACGTAAATACGTGCCTGCCTATACAGAAATTGAAATACTGTCTGCTGCTTTTTTTACTGCTTTATATAGACCAAAACCGGCCATTGTGCCCACCGTGTTTAAAATAAGATCATCCACATCGCTCCATCTGTATTCCATAAACCATTGGATGGATTCAATCGCTGCCGATAAGCAGCAGCCAACTGCCGTACATAAGATAAATTGGTTAAATCTCGGTAAAGCAAGCGGCAGAAAAAAGCCGAATGGCATAAACAAGGCGATATTGCCAATGTTGTTAACGATGAAAGTAAAAACGGACCGCTCAACAAACATTTCCTTTATCATCAAAAACGGAACAAAGTTATGCCCGCCTGGTTCAATTCCGATACCTAAATAACGATTTGGAAACATTGTCATGATAAAAATAAAACAGATGGAAGCAAGCAGCATCAGCCTTTTGTTCCTTTTATTTAATTTGACCACCTAATCATCTTCCTTGCTCTTTCAATTTTGAGTTTTGCTTATCATAACACATTTTCCAAAATTTCCATAAAATAATCCCAAAAAAGAGCCTGCCTTTTAAAATAAAGGCATGACTCCTATTTTTATGAATTATCGGATTGTTAACAGCTTATTGTTTATAGAAAAGCTGCTGATAGTAAGCGATGGCAAAATCAAAAAAGTACATTAGCGAAAATCTTTCTGAGGAAAATCCTGTTTTGTCATGAGTGTCACCATTTAAATAATAAACAATATCAGCATTTTCTAAAAGGTCTTCATCCTGATTATGTGTTATTAGGATGATTTTCGCCTTCGTTTTTGTCAGCTTTGTCATTAATTCCTCATTGCCTTTAACAAATCTTCCCGACGGACTTGCAACAATCGCAACGGAATTTTCATCTAAGTCGTCCATATCTGTCTTTTGTTCCTGCACATCTGAATAAGCGCTTACAAATTTTCCTAATCTTACAAGCCTGAATTGAAAATCCTGTGCCATTGCTTGAGACAGCTGTGTGCCATAAAAAGAAACCTTATTAGCATGGTGAATGCATTCCATAATGCCCTGCACCTTTTCGACATCAATAATATTCTCTGATGCCTTCAGCCAGCCGACAATCTTTTCATAAAGCACTTTTTGCAGGACTTCGCCAATCTGCTCTGGATTATCCACTTTCTGCGACTGGAAAGCTGGTGACGCATCCATCACACTTATTTTGGCATAATCCTTAAATTCCTGAAAGTTCTTGTAGCCAATCCTGCGGCAAAACCTCGTAACAGCAGCAGGTGAAGTAAAGCAGGAATCTGCCAATGCACTTATATTCATATCTGGAATCTTATAAACATCGCCTAGCAATTTCAATGCAATGAAATAATTCGTATCCCTCGTTTTATGATTATTAATAAAGTCCAACAATCTAAATATAATATCCTTCATCTTTATCACCACTTGCTTCATAGTTGTACAGCTAAAATGAAAACCCTGCCATCTTTCCTAGTTTTATTTTGATTTCATAAGAATGAAAAAGCAAGTCTTTTGATACATACAAAAAAAACCACTCTATTTAATAGAGCAGTTTTCTATGTATATTTCTCTTACTTTTTACTGCGGAGCTCTTTAATCACTGCCATAACATCCATCTCTCCAAGCTCGCCATCAAGGGCATCCTTGTATGTATGATAGGCAGAATTTCCAATCGCATTTAATTCTCCTGTTTCCTTAGCAAGACGCAAATCCTTTGCCATATGCTTCAATGCAAAGGCAGCCGGATACTCATCCTTTAGAATGGCTGGTGTTTTCATTTTAGAAATCGCCGTTCCTACTGCACTCTCATTAATGATTGTGAGCATGTCTTCTATTTGAATTCCTTGTTTTTCGGCAAACAGTACAGATTCAGCAATTCCTTGCACAGTAATGCCAAGAAGCAGGTTGATTGCAAGCTTCGCATTGCTGCCAGATCCGCTTTCTCCTAAGTAAATGGACATTTTGCACATCGGCTCAAACAATTCCTTCACCGAGTTAAAAGTTTCCTCTTCGCCACCTGCAAGCACAAGCAATTTGCCTTCCTTTGCAGGAGCAACACTTCCAGACACAGGAGCATCTACAAAGCCGATTCCCTTCTCCTTCGCCGCTGCATAGACCTGCTGCGACGTAGATGGTGCGACCGTGCTCATATCAATGAAAACCTGTCCCTTCTTTGCTGAATCCAGCAGTCCTTTTGAAAAATATAAATCCTTAACTGCTTCATCATCAGAAACCATCGTGAAAATAACATCACTGCTTTGCACAAGCTCTTCAAGGGATTGTGCTTGTATTGCTCCAGCTTCAATCAGCTCACTTGCCTTTGATGCTGTTCTGTTAAAAACTGTCACACTGTAACCTGCCTTCAACAGATTTAAGGAGATTGGCACACCCATATTTCCTAAACCGATCCATCCTAACTGCATTATTAAAGCACCATCCTTGTGGATTATTTTTCTTATATTTTACCATAATATCCATTAGCAGTGACTGGGTTGCGATAAGCGATAATCATGAAAAATAATCAAGAATGAGAGAAGTCAGCAGCCCTAAGGCAGTAATTAATCCTGTAACAGATCCACCTTCTTCATATGCTTCTGGCATCATCGTCGAGCCTACCATGGCAATAATTCCCCCGCCGGCAAACGCACCTATTCCAGCCATTAATTCTTCTGAAGCATGATCAAGGAAAACATAGCCGCAGAAGGAGCTCGCTGTTGAGATTACTAGCACACTGATCCACAGTACGAGAATCTTCTTTTTAGAATAGTTGCTTTTCAGCAGCCCAGTTGTACTAGAAAGTCCTTCTGGAATATTGCTGATAAAGATGGCGATCACAAGCAAAGCACTCACACTGTTTTGTCCTATTAAACTGGCCCCAATCATAATCGACTCAGGAATCGCATCCATAACTGTCCCAATAAAAATCGCCAGCCCTGATTGATTGCCCTCTTTGTCACCAGAAGACCTTTTCCTGTCCTTCGCACCATTTCGCGATACAAGCAAATCCAATACAAAAAAGACAACTGCCCCAGCCAAAAATCCTATACCTGTCGGCAGCAAACCTCCGCTTTCCACCGCATCACCAAGGAGCTCATATGTAGAAGCACCAATTAACACTCCTGTACCGAATGCCATTATAAAGCCTATTATCCTCTTTTTAATCGGCAGTAATAGTGCAGCTAAAGCACCTAATAAAACAGCCGAGCCAGAAATACCACCCCACATCGCTGCAGACCACATGCGTAACCCTCCTTATTCTTATGTCTTTTTATATCTTTCTCTTTTTTTGTTCTATTAAAACCAGTGGTTGGTTTGGCAGAACTACAACAATGGAAATTTGCTCCATATAGTAAATTTGTGGTTATCTTAACATCATTAATTAGGAAAAAGCTTCTATATTCTCTCATCAAACACTAACCACACTGCCCCTCCCTCGAATCTGCTATAATATTTTTAAAATAACTTATGAAAGGAGGACAACTCGATGCTAAACAGCGACAGTTCTATCCCGCTCTATTTACAGTTGAAGCAGGCCATAACGGAGAACATTAATCGCGGGGTATATTTGCAAGGTGAAAAGTTGCCGACAGAAACGGAGCTTTGTGAGGCTTATAATGTCAGCAGAATTACTGTCCGTAAAGCAGTGCTGGATTTGGTTGAGGAAGGTCTGCTTGTGAGGCAGCAAGGCAAGGGGACTTTTGTGAAGCGGCCAAAGCTGAAGAGAGAGCTTGTTTCTGTGAATGGCTATTCAGAATATATGGTGTCATCGGGAAATACACCGCATTACAAGCTGCTTTCTTATACGATTAAAGAGGCATCAAAAGATATTTCTGAGAAGCTGAATATTCCAATCGGCTGTAATGTGCTGGAGCTGAGAAGAATTCTGTACCGTGATAAGGAACCTCTGTCTTATGAAATTTCGACTTATTCTCTCGATCTGTTTCCTGATTTGGATCAGCATATTTCAGAGGATGTTTCCATGCACGGCATTTTAAGGGATAAATATGATGTTGCTCCTGCCCGTAACAATAAGATTCTGAATGTAGTCTTTGCGAGTTTTGAAGAAGCTGAGGCTTTAAGCTGCGGTATAAGTGATCCTTTATATGAACTAGAGAAGATTGCGTATAATGATGAACAGGTGGCTATTTATATGTCTATTCTTTACTATCACACAAATCATGTCAGCTTTACGATTTCAAGCCCCTTTGACCAACAATAGGCTGGCATCTCTTGATGCCAGCCTTAGTTTGTTTCTTCCTATTAATATTCCAATTTCCACATATATCTTCTTTTTGTAAGAGGATGATTGCGGACGATTGCCAGCTGCTCTGCATAAACTCGGATGACTCCAGAAATCAACATTGGATTAAAGTAGTCGACTACTTCGCTTGAAATTGCGGAGCCAAGGCCAAAGTCTTTCGCATCCACAACCGTTGTTTTTGCATCAAAGCGCTGGAGGAATTCTAATGCTCTCGCATCCATGCTTCTTGTTCTGCCGTCATTCATCAGCAAAAGGAATGGCACGTCTTTATCCACCACTTCGAATGGGCCGTGGAAGAACTCTCCGTCATGGAATGTGCCTGAATTAATCCATTGCATTTCCATCAGCAAGCAAATCGAGAAGGAATAAGCTACCTCATGTGTGGCACCGCTGCTCATTACATAGATGACTTCATCATCCTTATACGCATCAGCAAAATTTCTAGCTTGTGGAACAACAGAAGCTACTGCATTGTTTATCAAGCCATAAATTTTATCAAAGCCATCGAGCATTTTTTCGTAATGCTCATATCCTTCAAATTGATTCAATATTTCTGTTGCCAAACCTAATACTTTTGTCATTTTCTCCATTTTAGCTGCATAGCTCTCATGAAAGCCATGGTACACAACATATTCAGCATCTGATGTAATAGCTGAATCTTCCACATGTGTAACGGCAATGACATGTGCTCCTCTTTCCTTAGCAAGAGAAGTTGCTTCGACTGTTTCCGGAGTAGCTCCTCCTAGTGAGCATGTGATAACAATGCTTGTGTCATCAACCGAAACAGGTGTAGCAAAGTTAAATTCATTCGCAGTATAAAGACTTGTTCTAAGCTGTCTTGCATTTCCTTCTAAAAAGTATTTGGCCGGATACAGCTCCGCTTTGGATGCACCGCACCCAACGAAGAATACACTTTTAATTTCGGGTTGTTGTTCCTTAATAGCTGAGATAATTCTATTCAATTCCATTTTTTCATTCCTCCTAAAGTTTTGATATATATTGTGACAGGCAGCAATGCTGCCGAATTCCCATTTTTCAATTGCTGAAATAAGGTTCAAATGCCTTCATATTGCGCTTGTCATGTTCACCAGGATTTGTGAAATATCTGGAGTCAGTAATTTCTTGGCCTAAATAGCCTGTATAGCCGTTTTGCTTCAGCGTGGCCAGAAATTCGCCGAGGTTATGATGACCATCTCCCCAAATCAAATGGCCATAAGGATTGCCGTCAACAAAATGAGTATGGATGATGTTCGCCCCAAAGACATCGAACCAGTCTTGCAATGTTTCCCCTGCAACACCCATTGCAGTTGTGTCTACCAGAATCTTCATATGTGGATGATTAATTTCATCAAACATTCTTTTCGCATCATTCACCGTAATAACAAGATTGGATTCTTCTGGCCGCAAGCTTTCGAGCGCCAAAGTGATACCTTCCCTTTCAGCCGTTGCAGTGAGTCTGGACAGCATTTCACTGGATCGCTTCCACGCTTCCTCTCGATCTTCATCAAGATAGCCCCAGCCTGAATTGCACTGCATGATTTCACAGCCCAGCTCAGCAGCTGCTTTAATGCCATTAGAGAAATATTCAAAGCTTTTTTCAAAGATTTCCGGCTTTGTTGCCGCGAACTGGTATTGGTACATACAGTTTTCCGGAGTGAAACAGACGAGCTGCAAGCCTCTTTCTACTAGCTTTTTCTTAAGAACCTTGCAGTCAGAATAGACCGTCGGATCTAAATAATAATGGGGAACTCCCGTCCAGAATTCGATAGATTGGATTCCTGCTGCAACTTGTGCATCCAAAAAGGAGTCGAGCGAGTAACGCATATAATGAATATTCATACCTGCTACTTGGTCTCTTCTTATAAAAGACATCCTTTATACCCTCCTTGTATAGTTATACCGTTTCATATACCTTGCCGTATCCGAAGGAGCCGTCTACTAAGCATTGGTTTGAAGCGAAATCAGCGGCTGTATGCAAGCTTTTCTTAATCGCAGCATCCCTGCCTTCCTGCCCTTTTCCATTTAAATAATGGATAATGAAGGAGGTGATAAATGAATCTCCTGCCCCCATCGTATCGACAGCTTTTACAAGCTTTGGCTCCTGCATATAAAATCTTGCTCCATCAAAAAGCAAAGCTCCCTTTTCACCCAGTGTGCATAATACAAGCTCGCATCCTAAATCGATTGTTTTGGTCATTAAGTTTAAAATATGGTCTAATTTCATATGACTGCAGGAATAATAGGCAAAATCTATTTGGGGTGCAATCTGATTGACCTGTTCTTTGGTGAAATCAGACGAAAAATCAAAGCCGATTGGCACTCCCAGTGCTTTTATTTTCGATAATTCCTTTTCTGCGAAACCGTAAAGCCCTGTATGCACTAAATCAAATGTGCTTATATAACGATAATCTTCGTCTGTCAGGTTCAAGCCGTATTCCCGGAGAACGCCGCAGCGATTGCTGCCAATAAACACCCTGTCTCCATCCACTAGCGTTACTCTGGCACAGCCATTTTCCCCTTCATACACTTTGCTTCGGGAAACATCTAATCCAATTTCCTTAATGCTTGCTTGAACATGGTCTGCTTCTTTATCTGTTCCAAAAGCTCCTAAGAAGGCTGCTGCTGCGCCAAACCGCTGTGCATATACGGCAAAGTTGAGCGCGTTGCCCCCGGGATACATCGTTTGAGTATGTTCATATTTATCGACGACATTATCGCCTATTCCGATTACTTTCAGCATAAATCCCACCTCATTTAAAGAACTTTTGATAGAAAATCGATGGTTCTTGGATGCTCAGGCTTCGCAAAGAAATCTTGCGGGTTATTTTCCTCAAGGATTTTTCCTTGATCGATAAATAAAATCCTGTCTCCGACCTCTTTGGCAAAGCCCATTTCATGTGTTACAACAACCATTGTCATTCCTTCCTTTGCAAGATCCTTCATGACGGCAAGAACCTCTCCGACCATCTCTGGATCAAGTGCTGATGTCGGCTCATCAAACAGCATCACTTCCGGCTGCATCGCCAAAGCCCGGGCAATGGCAATCCGTTGCTGCTGCCCGCCTGAAAGAGAGGATGGGTAAACATCCATTTTCTCCAAAAGTCCAACTTTTTTTAACAGTCCGATTGCCAAGTCCTTTGCCGCTCCTGTCTTCAATCCCTTTACACGGACAGGTGCATGGCAGATGTTTTGACAAACGGTTTTATGAGGGAAAAGATTGAATTGCTGAAAGACCATCCCCATCTTCTCCCTGACTTTATCAATATTGGTATCCTTCGATGTGATGTCCTGCTCATTCACATAAATATGACCGCTTGTCGGTATTTCAAGAAGATTTAAACAGCGCAGTAACGTGCTTTTTCCAGAACCGGAAGGACCGATAATGACGACAACCTCCCCCTTTTGGATGGTTACATCAATGCCTTTGAGCACTTCACTTTTCCCATAGCTTTTATGCAAGTTTTTAACGCCTATCACTTGTTTTCAGTCTCCTTTCAACCACTGCCAACAGTCTCGACAATGTAAAAGTCATGATTAAATAGCCAATAGAGGCAATGATGATTGGCTCTAATCCTAATGCCGTATTTCCTCTGACAATCGTAGTTTTGTACATTAGCTCTGCAACACCGATAATAGACACGATAGACGAGTCCTTAATGCTGCCGATAAACTGATTTCCAAGTGCTGGCAAAATATTCTTGAATGCTTGTGGAAGAATGATGTCAAACATTGCTTGTCTCTGACTCATACCAAGGCTTCTTGCTGCCTCCATTTGCCCAATGTTTACTGCATCAATTCCGGAGCGAATAGTTTCTGAAATATATGCTGCTGCATTAAGTGATAAAGCAATGGCGCCTACTGCCAGATCAGGAATGTCATAGCCGACGAACAACAGCGGCACCCCTATGTAAATGATGTAAATTTGTGCAAGCAGCGGTGTACCCCTGATAAACTCGACATATATATCGCCAATCCACCTTAAAACAGTAAATCTTGACCGCCTTAGCAGTGTCAGACCAACTCCAAAGATGCTTCCCAATATCACGGCAATGACAGCCAGGATAATAGTGATGTATGCCCCAGTTAAAAAGAACTGATAGTAATCCCCGAAAAATGAAAAGTTCATTGTGTCACCCCTTATCCTAAAACTGTCTCACATACAATATTTAGAGAAGGCAGCTCACAGCCCAATAAGGGGAAGCTGCCAGCCATGCTTATTAGCTATAACTACTAAACAATCAGTCTTCGAGCTCTACACCATCCATGGCATCTTTCAGCCATTTCTCATAATCTGGCTTAATTCTTTCAATTGTTCCATTGATAGCATTCATAATTTCCTCATTTGTGCCATTCGGCATGGCAATGGCTGCACCAGCAGAAGGATCTTCATAGTAAACTTGACTTGCGACAATGCTGCTGTTTGCTTTAGCAAGGAGCGTTGCTGTCGGAATGTCAACAAGCACCGCATCGACTTTCTTGTTAGCTAAATCAAGCGACAGTTCAGTAGATTTCCCAAGAAGCTTTAGGGTTGCATCTGGCAGTTCACTTTCTAAAATAGCTTGCTGAACGGAAGTTTTAATTGCTCCTATCTTCTTATCTGCAAAATCCTCTTCAGACTTGTACTTGTCCAAATCTCCCTTCCTGACCATCATCACATTGCGCCCTTTATAGTAAACATCTGTAAAGTCAGCATTCTTTTCTCTTTCCTCTGTCGGGCTCATCGCCGAAATAATCATGTCAATCTTTCCGCTTTGCAGTGCGACAAGCAGCCCGTCAAAGTCCATATCCTTAATCTCGTACTCGACCCCTAAATCTTTTGCTACCTCATCAAGTAGTTTAATGTCCGACCCGACAATTTTGTCCTCTCCATTCTCGACAAGATGGTATTCATATGGCGGGGTTGCAGCCATTGTGCCTACGACAATCTTTCCTTTTTTCTGCAGGTCTTCCAGACTGTCGACAGCGCCGCTTGAACTAGTAGCCGATGAAGATCCACATGCTGCTAAAGCCAAAATAGTTGTTCCTGCCATCATTAATGTTGTCATTGCTTTAAAGAGCCTTTTCTTCATTCATTTCTCCCCCATTTAAATAATAGTTTTATCTAACTTGGTAATAAGACTAAATATTCAAATAACTCTTCAGAAAAATTTACGGCTATTTTACTGTCCTTGCTTATCAGCTAATATTTCAACTGATACATATAAAGCTCCTTACAATTAAAACGAGTAATCCTGTATTCTCCAACAGTTGTTTTTCATCTATTTGTTATATAACGTTATATAACGTTATAATAATACCCACGCTAACACCTGTCAATATTATTCTGAAAATTTCTACTAAACTAAAAATTAATCGTACTTTCCTCCCAAAACAAAAAAAAGATAGAGCATTATACTCTATCTCTACTAAAATATTAAACTTTCATCAGGCTGTATGTCTGCCGCGCAGTGTCCAAATTTGATAAACCATCATTGCAGATTTAATGACTGTCAAATAAGTCAGCACAACCCAGCCTCCCATCAAGTACGGTTCAACATTTGCTTGCACAGAAGCGCTCGTTAAGAAATCGCGTTTATCGTAGCATAAGTAAGCAATTAACGCTACGCCAAGTATACTTAATAAAATACCTTGTGCCAGTTTACTTTTTGTTTTCCCTGATTCTGCTGCATATTGGTTTGCCCAGCCGTCCTTCTTGTTGGCGGAAAGCTTACCGAGCCATACTTGGCCAAATGTCATTAAGTTAACCCATAAATACATTTCGGGACTTATCAATAACCCTGCCATCACCACATCTATCGGTCGATACATCGGTGTTTTTATCGCAAGAATTATATTTAACACAGATGCAAGGGCAATAGGTGTCAGCCATATCCATGACCAATAATACTGGTCTGTTGCAAGGGCGAGCGCTAGCAAGACGATAAACATCACACGAATAAGCAAGTCGGAAAAGAGCTTAACCTGATTTCGCCAAATTTTCCCCTTATGTCTTGTCTTCACACTCAAATCTTTATTTGTCAGCAAGTCCACCGTTCCTGAATTCCATTTATTCCGCTGCTCCCGGAAGGTATGATAAGAACGCATCGCATCAACAAAGCAGCGTCCTTCAGGGCTGATTAACGTTTTCCAGCCGGATTTCTGCAGCTGCCAAGTAAGCAGCATATCCTCTACATCACTGTCATTTTGCCACGGTCCATCAAGTTTATTATCATTCACAACCTCCTGCAAAGCTTCAGGTCTGAACAATGTTGCCTGACCGCCAAGAACATAAGTGCTTCCGCCATGGTATTGAAGATCAAGGAGCCAGCTCGCCATATCCTGCTTCTGCTGATGTGTCCACCATCTTGCCATCGGTCCGCCATATTCTCCGTTTGCAATCTTTTCTTCATAGAAAACATCGTCCTTGCTCAGCAAGCTTTTCTTCTTAGGCATGCGCATCGTATACTTGGCCATAACGCCGCCAATATTTCGTGCACTCATCAGGCCTTCCCATAAATGCTTTAAGCAATTAGGAGCAAGCCTGCTGTCTGCATCCATTCCAAGCACGCCTTTAATGCTTTGTTTATAGATGATTTGCGAGTCTGTCAGCTCTTTATCGTAAATATCTAGCAAATCGCCGTATAACAGCTTCCAACCAGAATTCAACGCACCAACTTTACGGAGCTTGTTTCCGTCTGTCACGATGACCTTTAAGTTCAGATTGAATTCCTCACCTGCTGCAATGGCTCTCTCCTCTGTGCGATCAGAACAATTATCAGCAATAACATAAACATCAAGGTCTACACCTTTTGGCAATGTTTGATCTCTTAAGCCAGCAAGGCAATCTCGAATCGAATTTTCCTCATTATGAGCAGGAATCAACGCAATGATCCGCGGCCTCATATATGTTTTTTTTACACCTGGCATACTAAAAATCGACATTCTACCTTGTTCTCTTTGTACTAATAATGACATATGAATTCACCAACTCTCTCTTTTTTGTTTTATAGAAAACGTATCGTTTGTTTGTTCTTTAAAAAGAACGCTTCAGCCAAAAAAATAGGAAAAAGAAACTGTTCTATATTTTTCTTTCAGTTGTTCTTAACTAAGAACATATTAACATCTCTCTATTGCAGCGTCAATTTATTTTATTAATAAATCGACAAAAAATTAAGTGAACCATTCGTGAAATCCTTATCATAACCTTTGTAAAGGCAAATAAATTATTTCTTTATAAAGAACAGCTGGTTTTTACTATTATGATTATTAAATATTGTATTCCCGCCAGTATTTCATTATTATTAATGCAGCAAAGATTATAGTAAGTTTTAATGAAAGGATTGCCCATGATTGAGTTAAAAAACGTTTATAAAACATTTATACAAAAAGACAACGAAGTGCAGGCATTAAAAAATATAAATCTTAAGGTGGAAACAGGAGATATCTTTGGTGTCATCGGCTTTAGCGGTGCTGGCAAAAGCACGCTCATCCGCCTTGTTAATCTGCTGGAGCGGCCGACTAAAGGAGAGGTAATCGTTGGCGGTCAATCTCTGCTAGACCTTAACAGTAAACAGCTGCGGACAGCGAAGAAGCAAATTGGCATGGTTTTTCAGCATTTTAACTTATTAGAATCAAAGAGTGTGTTTGACAATATTGCAATACCTCTTATTCTGCAAAAAAGAAAAAAGGGAGAAATCCGCAAGCGGGTTATGGAGCTTCTTGAGTTTGTCGGCCTGGCAGACAAGGAGAAAGCTTATCCTAATGAATTATCGGGCGGACAGAAACAGCGTGTCGGCATTGCAAGAGCACTTGCCACCAATCCTTCTGTCCTGTTATGCGATGAGGCAACATCCGCTTTAGACCCGCAAACGACAAGGTCAATCCTCCGGCTGTTAAAGCGAATTAATGAAGAATATAATATTACGGTTATGATTATTACCCATGAAATGGCTGTCATTCAGGAAATCTGCAATAAGGTTGCCGTTATGGAACAAGGAGAGATTATTGAACAAGGCACTGTTCTTGACGTATTCTCCAATCCTGCTCATCACACTACCAAAAGCTTTGTGAGCACAATTGTTCAGCATGATCTTCCTGCAAGCATGAAAGGCAAATACAAAAACGAGCCTGGCAGCAGATTAGTTAAGCTAGAGTTTCTCGGAAGTGAAATGGCACAGCCATTTCTTTATGAATTAGTTACTCGCTTTGGAGTAAGTCCGAGAATATTGTTTGCCAACACGGTCGAAATTCAGGAGCATTTGATCAGCACAATGACTGTCACACTGAGTGGCGAAGACGAACAGATTATAACAGCACTTTCTTATTTAAAAGAACAAGGAATACAAGTGAAGGAGGTGGCTGAATAATGTTTGATACATTTATAACGACAGATTTATTTATGCAGGCAATCGTCGAAACTTTATATATGGTAGGATGGTCGCTTTTAATAGGTACCTTGATTGGAGGACCGCTCGGTATCCTGCTTGTTGTAACAAGAAAAGGCGGGGTCTTGGAAAACAGGCTCTTGTATAATATCCTGAATCCGATCATAAATATTATCCGCTCCCTGCCATTTATTATCCTGCTGATTGCCATCATTCCCTTTACCAGATTTGTCGTCCAAACGACGATTGGGACAGAAGCAGCGATTGTGCCGCTGATTATTTATATTGCACCATACATAGCCAGACTTGTTGAGAATTCCATCTTAGAAGTGAACCCTGGTATTTTAGAAGCTGCTGAATCAATGGGAGCAACTCCCTTTCAAGTTATCTGGTATTTTCTGCTGCCAGAGGCCTTCGGTTCGCTCATCCTCTCGATTACAACGGCAGCAATCGGCTTGCTTGGTGCGACTGCAATGGCCGGAACAGTCGGCGGCGGCGGTGTCGGCAGCCTTGCGTTAACATATGGCTATCAGCGTTTTGACACATTCGTTATGGTAATAACAGTGATCGTCCTTATTATTCTTGTCCAAGTGATTCAATCTCTAGGAACCTTTTTAGCCCGTAAAGTTCGGAGAAGATAAAAAAACACCAAAAAACTGACCGCTTCAATAGGTCAGTTTTTTTGGTTGTTACGAAAATTTCCATATTTACGTGCATTCATTTAATAGAAGCCACAATTCTAAATGGTAAAATAAGATAAAAGGAGTTGGTCTGATGTTTTTTAAAGAAGATAAAAATTTCGACAGGGTAAGTATAAATATAGCAAGCTATTCTGCTTTTATTTATTGGGGAATTTTTTTACTTATTAACGGCTTTTACGAAACATATGGAAAAGGGCCGCTAGTCAATTCCCTATTTCTGCTGAATTCGGGATTAGTCATCTTTTTCACTAGTGAAATACTTGCTAAATGGATAAGAAAAAGAAGAACCAATGCATGATTCTTCCTTGTGAGTACTACCCTATTTCTTCAACAATTCCAGCACTGTCTCCAACAGCAGGTTAACTCCTCTTTCACAATCCTCCCATAATGTCAGCTCTGCTTCGCAATGGCTTTTTCCATTAATGCTCGGCACAAACAGCATTGCTGTCGGAATGTAGCTGGCGATAAATTGGGCATCATGACCTGCGCCGCTTGCCATTTTTCGATACGAATATCCAAGCTGTTTAACGGCGTTTTCCATCACAGCTAGAATAGCTTCATCAAACCAGACAGTCGTCCGGTCCCACTGCTTCTCTGCCTTCATTGCACAGCCTTCTAAAGCAGAGACCTCTGTAAGACTCCCAATAATATTCTCCACTTCACGAATGACAGCTGGTTCCTTATGTCTGGCTTCTAAAGTGAAGACAACTTTATTCGGGATGACGGTGTGTATATTTGGGGAGATATTCATTCTTCCAATTGTGTATACAAGGTCATCTGCTAAAGCTCCGAGCCTTGTTCGTATCTCTGCGATAATATTATGACTTGCAAATAAGGCATCTTTTCTCATATCCATTGGTGTTGTTCCCGCATGGTCCGACTCACCTGTCACTTCTATTTCATAACAGACCATCCCGACAACACACTCCACAATGCCAATCGACAAGTTCTCACGCTCAAGCACTGGTCCTTGTTCAATATGCAATTCTAAAAATGCCGCTGCTTCCTTTAAACGGGACTCTTTTAGCCCTGCATACTCGATTTTGTTTAATGCCTCCTGAAAGGTAATACCAGCTGTATCTGTTTTTTTCAGCATGGTATCTTTCTCAAATTTGCCGGATAGAATGCCTGATGCCATCATTGATGGTTCAAACCTTGCTCCCTCTTCGTTAGTAAAGTTGATGACCGTTATCGGAACAGCAGGTTTTACATTGTTTTCAACAAGTGTGCGCACAACCTCAAGGCCTGCAGCAACACCGAGGACACCGTCAAAACGTCCGCCTTTTTTAACCGTATCGAGATGGGAGCCGATTGCTATCGGCGGCTTAGCCTCTTGGCCGGGAAGAGTCGCATACATATTGCCTAGATCATCAACTGTCACTTCCATGCCAAGCTCTTCACAACAATCGTAAAAATAATCCCTTGCTTGCCGGTCCTCCTCTGATAGAGACAGCCTTGTTACTCCATTGTTCTTTGTTCTGCCAAAGTCTGCAAATCTCTCTAATGAATCTTGCAATCTCTTGCCATTAATCAACAGCTTTTGCCCTTCCATGCTAACTCCTCCACTTCTTTAACTTATTTAGCAAAGTTTACTGCTTGCTGCTCTATCAGCTTTACAGCAAAATATTTCCGAGCATTCGCTGTTGATAGATGCACTGTTTCCATCTCTGCCTCTTCTTCCTTAGCATCTCGTTTTGCAAAATCTACAAACGCTCCATCTAAGTTCTCTGTTACTTTGGCGATTTTATACCCTTTTTCCAAGAGGATATCCATCTGCTCTCTCTCTTGCAGGAACTGCTCATAATCTGACATAAATCGAACCCTCCTTTTACACTCTTTCAGCAGCAGCATCTGTAATAACTTCTGCCTCTATGTCTGCTCCCTCTACTGCCCAATCGCGGCCTGCCGTTATTCCTAAATACTGGCTGTCATCTGGATCAACCATTTCTGCCTGCGGATATTTTTTGAACCACCAATATTTTGCTAAAATATAATAAAGCCCAGCACCCACCACAAAGCCGACAATAGAGGAATAAGCAGACAGCATGTTGGCGATGACTCCACCTACAATCCAGGAAATGAAGCCTGCCAGATTAAAACCTTTCAAATAGCGGAACTGGCCGTCTTTTTCATATAAGTCCTGCACATTCACTCTCCTTTTACGAAGCAAATAATAATCGGCGAACAAGATGCCGACAATGCTAGTAAGAATCCCGCCAATTACAAGCAGAGCACTGTTAAGAACAGTAAACAAACTCCAAGGCTGGGCGAGCATGCCGATGATGCCAGCAAGGACAACTCCCACCCAGAAGGGCATTTTCGGTCCGCCCACATTAGAAAAGATGGTCGCAGCCGGTATAACATTGGCCGATGTATTAGTTGACCACTGTGCAAGCACAATCATAAGCATTAGAACACCTAATGTAATTCCGCTTGCCGTTTCCTGAAGGGCGACAACAGGATCGGAGTTAGCTACAGCCATATAGGAAACAGCACCAATAATGATCATAAAGGTATTCACAATTGGCATGATGATAATGCTGCCCAACAGCTGTGTTTTGTTTCTTTTAAACCAATTTCGTTCCTTTTTCGGTGCCCGGAAATAGCGGGAAAGTGTTGGCATATCGGCTGCAAGGGTAGCCCAAAAACCCATATTGCTCATAACGACAACCATAAAGGCAGTAAATGCTGCTCCCCCTGTGACTGGACTTTCCACCCATGTCCAGATATTCTTTCCCTGCTCTACCGCTTTGTCAGACAAAGCAATATACATCCAGCAGGAAATTAAGATAATAATAGGGGCAGCCAAATCGGCAAAGCGTTCGATTGACTTGATGCCAAGAGAAGTATTAATCAGCTGGAATGCTGCAAACAGCAAGAAACAAATAAACCAATTATCAAAACCAAATAATAGATTCAAAATGGCATTGATTGCTGTCGAGCCAAAATAGGTGTTAATCCCAAACCAGCATGCGGCAGTGATGCCGCGGACAATCGATGGAATATGAGTTCCGATTGTTCCAAACGGCGCCCGCATATAGACAGGAAAGGAAAGGCCATGCTCAACTCCAATATCACCGATGATGGTCATTAATACTCCAATTGCCACAGACCCAAGAAGTGTTGCCAATATCACCAGGCCAAGGGGCAGGTGTATAATTGCGCCTCCTCCAATTGCAAAAGCTGCCAGCACGATGGCCATACCGACCCAGATGACGGCAAATCCAAACGGACCAATATTCCGTTCACTTGAAGCAATCGGCAATAAATCAGGTGATCGTAAATAATTGCTTTTCTTTTCCATACCTATCTTCACCCGCCTAAACTTATTTGAATATTGAAAATATTTAAATCACAAAGCAGGCTGATTTTATATCAGCCTATTCTGTCTTTTAAATCGTAATCGTGCTGCCTGCGGAAATTTTCTTTGCTTCTCCATATTTTGCCCGTTTAATGAATTGCCCTGCCCCAGCTTGACCTGTAAACAGTTTATCTTTAATGACAAACTCTCCTCTGGACAAAACAGACACAGGCTCACCTGTTACTTCCATACCTTCAAAAGGATTATAGTCGACAGCCATATGATGTGTTTCTGCAGAGATAACCCGCTTTACATCAGGATCAAAAATGACTAAATCTGCGTCAGAACCGACGGCGATTGTCCCCTTTTGCGGATAAAGGCCAAACAGCTTTGCTGCTTTTGTTGACATGATATCTACAAACTGGTTAAGAGATATCCGTCCACCAACCACACCCTCTGAGTATAAAATACTGACACGGTCCTCAATAATAGGACCGCCATTCGGGATTTTAGAGAAATCATCTTTGCCTAAATCCTTCTGTCCTTTAAAGTCAAAAGAGCATTGGTCAGAGCCGAGAGTCTGGAGCTGACCTGTTTTTAAGGCATTCCACAGAATTTCCTGATTATGCTTTTCTCGAAGCGGCGGTGACCAAACATATTTCGCTCCTTCAAAATCAGGCTTCTCTAAATAGGATTGATCGAGCACTAAATACTGGGGACATGTTTCTCCCCAAATATCAATTCCGCTATTTCTTGCGGCTGCGATTTTTTCTGCCGCCTCGGCACAGCTTACATGCACAACATACAGCTGTGATTTTGCCAGCCCTGTTAATGCTGCTGCCCTGCCTGTCGCTTCTCCCTCTGCTTCCGGCGGCCTTGTTAAGGCATGATAAATAGGTGCTGTATTGCCTTCTTGCAATGCTTTTTTCACTAAATAGTCGATTACATCGCCGTTTTCAGCATGAACCATCACTAATGCGCCCAATTCCTTGGCTGCAAGCAACGTTCGAAAAAGAGTCTCGTCATCTGCTTGAAACTGGTTTTTATATGCCATGAACACCTTTAAGGAAGTAATTCCTTCCTCATTAATCATCGCAGGCAGCTCGTTCAAGGCAGCTTCATTTGCTTCCACAATTTGAAGATGAAAGCCATAGTCTATGACCGCTTTTTCCTTTGCTTTTGCATGCCATGCTTCTACTGCAGCCTTTAAAGGCTTACCTTTTGTAGTCAGACAAAAGTCGATAACTGTTGTTGTTCCGCCGAAGGCTGCCGCCATTGTTCCTGTTTCAAAATCATCCTTTGTGACAGTGCCTCCGAATGGCATATCTAAATGGGTATGCGGGTCAATTCCCCCTGGAAAAATATACGAGCCAGCTGCATCAATAATCTCTGCCCCGGTTTCATCCAATTGACTGCCAATTTGGGCGATTATGCCATTTTCTATACATAGATCTGCCTGATACGTATCTGCTGCTGTCACGATTATTCCATTTTTAATGATTTTTCTCATCGATCACCGCTCCTCGTAGTTTTTTATGGACGAACAGAATTTGCTAATGCACCTAATGCGCCTTGGCGCTCGTTCCAAGTCATTGGCGGAAGTCCATTTTGCATCTGAACCATATCAATCGCCCCTTCCACAGGGCATACAATAGAACATAGATTGCAACCGACACAATCTTCCTCTCTCACTTTTAAATAGCTCATGCCGCTTGCGTCCTTTAGCATATCAATGCATTGGTGAGAAGTATCTTCACAAGCGATATGGCATTTATTGCAATTGATACAAACATCATTATTGATTTTGGCAACAACGCTGTAGTTGAGATCCAAGTCGCCCCAGTCAGAATACTTCGGCACTGACTTTCCGACTAAATCCATGACAGATGACAGTCCCTTTTCCTCTAAGTAGAAGTCGAGCCCTTCTATCATATCCTCGACAATTCGGAATCCGTGGTGCATGGCGGCCGTGCAAACTTGCACACCTGTGGCACCCATCAGCATGAATTCGACTGTATCTCGCCAGCTCGATATCCCCCCAATACCGGAAATCGGCACATTGATATGCGGGTTGCGGGCACATTCTCCAACCATATGAAGGGCGATTGGCTTGACGGCTGGTCCGCAATAGCCGCCATGGGCGCCTTTCCCAGCAACATGGGGAATTGTTTCCCATGTGTCAATATCAACACCTGCCAAGCTGTTAATGGTATTGATCATGCTGATGGAATCGGCGCCGCCATGAACAGCTGCTTCAGCTGTTGCGGTAATGTCTGTAATATTTGGAGTAAGCTTGACAATAACAGGTGTTGTGGCAACTTCCTTCGCCCAGTATGTCTGCTTTTCAACCAGTTCAGGCACTTGGCCTGAAGCGGCTCCCATCCCCCGTTCCGCCATACCGTGAGGACAGCCGAAGTTCAGTTCAAGCCCGTCAACACCGACAGCCTCCACTCGTTTCACAATTTCATGCCATTTATCCTGCTGCGGTTCCACCATCAAGCTTGCTATAATCGCATGATTTGGGAATCTTTTTTTCGTTTCATAAATTTCCTTCAAGTTTACTTCTAATGGGCGGTCTGTAATGAGCTCAATATTGTTAAAGCCTGCCACTCTTTGCCCATTAAAGCTGACTGCAGCAAATCTCGAGGATACATTTAATATCGGGTCACCGAGTGTTTTCCAGACAGCTCCTCCCCAGCCAGCTTCAAACGCACGCTGCACTTGATAGCCTGAATTAGTTGGGGGAGCGGACGCAAGCCAGAACGGATTAGGTGATTTAATGCCTGCTAAATTAATGCTTAAGTCTGCCATAAACGACCTCCTAGTTTTAGTAAAAAGGCATGCTTATTTAAGCTGTCTCTGCTGTTTCTTGAGTCAGTTTCCTGTGAATCGCATAAGCACTTTCCTTCCCTTGCTGTGCGGCAGACACAACCATTGCCTCTCCCTGTCCTTTGCCAAAAATCGCATCTCCGCATGCAAATACCTTTTCGTTAGAAGTTTGATAAGAATTTAAATTAATAGAAATGACTCCGCCATCATGATCAAGTTCAAATTGCTCAATCAGGGGCAAATGACGTGATTGCCCAATCGCCTTTATTACGACGTCAACATCAAGCTTGAATTCCGAACCACAGACAGCTGCGGGCTTAGAGCGGCCATCCTCGTCAGGCTCGCCAAGCTCCATTTTCACACACTCCAGAGCTGTGACGTTGCCAGCCTCATCGCTGATAATCGTTTGAGGAGCTGTCAGCCACTTAAACTCTACTCCATCTTGTTTAGCAAATTCGTATTCAAATCGATAGGCGGTCATTTCCGCTGCTGTCCGACGATATACAATCTGAACTTGCTCTGCTCCGAGGCGGACAGAACAAGTAGCAGCATCAATCGCTGTGTTTCCTGCCCCGATAACTGCTACTTTCTTTCCGACTAAGTGATTCGTAATGGGCTTTGTCTTTGTTTCCTTCACGAATTCAATGGCATCATACACACCATCCAGTTTCTCACCAGCTATATTCAAGTCAGGGACATTCGCCATCCCTATTGCCAAGAGAACAGAATCATAGTTTTCGAGAAGAGCACTCGCAGAAATATCAGTACCTACTCTTGTATTTGTGCGGATTTCCACATCAAGACTCTTCACCTGCTCCACTTCCCAATAGGAAATTTCCTTCGGAAGGCGGAACGAGACAATTCCATAAGTGTTCAGCCCGCCTGCCTCCTTCTCTGCTTCAAAGATGGTCACCTTGTAGCCAAGCAGTGCAAGCTCTCTTGCCGCAGACAGGCCAGCAGGTCCTCCCCCGACAATCGCTATCCTTTTGCCATTGCTTATGCCTGCCTTAAACATTACTTGCTTATTCTTTATTGCCCAATCTGTCGCATAACGCTGGAGATTGCCAATCATGATTGGCTTTGTAGAGGAGTTCAACACGCAAGCTCCTTCACACAATTCCTCTGTCGGACATACTCTTGCACAGCTGGCACCAACAGGATTGGCTGTCATTATTGTTTTAGCAGACCCTTTCATATTTCCTGACGCGATTTTTTTAATAAAAGACGGAATATTAATTCCTGTAGGACATGCAGTAATACACGGCGCATCATAACAGTAAAGACAGCGGTTCGCTTCTTCTGTTGCCTCCTGTGCTGAAAGAGGCGGTGCTGCTTCTAAAAAATTAGCGGATAAATTTACTTTTGAAATGAGACTCATAGAAACCTCCTTATATTTAGGGAAGGATTTACTTCCTATTGATCTATTGGGTATTCTTGTTACTCGGAGTTTTATGGTAAGTCTAGGACGAAGATTCATTGGTGGAAGGAAAGCTTACAATTTAAGGAATAGTTTCATAAATTATAATTGGTAATTATTTGTTAGTCTATATAGTATTCAATCAAGTTTAGCTTCATTACGAACAGGAGAACAAGCTCTTATCTTGCTTCATGCCAGTAATACCAATGGGAGAAGGCAAATTCCCCCATGATGGCATCCGTTATTCATTAATATTATTAATGGCAGATAATCTTACAATCTACTTACAAATATTCTCAGCCAATACTTTCTTCAATGTCCCAATCAAATACATGAGATCTGCATCTGTACTTGATAAGGGCGGACAAATGGTCAGCACATTATTGTAGCCGTCGACAGTGTCGCCATTCTTCCCAATAATGAGTCCTTCCTGCCGGCACGCTTGAACAATCTTGGCAGCAAAAGCAGACGGTGCTGGCTCTTTGCTTTGTTTATTAGCAACAAGCTCGATGCCGACAATCATTCCTAATCCGCGGACATCCCCGATGTTCGGGTGAGTCTCGGCAAGGGGCAGCAGCTCCTTGAGAAGAAAGGAGCCTTTTTCTGCTGATCTGTCTACCAGATTCTCCGCCTCGATAATTTCAAGGTTTTTCAAAGCGACAGCACAGGCGGATGGATTTCCGCCAAATGTATTGATATGGCGAAAATGGACATTCTCTTCAGTTCCTTTGAACTTCTCAAAGATTTCCTTTTTTACGGCGGTCACAGATAAAGGCAGATAGGCACTTGTCAGCCCCTTGGCCATCGTCACAATATCCGGTTTTATTCCAAAATGCTGATGACCGAATTTTTTCCCTGTTCGGCCAAACCCGCAAATCACCTCATCAATGATGAGAAGGACACCATATTTCTCGCATATCTCTTGCACCTTTTCGATATACACTTTATCTGGAATCAGAATGCCGCCGCCTGTAATTAACGGCTCCATAATAACAGCGGCGATGGTTTCCTTCTGCTCCCAGATAATTTTCTGTTCCAATTCCTCTGCCCTTAAATTACTATGCTCTTTTGCTGTCATGCCGTTAGATCGGCGGTACGGATCGGGAGGTGCTACGTGCAGGAAGCCAGACGCTAAAGGCTCATATTTATATTTCCGCAATGCCTGTCCTGTTGCAGCTAACGCTCCCATGGAACTGCCATGATAAGCTCGATGCCGGGAAATGAACTTATAGCGGCCTGAATTCCCATTTTGCTGGTGATATTGGCGGCTGATTTTAAAAGCTACCTCATTTGCTTCTGAACCGCTGTTTGAATAGAAAATCATATATTCGCCTTCCAGCCATTCATTGATTTTTTCTGCAAGCTGTATAGCAGGCAAGTGGCTCTGTGTTAACGGGGCATAGCAAAGCTCCTTCATCTGCTCAAATGCTGCTTGGGCGAGCTCCTCCCTGCCGTATCCGATATTCACACACCAAAGCCCTGACATACCGTCCATATACCTGTTCCCTTCATGGTCAGTCAGCCATGCCCCCTCTCCTTTAGCTGTTATCATTGCCGGCTTTTCCTCCACATATGGAGAGATATGATGCCAAACATTCCCTTGATCCTTTTCAGTCCATGAAGCAGTTCGCAGCTGATCCATTTTAATAACCCCTTTCTTTGTGCCCGTGCCCCTCCAATTGGATTGACGGCAAGCCATTTTTTAAGATAGTATCTAATTTACAGATTATTTAAATAATTGTCATTTAACATCATGTAACATAGTAAGCTAAATCATTTAACAAAAGTGGGGGCTAAAGTGATGAAGATGATGCTGACAGTTGAGGATGTTTTGCAGCGCAAGCCATTTCATTCTGCAAAGGTGCTTGCAGGGAGGAAAGGACTAAACCGTCCCGTGAAGTGGTCTCATATATTAGAAGTCAATAATGCAGAGGAATTTGTAAACGGCGAGGAGCTGATTTTAACGACAGGCATGAATCTGCAGCACGGTCAAAAAAGTCAGTTAGCTTATATAGAAAAGCTGATTAAGCTGAATACTGCTTGCATATGTATCGAGCTTGGCTCCTCCATACTTGGGATTGCACAAGATGCACTGGCACTTGCAGAGATGCATGATTATCCTGTTATTGTGTTTGAAGAAACAGTCAAATTTGTCGAAATCACGCAGGATTTACATACTGCAATCATTAATAGTCACCACGAAATGCTGACTGACCTTGACCGGCTGTCAACGGAATTTCACTCCCTTTCCTTGCAGCCTAACGGCATCATGAAAATATTGCAGGCTGTTTACCAGTATTTTCACAAGCCAGCCTGCTTTCTCTCACCAGACTCTATTCAATATTATCCAGTTAATAAAAAGGAAGCTGCGTTTTTTATAAAGGAACTAGACTTAGAGAATCGGCCATATATGGAGCATAATGATGACATCCTTCTTTCAGCAGCAGTTCGGATGTTTGACCAGGTGTGGGGCTATATCGTCTTAATGGAAGCTGATCAAATCCATCATGATTTCTCCACACTTGTACTTGACCGAGCGGCAACTGCCATATCACAAGTGACTCTGCGCTATAAAGAATTAGCAGAAAAAAAGCATTGTTTAGAAGAGGATTTCATTCGCTCCTGCTTGTCCAACGACTCTGTCGACTTTAATCGTTTTCATTCTATCTTGCCTACCTATTATGCAAATGCAGCTTACCGGCTTCTGTGTATTCCAACACATCAAAACCAGCTTAGCTTCATGAACAGCAAAGCGGATTTTCAAAACACGCATACGGCGATGATGCTGCGGACATTATTGCAAAAGGAAGGATATTCTCCTATCATTTCAGTTCATCCACATGAAATTATTTGTATCATCTTCTCTAGTCCTAGTAATGTAAATACTAATGGCCAATGGGAAAAGCTCCGTGTAAAGCTGACTCAGCTGTGTGCTAAGCTTTTGAATGGTCAATTATTTGGAATAAGCTCGTCTTACTCGAGCCTTGAGCTTGTGACAAAGGCTTATGAAGAGGCAAATGACGTCCTGCATTTACGAAAACAGGCCGAAATAATCAGCCCTTTTTTCGACAATCTCGGCATATACCGGCTGTTGCTCCCCCTTCAGAAAACAGGGGCATTACAGCGCTATATCGAGGATTATATAGGGGGAATTATTGAATATGATAAGGTGAATAACAGCGAGCTCCTCAAAACATTGGCCGTGTACTTTGAGTGCAACGGCTCCAGAAAGATGGCGGCAGAAAGGCTGTTTATCGTCAGGCAAACCTTGTATCACAGGCTGGAGAAATTACGGAGTCTCCTTGGCGATGGGTTTACTGAGCCAACGAGCCGCTTGGCTTTAGAAGCAGCAATTAAAGGCTATGAACTTGAAAATAGCCTTCGCAAAAAGCAGGAAAATCTGCTGATTCACGAAGGCCGGAACTAATTTACGTACATTGGAAGGAAGAAATGCGGTCTGCATCTGTTCCGTAATACACCCAGCGGTTATTTCTCCAGCGCCATCCAGCAACAGAAGTTCTGCCGATATAAGTAGGATAGAACCAGAATGAGTTGCCATTGCGCAGCCACACATAAGTGTAGCGGAATCTGCATCTTCTCATAGAACCAGGATCAACTGCATACAGCTGTGGTCCTTGTGGTCCCTGAAGCTGCGGTGTAAAGGTAGGCGGCGGTCCTGATGGAGGACCATATTGATCGCCTCCTGAACCTCCTCCAAAATCCGGCTGGAAAGAAGGTCCCCCAAAATCCGGCTGGAAGGAAGGTCCTCCTGGAGAAAATGGCGGCGGACCGCTCGGAGGACCACCAGGAATAGGAAAGAAAGATCCTCCTCCGATTTGGTTTAAACGATATGGATCTTGTTCATTTGCAACATTGTATGGATTAATAGGCGGATAATACATGCATAATCCCCTTTCAGTTTTTATGCTTTACTGTATGCTGCCCGCCTAATTTGGTGCCCGTACCGTTATAAGAATCAACATTTAAATATTTAAAACGCTTTCATTAATTCAAACAAAGCCATGGATTCTAATTTTGTTATTTTCTATGTCTACAAAATAAAACTCATAGTATGTGGGGAATGGATTGTCAACAGGACCGACCAGCACACCCTTTTCCTTTAGCTGCTCATGTGCCGCAAAGATGTCATCAGCTTGCAAATCAAGGCAATCATTGACTGGAAGCTGGTTTATTGGATTTCTCAAATAACGGTTGCATAAGGCCAATTTTGTATATTCATTTATGGTAAAGAAATAGGCGGCATCATGTCTTTCTGTAGGTTCCAGCTCTAAAATATAAGAATACCACTCTACAGCACTCTGAAGATGTTCGACATATGTCCAGATGACTACCTTGCCATTAATCATCGTTTTTGGGATAAACACTTCACTCAACCTTATCTCCTCCCCATTTTATTCTTCTTTTTTATGTACGTTATCTCTATGCTTCCTCCTCTCTTTCTTAACTATATGCTGTTAAACGATGTATTTTACATAAAAAACATAAAAGGATAAGCCTTTAAGCAACAAGGCTAAAACAACAGCTTAATGATGAGCCAAATGACAAGAATCCAAATTGGTATTGATATAATGGTGCCCCAAAAGCAGCCTGCAGCAAATGATTTTTTCACTAAATTTCATCCTTTTTATCCTAGACTGTTTTTGCTTCCTCTTTCTTTTTAAGCTTTTTCTTAAATATCGCTCCTAATACAAACAGCATCCCAGGCAGTCCTATGGCAATGCTGAGGCTGACAAGAACCCATTCCTTCTCAATGATGCCCATTGCCCGATGATGACTGCCTATCATCCAATAGCTAAAGGCACTTAGAACAAGACCAACAGGAATGATTACAGGACGATAATCCTTTAAGCCGATGATTTTTTGAACAGCTATAGAGGAGCATAAAAACGTCATCATAATTTGTGTTAAAATGGACAGCGCGAAAAAGGCAATCATAATCATTTCATAACGGTGCAAAAATAGACCGATTTCGGCACTTCTGGCCATTTGCATACAAGACACAATATATTGTGCAGCAACTTCTGGCGACAGAACACCAACCTCTAAAATCGGCCACATGACGATGATGACACCGCTGAAAATCAACCCAGACGTACTTGATCGAATCCATGTCGCACTATCTCTGACAAGGGGAAGAATCATACAAGCCATCATTGTCGCCATTGCCCAGTCTGCATCATGATGCCTGCTTGCCCATAATGTTGAGAAGAAGCCGGAGTCAAAGGTTGGCTGCAGCTCTTTAATATCAAATTCACTAATCGATCCTGCCAGAAGCAAAATATTCAACGCCATCACAGAGAAAACACCGATAAGCGCCATTCTTGCAATTACTTCTATGCCAAAATGAATGGCATATGACCCAATTAGAAAGGCAGCAACAATGAACAAAATAGTATGAGCTTCAGGTAAAAAATAATCTTTCAAATGGTAAACGAAAGTAGCCATTATCGTGCCATATGCACCTAAGAAAAACAAAAATACAAGGGCTGCGACCCCTTTGCCAATCCATTTTCCTAGTATCTGTCCATACTGATCAATCATATCTCCATTCGGGAGCCGCTTAATCGCAAAAATCACAATTGCCATAATGACAATGCCCTGAATCGAAGAAAATATCGTGGATATCCATATATCTCCACCCACTTCCCTTGCCATAATGCCTTGTGTCAGTCCAATTGACTTCGCATAAAGCATATTAATAATCAATGCCATGAACATGCCATTTGTTATTTGTACTTTCATTCTTCCTTTTTCTCCTTTTTGCCTGATGTTGTCGGCTTATAAAGCAGGGATCCGCTCTCTACTTTTGCACTAACCTTTAAATTTATCTTTACAGTTGGAAATACTTCATCCCAAGAATTAGCATAATGCTTCCACTCATATGGATATTCGTTTTGAAAAACCTTCCCTAGTTCCAATACATCTGCTCCGTAATCTTTTTGGATTTTATCCACTGTTGTCTTTATTTGACTTGTCAGCTCTTTTTCCACATTGTCTTCGAGCTTCTTTACATGCTTTTTATTAGACAGGTCAAGAGAACAGCCTGCTTCCACAACGCGGATATGCGCTTTAAAGGACGCATCATAGCTGATGTCACCATCCTTATATTTTGGCTTCACGTTAAAGGATTGATTTGTTAACTCCACACTTAGAGGCGTATTTGGATCATCAGGACAGCTCACTACTGCCACACCTGAATCGAGCTTTTCTCTGAACAAAACCAGCCCTCTCAACTCTTCTGGCTTCAATGTTCCCACAAGCTTATCCCCTTTAAAAATACCGGCCCCTGCTAAGACGACCTGCTTCGTTTGTGCTCCTTTATCAGGTGCTTTATTGTCAATTTTACTCGTTTCAAAGGCAACCCTCGCAAGCAGCGGCTCTGTCGACTCACTTAAATAAGCACTTAACAAGTCCATAATCACTGTTCTCGGCGCCTGATTAGATATGGTTGTGTAGCGAAACAGCTTTGCGAGCGCTTCGCCTGGGATTACTTCGAGACTTGTAACGGTAGAAATGACTTCATTCGCTTTCTCTGGTGTTACAGTTACCCATGTTCTCATTCTTAGTTCAGGGTTACGTGTGAAGAAATCGATAACATCCCCGATTCCTTCCTTCGCTACCTCCTCATTAATGACAATAATAAAGTTATGAGCCCAAAAAACCCTTCGTGATGACATGCTCGACATTTGACGGATTGCTTCAAAAATCGATGAGCCTTCTGTTTCCACCGTCCAAACTGGCTCTCCTGATTGACCTGATGGTGCTCCTGTCTGGCCCCGGGCATCTGCAGGTCTGGCTACTTGGGCTGTTACCTTAACTGTCCCTTCCTTTTCTCCTTTATCAAGGCCAACTGCCATCACTAAAGCTAAATCGCTAATTTCCCGCTTGCCCGAGCATGCCCCAAGCAAAAGAACAACAGACAGCAACGCATGAAAAAGGATGATTTTTTTCATCATTTCTCATCCCCTTTTCCTTTTGGTGACTTTCGTCTCTTCAGCTGTTTAATGCCTGTCCCACCGCTGTCCTCTTTCGTTTCTGACTGCTGTTCAGCATTGCTCTCCGGCTCCTTCCGCTCAGAGGTTTCCTCTGCCTTCGTATGGGTGCTTTCTCCATGCTCATCTCCTTTTGGAGGCTGAGGCAGCTGGCTTTCCCCAATCTTAGAAGTATCATTGTCTGCTAATTGAGGGCGCTTCTTCATTGCCCACCATGGCATGCGGAAAATAGTATCCTTCTGGTCCTGCGGCTGAAAAGGCGTTGCTGGTGCTAAGTAGGATTCGCCAAATGAGCGGATGCTTAAGGCGTGAATTGCTATAAGTGCAAACATTGATGCAAAGCCAAGCAATCCTAATGTTCCTGATGCAATTAACAACGGAAATCGTATCAGCCGGATTGAATAAGAGGCTGAGTAGTTCGGAATTACAAAAGAGGATATCCCGGTTGTCGCCACGATAATGACCATAAATGGTGACACGATGCCGGCTTGAACAGCTGCTTGCCCAATAACAAGAGAACCAACGATGCTCACAGCCGAGCCGACTGGTTTTGGCATGCGCAAACCAGCTTCCCGCATCAGCTCAAAGGTCAGCTCCATCAACAACGCTTCCAGCAAGACAGGAAAGGGGACAACCTCACGCCCTGAAGCGATTGTTAACGCGAGAGGGGTTGGAATCATCTCTTGATGAAAGCTGACAAGCATCACATAAATCGACGTCAATGTTAAGCTGAGAATAAAGGCTGTATAGCGGACAATTCGAAAAAAGCTTCCTGCCATGAAACCTAAATAATAATCATCGCTCGCCTGCAGGAACTCCCAGAAATAAGTTGGTACAACAAGAACAAAGGGTGTATTATCAACAAAAATCGCCACCCTGCCCTCTAGAAGCGAGGAAGCGACCTTATCAGGACGTTCGGTGCTCATGATGGTCGTGAAAGGAGATAATGGTGCGTCCCTTATCAGCTCCTCAATATAACCGCTTTCTAATATGCCATCAATATCAATTCTATTCAGACGTTCCTTCACTTCATCGACAAGCCCTTTTTTAACAATTCCATTTATATAGGCAATATTGATGTCTGTTTTCGTACGTTTCCCTGCATTCAGCTCTTCGAGACGAAAGCCTGTATCTCGTATCCTTCTTCTCACAAGAGCAGTGTTAACTCGAATGCTTTCTGTGAAGCCATCCCGCGGACCGCGCACAACTTGCTCTGCCTGAGGCTCTGATACTCCTCTTTGCGCCCAGCCTTTTGTCGGCACTTGAAAGGCTTTGTTGCAGCCTTCAACAAGCAGCACTGTGTCACCAGATAAAATCGATTTTATAGCACTCTCAAGCTCTGTCGTTTCAATGAAGTTAGTGTTCATAAGAACATGCTCTTCTAAGAGCCTCTCAATATCACGAGTATCCAAGTCATTGCGGATAATGACCTCATTTCCTTCAAACATCAGGGATTGCACTATCTTTTCAATAATTTGCGTATTTACTAAACCGTCAATATAAAAACAAGCAGCATGAACATCCTTTTTTTCTAAAAAGGTTACTTTCCGTTCAATAAAATCGGCACTGCCGCCAAGAAGCTCCTTAATGATGGAACTGTTATAGGTTAGTGAATAGGTGAAATCTCGCTGAGGTGTATTATTTGCTACCATTATTCATCATCCTTTAATCTGCGTATCATTCACAGCTTCTTTTATCCTTCATAACCAACTGTATGCCGTTCTATTCTTTTTGTTGAAAAATGTATAATTATGACTGCTTTTGTTGATTAAATAGAATATAGTTCCAATTGCTATAATAGAATTTTACTTATTAAGGAGTATTTGCCAATGAATTTATATCATACATGGATTTACGAATATGTCCTCAATGCCAAGTGGTTCATCTGGGTGATTGTCTACACCGTGCTTGCCTTAAACGTCATGGCACCTGTGATTATTTGGGGACTGATGAATGGCACTGCTTTAAAAAAATGGGGAAAGATGATTGTGGAGAAAACAAAAAAGAAAATGAAGCAAAAGAATCTCGAATCCTAATCTTTGCTTCATTTTCCACCTTTTATTTTATTAAATTTTTTGCAAAACCTTTTCATTCACAGACGGACGGCCAATGGAGTGGTAATGGACTCCAGCTTCTTCTGCCTCCGCAAGTGCATAGCAGTTCCTGCCGTCGTATACGTGCGGCGTTTTCATATTTTCTGTAAACGAAGTTAAAGGAGCATTCTTGATTTCCGGCCACTCTGTAAACACAAAGCAAATATCTGCATCCTGCAACGCTTCTTCTATGGTTGATGCAAAAGCCACTTCGGTCGGGTAGATTTTTTTGAAATTCTGTTCTCCTACCGGATCATAGACATGCACAGATGCGCCTTCGTTCAAAAGCAAGCGAACATTCGGAATAGACGGAGCTTCTCGCAAATCATCTGTTCCCGGCTTAAAAGTGACACCTAAAACAGCCACCTTCAAGCCAGCAAAACTGGCAAAGTCTTTCCTTGCCTTTTTGATGAGCTTAAACTTCTGCTTTTCATTAACCTCAATCGCTGCCTTCACAGTGCGAAGAACATAGCCTTCTTCCTCAGACAGCCAGTGCAGCGCCTTCGTATCCTTCGGGAAGCATGAGCCACCGTAACCAATACCAGCCTGCAGAAATTTGTCCCCAATCCGGCTGTCCATGCTCATCCCTTTCGTAACATCATCAATATTAGCACCAACTGCCTCACATAGATTGGCAATATCGTTCACAAAGGAGATTTTAAGTGCCAGAAAGTCATTGGACGCATACTTGACCATTTCCGCACTGCGGCGACCCATATTAAGAATTGGCTGCTGGAACGGCTGGTAAATTTGTGTTAAGAGCTGTCTTGCATTCTCTGATTCTGTACCGATAACGATTCGCGATGCATGCAGTGTGTCTCTGACAGCAGTGCCTTGTGCCAAAAACTCCGGATTTGCGGCTACCTCAACGTTTATATCACGCTTCACATGCTTTTTTATAAATGCTTCGACCTTATCGTTTGTACCGATTGGAACAGTCGATTTAATCACTACTAAACAGTCTCTTTGGACATTTTCGGCTATTTGTCTGGCCACAGTGTATAAGAACGTAAGATTGGCAGAGCCATCCTCGTTTTCTGGTGTACCGACACCGATGATGATGACACTTGAATTTGCATATGCTGATTTATGGTCTGTTGTAAAAAACAGGCTGCCAGCATCCTTATTTCTGACGATCAGCTCATCTAGCTGCGGCTCATAAATAGGAGAGATGCCTTTATTCAATAAATCAATCTTATCCTGAATGGGATCAACACATGTCACTACATGGCCTGCTTCTGCCAAACATACGCCAGTCACTAATCCTACATACCCTGTTCCTGCTACTGTAATCTCCATTCGATCGAAACTCCCTCATCTTTTTATTGTCTATAAACCCGATTGCAATCTTTTCCCTTCATTTTAGCAGTGGCTTGTAAAGCTAATTCGTCATCTTTGTAAAGGTTGTATGAACTAACCCTATCGCCTAAGGCAAACAACAGCTATCATGGCAATTACCTAGTTTTCACACCCACTTCTTTTGTCTAAAATAGATTTCCACTATTCGCAGCCTGTTAATATTTCTTATATATTGAAAACACCTAGGAAACTAACAAGAAAAAGCGCTTTTTCGAAAGGGATTTTCTGTTGAATGACAAGGACTATCAATTGTTAACCGAACAGTATACACCGATGATTCACCATTTGCTGAAAAAACTATCTATCTATAAAAATAAAGAAGAGTTTTTGCAAATTGGCCTTATCAGCATCTGGGAAGCATGGCAGAACTATAAAGAAGATAAAGGAAAGTTTCACTCTTATTTGTATATGTATATGAGAGGAAGATTTCTCGATGAACTGAAACGCCGTTCTAAAGAGGAACAGCAGACTGTATACCCTGAGGAGGCATTTTGGGAAACGGCTGGAAGTCACATGCTGACTCTAGATGAGCACTATATTCAAACATTGTGCAGTACACTTACTGCAAAAGAAGCAAAGTGGGTCACCTATTTTTCCATCCAGCAGTTGACAATAGCTGAAATTGCCGCAAAAGAGCATGTCAGCAAGTCAGCAGTGAAGGCTTGGAAAAAAGGTGCGGTAGAAAAGCTGCGTAAAATTCTTGCCCAGCAAATGTAAAAAGGACGGCTCGGGAGCCATCCTCAAGTGTTAAATCTTAAATTTATATTCACTAGCTGTTCTCATATGAAGAATAAATACTTTCAAGAGATCCTTTGTCGCTTCTAAATCCTTTATATCAATCACTTCATTTGGTGAATGTGCATATCTGGAAGGAATAGAGAGCACTCCTGTCGGTATCCCCTTACCCGCAAGGCTTAATTCTCCTGCATCTGTGCCAATTCCAGGAAACACTTCAAGCTGATAAGGAATGCTGTGTTCTTTTGCCAGTGACTGGAGCTGCTCTTTTACCTTCCTGTTAGAAATCAAGCTAAAATCCATAATTTTAATACCGGTGCCAGCACCTAAGGCAAGTGTTTTATCCATCATTTCCTCAGGAGTATCACTGACTGCTGTCGTATCAAGAGCAATTGCCACATCAGCATCCGTCTGATGGCTAACAACCCTTGCTCCCCTTAAGCCGACTTCCTCCTGAACAGTAAAGGCGCCGATAATTTCTCCTGCAAAATCAGTTGCATCAAGTTCCTCAAGCGCTTTAATTAGCACGGCACAGCCTGCTCTGTCATCAAAAGCTTTGCCGCTGATTCTTTTATCTGTTAACAGGTCGAAATGAGGCTGCCAAACAATCGAATCACCCACTTCAATCCCCAGTTCCGCTGCCTCTTTTTTGCTTGTAACACCTGCGTCTATGTATTGCTGTTTATGAGAACGAACCTTCTGCGCATCATCAAACTTCACCATATGAGCAGATATGGTGCCAATAACCCCTGAACGCAGACCTCTGCCAGTTTTGATTTGTACTCGCTGCGAAAGAAGGATTCTGTCATCATGGCCACCTAATTTCTCAAAGCGAATCAAACCATTGTCTTCTACTTTTTTGACAATAAAGCCTACTTCATCCATATGTGCAGCAACGACAATTTTTGGTCCTGGCTTGCTGCCCTTTTTCGTGACTATTAAATTACCAGCACCGTCCACTTCAATTGTATCAACAGTGCCGCGCAGGCGTGCTGCAATAAATGCCGCAACATCGTCTTCAAAACCGCATGGTCCGTGCAGTGCTGTCAGTTCCTTCAATAATTCTATCACTTTGTTCCACCTCCGATAATTTCAGCCTTATTTCTATATCCGAAATAAATTCCGCCTTCCTTTATCGTAAGCTATTTTTCAGAAAAATCAATATAATAATAAAAAAAAGACTGGTGTTTTTGGCACCAGCCTTTTAAACATTATATAAATAACCCAACTATTGTTGCAGTTAGAACAGATGATAGAGTTGCTGCAAGCAGCATTTTCAAACCAAATTTAGCAACAACATCCGCTTTTTCACCATTGATTGCCTGGATGGACCCAGAGATAATACCAATGGAAGAAAAGTTAGCAAATGATACTAGGAATGTGGAAACAATACCGACCGTCTTCTCAGACAGATTTGGAATCATTTCTTGGAACTGCAGCATCGCAACGAATTCGTTTGCCGCAAGCTTCGTACCCATAACAGAACCTGCATCAAGGATGTCATGGCCTGGTATACCCATAATCCAAGCGATTGGCGCAAAGATATAGCCTAGAATTCCTGTAAAGCCAATACCGAAGATTGCTGAAAAGAAAGAATTGATTAGTGCCAGTAAACCTACATAAGCAACAAGCATTGCCGCAACAATTAAAGCAACTCGTCCACCATCAAGAGCTCCTGCAGAGATTGCTCCGAAAATAGAATTCGTTGTAGAAACCTCTTTAATGTTGATTTCCTCGTCCTCTTCCTTTTTGATCGGGCAGAACAATGTAGAAATGATAAGGGCAGACAACGCATTAAGCAGCATGGCAATCAATACATACTTCGCAGGAATCATATTCATATATGAACCCATGATAGAAGCAGATACACTTGCCATTGCAGAAGTCGATACAACGAACAGCTTGTTGTCATTCATTTTATCCAAATGCGATTTAATCGCTAAAATAGTTTCTGACTGTCCAAAGAAAATAGAGTTAATGCTGTTGAAAGTTACAACCTTAGAAAGACCAGTAAGCTTCGCCAATGCTCCGCCGATATATTTGATAGCCAATGGCAGAACTCTAATATGAGTCAGCACAGACAATAATGTGGATGTAAAGATAATCAGCATCAGTACATTAAGGAAAAATACACTTACTCCTTCATCAACAAGACCGCCTGTAACGAAGTCGACTCCCTCATAACCAAAGCTAAGTACTTTCGACACACCATTAGAAGTAGCTTCAATAATCTTCAAGCCAAAAGTTGTCTTGAACATCACAACAGTTATTAATAATTGCATAACAATCATAATAAGAATCGCTTTAAAGTTAACGGCCTTTTTATCATTTGACAGAAGATATGACAAGCCCAATGTTAAAAGCAGCCCAATTATTCCTATTAAAATAGACATTTCCCTTTCCCTCCTGGATGTTATTCACAAATGTTGAATAATAGATTCGCACATAGTACACAATTTTTTATGATACTGGAAAGGAGCAGGAATGTCACTGCTTTTAAGCAAATAAACAAAAGTTCTATTCTTCAAAAAAGTATAGTAAATTCACAAGATTTATATAGTTTTGTGATTCAAACAATTGTTTATCTCCCCTTTTATTGGAGAGAATTTGAATTATAGAATTAAATCAGTGGAGATGTCAAATGTTAGTCTTGTTTTATTGTTTTTTTCTATTTGTCTGATTATTTTTGTGCACCTTTATCAAATTGAAATCTTAGGAACTGGATAACAAAAAACCCCTCCAATTAATGAAGGGGCTCCTTAAATCATGCAGTCTTTTCTTCTGCTTTAACTGCTGGTTTTCTGTTTGGCAATAGATTAAACAAGATGTTCAGCACAATAGCTGTAACACTTCCTGCTACAATGCCGCTTTCTGTCAGAATGCGGATTGTTTCAGGCATTTCTTTGAAGATATCTGGCACTACTGTCACACCAAGACCTAATCCGACTGAGCATGCGACAACAAGCAGGTTTCCTTGCTGGTTGAAATCAACTTGTCCCAGCATTTTAATACCGTATGCACAAACCATACCGAACATCGCTAACGATGCTCCCCCCAGCACTGCTGTTGGGATTAGGGTTGTGACTGCTGCTACTTTAGGCAGGAAGCCTAGGATAACAAGGATAATACCAGCAGAGAAAATCGCGCTTTTTGTTTTTACTCCTGTCAGCTGTACAAGCCCGACGTTTTGTGAGTAAGCTGTGTATGGGAAGGAGTTGAATACACCGCCAATTACGCTGGCAATCCCTTCAGAACGATATCCTCTTGCAAGGTCCTTTTCTGATACCTTTGTTTTTGTGATATCGCTAAGAGCTAAATATACACCAGTCGATTCAATAAGGCTGACAATTGCTACAAGTGTCATTGTTAAGATAGCTGAGAAATTAAATGTCGGCATTCCGAAATAGAATGGCTTTAAGCCGTGAACCCAGGAAGCTTCCCCAACTTCAGCAAAGTTGACTAAGCCCATGAACGCTGCAACAATTGTTCCAACGATTAATCCAATTAAAATGGAGATAGTTTTGATAAAGCCTTTTGCGTATTTGTTTAGCAACAGGATAAACACTAACACACCGAAAGACAACAGCAGGTTTTTCGGATCACCGAAGTCTGCACTGCCTTCGCCGCCTGCCATATCCTTAATAGCGACAGGAATCAATGTTAAACCAATGATGGTTACGACAGAGCCTGTCACAACAGGCGGGAAATATTTAACTAGCTTACTAAAGAAGGAAGAAATAATAATAATGATAGCTCCTGAAACGATAATCGCTCCGTATATAGCAGTTACTCCATGATTTGCACCGATTGCAATCATCGGTCCTACTGCTGTAAATGTACAGCCAAGCATGACTGGAAGACCAATCCCGAAGAATTTATTTTTCCAAACTTGCAGCAATGTAGCGATACCGCATGTCAGCAAATCAATTGATACTAAATAGGTTAATTGTTCAAATGTTAAATTCAGCGCTCCGCCAACAATCAATGGAACTAGCACTGCTCCGGCATACATTGCCAGAACGTGTTGAAAGCCTATTGACCATGTCTTTAAAGATTCCTTGCCCATATAATTAGTAACCTCCTGAATAGATGCTTTGCACTTCTCTGTCTGCAGCAAACTTCACTTTTCCTTCTTGCAGGGAAGCGATTCTTGCCAATGACTCCAAACGATATCCTTTTTTAAGAATCTCATCAGCACCAGGCTGGAAGGACTTTTCAATCAAAATACCGATACCGCTCACCTCAGCGCCAGCTTGTACTACTAAATCTGCCAGACCGATTGCTGCCTGTCCGTTTGCAAGGAAGTCATCAATAATTAAGACACGGTCTTCCTTTAAAAGATATTTTTTCGATACAGTAATCTCATTGGATTCCTGCTTTGTAAAAGAATAAACAGTCGATGTATATAAATCGCTTGTTAACGTCAAAGATTTTCTTTTTCTCGCAAAAATGACGGGAACATTCATCGCTAGGCCCGCCATAATAGCAGGTGCAATGCCGGAAGATTCAATCGTTAGGATTCTTGTGACTCCTGCGTCTTTAAACCTTCTTGCGAACTCTAAGCCAATCTCATTCATAAGCTGTGGATCCATTTGATGATTGATGAAAGAGTCTACTTTAAGCACATTGCTGTCGAGCACAATGCCTTCTCTTTCAATTTTGTCTGTTAGTAGCTTCATTGCGTTCATCCCCCTGAAAAATAAAAAGGAGAACAGCACGTTTACTTAAAAAAGAGTAAGCGTGCTGTTCTCCAGCAGAATTAATGACACTATTCCCTAAAGAAAATAGCATCCTATTATTAATAGCTTACTCGTAGTCAGATAATTTCCGGTTATCTGGTAGAAACTCGCAGGCCATATCCCTGCTATTATACGAGATGAATATAAATGTTATATAGAAATTATATCCGAAGATTGGACTTTTGCAAACTGAATTTTTACAAAAACGAAGAATATTCGACAAAGTCCAACACGGAAGCACAAGATAAAAACCTTGCTGTCACTGTCTTTAGCCGGTTTTTCAGACTAATGCTGGGAAATGCAACCAAAAGAAGAAGCCGCCAAATTTATCGGCGGCTTTTCCTCTTATTTATATCTTGGTATGTCAAGGGTAATACTATATGACTCTAGTATATTATAAATATTATACATGCTGGATGTTTGCTTAGATGCCCAGCCAATATCTGTTGCATATTGGTGTGTAGCATATCCATTTGCAGCTGCTCCGACAGGATTCCATCTCATTTCATATATAGTATCTTGACCTCTGTCAATATAGTCTTTTCGCACAAATTCAGCACCGCCAATAATAGCTGCTTCTGGTGTAAACCAGCCTGCGCTGTACGCGAAAGCTGCTCCGCCTGAAACGGCATTATTGTCTGTTGCGCCAATTCCGTACATATTGTACACTGTCTTGCCATTGTATGTGACACCTTTTGCAAGCTGGCTCGTTCCGTTTCCTGTTTCCAAGAAGGAGTGTGCCATCAAGTAAACGGCGTTAACGCCATACTGCTCTGCAGCTTTTTGGTAGCTGCTTGCTTTTCCAGCAAGTATACCTTTTCCGGTAAGAACCTTCTCATTCACTTCATCCACACTGATTGTACCCGGATCAGAAAGCTTAGCAAATTGCAGCTGTGCTTTCAGCGTTCCCTGGAAGTTAGATGGGTTGATATAATACTTCAGATCCGCTATGGAAGGCGGAACCCATCCGCCAAGCTTCATCCAGTTCATGCCGTCCGTGCCCTTTACTGTGCTAAGGACTGTGAAATCACTGTCTCCTGCTTGGAAGCGAAGATCATGTGCACTGTAGTTCGCCCCCGGACCTGTACGAATATTCCAGCCGCCCTCAACAGCTAATCTGCCATTGCTTTTCGTATAAAAAGCATCTTCACGCAAGTAGATGTCATAGCGTTTGTCTGTTTTTGGAGCGGAATTGCTCTGGATTGTCGTCATTTGGTCAAGGGTAAGAGAAAAGTCACTGTATGTTTTAATTACTTCTTGCTTCACCGATTCGCTAATATCAAGGCTGATATTTGCGTTGCCAGTGCTCTCGAAATACTTGATTGTTACAGTGTGGTATCCTTTGTCCATGTACTTCGCTTTTACTTCTCGCTCGCCCTTCTTCGCTACCCATGAATCGATGATAGTCTTTCCATCGACAAGCAGAATGACACCGTCATCTGCATTAACAGTGAAGTCATAGTTCGTGCTCTTAGAGAAGTAGACTTGCTTGCTCATAACTGCTGAGAAGTTATCATTTGGTATACTCTTAGCAGGCGAGCCTGAACCCCAATTGAAGTTCACGTCAGATTCCTGATCGACTTCCACAAGTCCTGTGGAAGATACAGGACTGCTTGGATTAATGACGTTCGGATAATATTGAACTGTCCAAGTATCCTTATTGATTAAGCTGTTCTCATTGAATGGGGTAATCGTAAAGTCAATATTCGATTTGCCTGTCTGTTCAAGATATCTAACCTCAATCCAGTGAATATCTCCTTCTGCCCCATTCTTGACAGAAAGCTTAACTGCATCATTTTTGCTGTTGCCAGCACTCCATCTGTCGATCACAACTTTGCCGTCGACAAGCACTTGCACTCCGTCGTCAGCAATTGTGTTGATATAATAATCGCCAGCAGTCAGGCGCTTCGCCGTAACATAACGTGCTGAATAGTTATTAGCAGGCACATTTGCCATCGGCGCATCATAGCCGAAATCTTCTGTAAAGCCGTTGTTGCTGTTCGGATTGAGCACTTTCGCATTCACAGGAGCACCAGATGTTTCCATATTGTCATAATAATAGACAATCCAGTTTCCAAATGGGACTACATCAGCAAACAGAGATGCTTTTCCGGTATTTTCATAGTATTCAGCAGTAACGGTATGATTACCGCTAGAGACCTTCGGCAATGTTGCACGGTAAATGTCTCCTGAAGAGTTCGTCCACTTATCGATAAACTTGCTGCCATCAAGGCTCATGCGGATGCCGTCATCAGCAAACGCCTGTGCAAAGTAATCTTGTCCGCCTGCAATCAGTTTTCTGAAGCGAGCAGAGAAGTTATCTGCAGAAAGGCCTGAGATGGACTGCCCCGTACCCCAATTATAGCGAATGGTATCAAGCTTATTGCCGGATGTCGCTCCGCCTGCTATATTTACATAATTTCCAGACAATGTGCTGTTCGGATAGAATTGACCGAACCAGCTGTCCTTCTCAACTTCCTTATCTGCGTTTTGCAAATAGAACTCAAGACCGCTGCCGCCTGTCTGATCATAGTATTGAATTTCAATGGTATGAACATTTTTGTCAGAAGCAGAAGCTGAAGTGCGATCATTAACTTGAATAATATCAGTTGTTTCACTCTTCCAATAGCTGCTTGATTTCCATCTGTCCACAACAAGATTGCCGTCAAGATAAACACGAATTCCATCATCTGCTCTTGTGCGCAAAATATACGAACCAGCAGTTATCCTTTGTGCTGTCTTGTAGCTTACAGAGAAGTTGTCTGCATTAATCCCTGCAGTTGGTGAGCCTGTACCATTTTCCACCTTCAGACTTTGTCCATTTCCAGAAACAGTCTTGACAGACTTAGGCATACCAGTCAGAGATGTATTGTTATAATAGGATGCAATCCAGTTTCCGAATGGTGCCACAGTTGCTGCGATTCCTGCATTGTTGGTACTTTCATAGTAATCAACAGTCAAACGGTGATTTCCAGTGCTTAAACCTGTGATTGTTCCAAAATCTGATTTTCCGGAAGAATTGCTCCAGCGGTTAATGACAGTCTTGTCATCAACGGTTGCTCTTACTCCGTCATCTGCATATGTTTGAATAACATAATCCTTGCCGCCCTCAATGAGCTTCATGAACTTAGCAGAGAAGTTGTCTGCATTCACTTCTGTATAAGGCTTGCCTGTTCCCCAATTATGAAGAAGCTCCTTCACCTTAGTGCCTGCAGTAGCACCGCCGACTGCTTTTACCGGTGTTCCAGACTGACTCGTATTATTGTAGTAAAGCTCTAGCCAGCTGTCCTTTTCAAGCTCATCACTCGCAGGCTGCAGATAAAATTCCAATCCGCTGCTTTTTGTCTCCTCATGATACTCAATTCGTATGGTGTGAATATCTTTATGGTCTGCATTCCCTGTTGTATGATCCTTTACAGAGATGACATGAGTCTGTTCGCTCTTCCAGTAGCTGCTTGACTTCCAGCTGTCGACTGCAAGCTTGCCGTCAATATAAACACGCATTCCGTCGTCAGCTCTTGTACGTAAAATATAGTCGCCTGCCTTAATTCTTTGGGCAGTTGAATAGCTTGCGGAGAAATAATCGCCGCCAACCGCACTAACAGGTGAACCATATCCGTTCTCTACCTTCAAGGAAGTGCCGTCACTTGAAATTGTATTTTGTGCTGCCGGGAAGCCGCTTAAATTCGTATTGTTGTAATACCAGGCAATCCAGTTGCCCAGCGGCACTGCGTCTCCCGCTACTCTTGCTCTGCCGCCTGCTTCCATATAATCGACTTGAAGCAGATTATTGCCGGATGCAAGATCCGTAATAATTCCTGTATCCATTATTCCAGAGGAGTTGCTCCAGCGATTGATGACGGTGTTGCCATTTGCCTTTGCACGAATTCTGTCATCGGCATATGTCTGGATATAATAATCCTTGCTGCCATCAAGAAGCTTATAGTAGCTTGCTGTGAAATTATCCTCATTGATGTTTGGATACGGCTTGTTCTTATCCCAGTTATGGAAAAGCTGGCTCTGCTTTGTTCCAGCAGTAGCGCCTCCCTCAATAACAGAAGCAAGCCCGCTTAAAGAGGTATTGTTATAATATAAGCCAAACCATTTATTAGCTGCAGCCTCTTGTTGAATAGTATTCAAGTAAAATTCAAGGCCGCTGCCGCCTGTTTTCTCATAATACTCGATCGTAATTTCATGGACATCCTTCTTAGAAGCATCACTTGTGCTCTTGTCCTTTATTTCGATCATATGCGCTTGTTCACTTTTCCAATAGCTGCTTGATTTCCAGCTGTCTACAGCCAATTTGCCGTCAATATAAATCCGCATGCCGTCATCAGCACGAGTTCGCAAGATATACTTGCCGGCCTTTATATGCTGAGCTGTTGAATATCTCACAGAGAAGTTATCCTTGCCAATGCCTTCTATCGGGGATCCTGAACCGTTTTCCACCTTGAGGGACTTGCCGTTTCCTTGAATAACATTCTGTCTCTTCGGAGTTCCGCTTAAAGAGGTATTGTCATAGTACCAGCCGATCCAGTCGCCAAATTCGACTGCTTCAGCAGCAAATCTCGCTCTGCCAGTCGCTTCAAGGTAATTTACCTTCATCGTCTGTTCTCCAGAGCCAACATTTGTTGCGACACCTGTATTAATAGCGCCGGATGAGTTGTAGTTTTGCTTGATTACTGTCTGACTCCCAATTTTCACTTCAATCTGATCATCTGCATAAGATTGGACAAAATAATCCTTGCCACCAGCCAACTTCTTTAAATAAGTTGCAGTGAAGTTGTCTGCAGGCAGGCCGTCCGCAGGGCTTTCACGCCCCCAGTCTTTCAGGAGCTGATCTAGCTTAGTGCCAGCTGTCGCTCCGCCTTCCACTAATGCGGGAGTGCCAGAAAACGATTTATTAGAATAATAGAGTCCTAGCCAGCTGGAATCCTCTGTTTCATCCTCATATGGATGAAGATAAACCTCAAGGCCGCTGCCGCCAGTCTTATCATAGTATTCTACCTTTATGCGGTGAAGCTGTTTGTTGGATTGACCGCTAATGTCTGCGACTGTAATCACTTTGGACTTCTCACTTTTCCAATAGCTGCTTGCAGTCCAGTCATCCACAACCTTCTTGCCATCCACATAAACTCTAATGCCGTCATCTGCCCTTGTCCGCAGGATATACTTCCCTGCAGGCATCACTTGGTCGGACTGATAAACAGCAGAAAAGTTGTCGCTGTTCACTCCGGTTGCCGGAGAATTAGTGCCGTTCTCTACTTTCAAGCCAAGCTCATTCTGGGAAATCTCCTCTTTTACGACAGGAGTTCCTGACATGCTCGTATTGTTATAGTAGCTAACAGACCATTTTGCAGCAGTTGCTGCTTCTGCATCATGACTAGCCGGAATAAATAACCCCGAAATTCCGAATGCTAAAGCCATAAATGTTACGGGTAAAAACTTCTTAATCCAAGACACCTCCTAAAAAGATTCGTCTGATAAAATAGTCTTAGCGATAAACCCTCTATAATTATGCAATATTACCCGAAATTTGTTAATAATTCTTTTGAAGCACCTACCAAAAATAGTACGATATACTCATAGATTTTGGAGAAATATGAGAAAATATGTATGTTTTTGTCAAAAAATTATATTTAATGGGAGTTTTATAAATTGGTAGTCGGATAGGTATAAAGAGGTGAGGAGGCAGCATAAAAAGCTGCCTTAAAAGATGGACAGTAAATAAAAGTAATAAATTGGTTTATATCCAGCCATTATTTTGCGCCTTTGAAATTGCTTCAATTCTGTTTTTGACTTCTAATTTATTTAATACTTCAGAAATATAGTTGCGGATAGTGCCGGAAGAAAGATACAAGGTCGAGGAAATTTCTTGGACAGTTTTTCCTGCAGCCACGAGAGCTAAAATCTCTTGTTCTCTTTCTGTTAATGGATTTTCTGTACCTATGCTGCCAAAAATCAATTCAGAGGCAAACTCTCTTTTTCCCTTCATAACATTGCGAATCGCTTCTGCCAGGTCCTCACTTGGTCCGTCCTTAAGCAAGTAGCCGTGAACATTTGCTTTTAACGCTCTTTCAAAGTAGCCTGGTCTTGCAAATGTGGTCAGGATAATAATTTTTATTGCAGTATTTTTTCTTTGCAGCTCTTCAGCAACCTCCAGACCGCTCCTAACAGGCATCTCAATATCCAACAGACAAACATCTGGAGAGAGGGTTTCAATCAGCTCAAGGGCTTCTTTTCCATTAGCAGCCTGCCCTATCACATCGATATCCTCTTCAAAACTTAACAGAGTACCTAAAGCTCCTCTCAGCATTCTCTGATTTTCAGAAATAATGACTGTAATCAAATTATCTCCTCCTTCCGATCCTTGATAACAATTGGGATGTTAATAGTAAGCAGCGTTCCCGCTTCTGATGACAAATGCAAGTTTCCTTCCAGTATCTCCAGCCTTTCCTTCATGCCCTTCAGCCCATTTCCGAACCAATTGCCCTCAGGTATACCCTTGCCATCATCTGTTATACTCACCGTCAGCTGTCCACTGCTGTTCTTAATTTTTATATGACAATTACTCGCACTGCTATGCTTCACTACATTTGTGACCGCCTCTTTTAAACAAAGGCTGACAATATTTTGTGTCAGTGCTGAGATGTCTTCATACTCATTGAGGCTTGCGTCTATATGGCTGACAATTCCTGCAGCCTCTAGGATAGCTTGAACTTCAACCAGTTCCTCTTGTATCGTTATTGATCTCATATCCGATACCAGTTCTCTAACCTGTCTCAATGCCGAACGAGAAATTTCCTCCATTTGCTTTGCCTCATTTTTTATCAAATCCGGCGACTTAACTGCCATCTTGCCAATCAGCTGACTTTTCAGTGTCAGCAATGATAAAGTATGGCCTAACGTATCATGTAAATCGCGGGCAATTCTTACTCTTTCCTCTCTTTTTACGAGCTCTTTAATTTGCTTATTTGCTGCATCAAGCTGCTGCTCTAATTCCATTCTTCTATCCATTGAGCGAATGCCGAATGGAGACACAAGCATGATAACAAGAAAAGGAATATAGTAAAGCAGACTACGGAAAGATATTGTCTCCCAGTGGTACAAAATCGGGATAATAAGCACGCATGCAAAGAAGCTGAGAGCTTTGGAGAATGACCGTTTGTTTGCATAATAACCAATAAAGTGGGCTGGAAAGAAACCCATAAATAACACATTTAAGTTATAAAACATACTTAAGATTAAGATGACAGCAAGTTGAATGGTCAGCCAAAAGGTATAGCCCCTTTTCTTGATAAGAAAGTAAAGCTGTCTGTAGGAGATCAGAAATAAACCAAGAAGAAAATATCCTAACACTAGTTTTGGCAATCGTTCATGTGCAATATAAACACCTGGCAAAATCATATAAACTAAGAATACATATGGAAAAAATCCAAATCTTGCAGGAAAAATCTCCAGTTTTTTAGTACTAGCCATAAATTCTCCTTATGCATATTGCCTTTTTCTAATATATATAGATAATACCATAAATAGGAAAAGGTACCCTATAATTAACAGAAAACCTTGAATTGAAGGACTGTTCCCTCTAATTATTTCCCATGCTCCTCCTGCGAAGGAATTTGACGGCAGCCATACGGAAATAGTCTGCATAAATTTCGGAAAAACTTCTACAGGCATCCACATGCCACCAGCGACAGCCAAAGCCATATAAATTAAATTGCTTATGCCAGCTGCTGTTTCTACCTTTTTCATTGAACCCACCAATGTTCCAATTGCAAGGAAAGGCAACGAGCCGAAAAGAATCCATAGCACACATAACAGCCACTGCATTGGCTCAAGGCTGACACCATTTATAATATAGCCTGCCAAAAAGATAACAAAGATCGAAAATAGATGGATAACAGTTTGTGCTGCAATCTTGGCAGCAAAATATATGCTTGTAGGCAAAGGTGTAATGTTCAAATACAAGGTCCAGCCTTCAGAGCGCTCCTGAACCATCTTGATGCCTAATGTCATAATGGAGCTTCCCATGACACTGAAGGTTGTCATCGACATTAAGTAATGGGCTTGCCACAAATCAGCATCCACATTTGGTGTGCTGACAACCTTGGTGAAGATATAATAAAAAATAATCGGCATAAGCAAAGACCAAAAAATATAATAACGGTTGCGAAACATACGAATCAGTTCTGCCTGGCTTTGTCTGCTGAACATCTTCATTTAAACTTCCTCCTTTTTTTCCTGAAGGAGCTTGGAAAAGGCATCTTCCAATTTCCCTTGCTGAATTTCAATATCCTGGATTTTGAGCTTCATTTCGAAAATATGGTAAATTGTCTTATCTGAATCAACTGTGACAAGACTAACCCTCCCTTTCTCCCTTATCACTTCCTCTACAAATGGGATAGATTCATATATATCCAGCGCGTAATCAGCTGCTTCTTTAAAGGAAATCGTCTTTTTAGTCCATTTTGCTTTCAATTGTTCAGGAGTTCCGTCACCCACAACTTCGCCGTCACTTATCATAATAATCCTTTCTGCCGCCTCATCTGCTTCCTGCAAATAATGGGTAGTAAAAATAATTGTCTTTCCCTGACTCTTTAACGCTGCCACTGTCTCCCAGAATGCCTTCCTTGCGTTGATGTCCATACCTACTGTTGGTTCATCTAAGAAAATTAACTCCGGGTTTCCCGCGAGAGCCAAAGCAAAATGAAGCCTGCGCTTTTGGCCGCCAGATAATTTTTCTGTGCGTCTATTCCAATCCTGTTTAGAAAGACCAGTAATAGCAAGCAATTGATCAGCAGATAAAGGCTCTGGATAATAGCTTTGCACTAACTTGATAATTTCCTTTACTTTCAGACTGTCCATCACACTTGTTTCCTGAAGCATCGATCCAATTTTCTCTCTTACTTCCTTTCGTTTTGGCTCAGATTGAAACAAATGAACAGTGCCTTTTGACGGCTGTAATAGCCCAAGCATTAAGAGAATTGTCGTTGTTTTTCCCGCACCATTTGCTCCAAGGATAGCAACTGCTTCTCCCTTCTTTATTGTAAAAGAGATATCATTCACAGCCCTTTTCTGCTGAAACTGCTTTGATACATTGGTAAGTTCGATAACCTTTTCCAAAACGTAAACCACCTCCGCTGTTGATAAACTAATTGTATAATCCTTCCACTCTCCTTTTTAGTCGTAAATGTCATGAAATAAAGATGACATTTGTCATCTCCTCAGAAAAAAGACCCCTAACTAAAGGGGTCAATCCAAAAATATCTCCTCTAAAGTCGGCTCTTCGACCTCCACACGGAAGATGTCTGTTTTGCAGGCAGTAAAGGCTCTTGTAATTTCTGCAATCTTTTTATCTTCATCCACAGTAATGAATGTCAATTTATCGCCAAACTGGACATCTGTCCCTTTGCCTTCCAACCATTGACGAAGCTTCTGTTCTTCTGAAACAGGGACAATGCTATGTCTGATTTTGACAATAATATTTGTACGGTAAAAGGCTCGCAGCTCATCCATCGTTCCAATTTTGACAATGCGTCCTTCCTTCATAATGGCAATCCTTGTACACAGCTTTTCAACCTCATCCAGATTATGAGAAGTCAAAAAGATTGTTTTGCCTTTGTTATGCAAGCTTTTAATCAGCCGCTGAATTTGAATAACGGACTCTGCGTCCATACCGGATGTTGGTTCATCTAAAAATAACAGCTCAGGATCATGAATAATCGCTTGCGCAACACCAAGCTTCTTCTTCATCCCAAAGGAGAATTTACCTGCTTTTTTATTGGCATGTTCAGCTAGGCCGACTGCCTCTAACGCTTCCATACATGCACTTTTTGTGCAGGCTTCCCTGAAAGAGAAGAGAAAAACCGCAAGTGCTCAAGTGCCGTAGTTGAACCATAGAAAGTAGAATAATCAGGCATCACACCGATTCTTCTTTTCACTTCTGTGGCTTCGGTATCTCCATTTAATAACGTAAATGATCCAGAAGTCGGCTTTGCAATGCCCGTCAGCATATTAATAAAAGTTGATTTTCCCGCACCATTTCTGCCAAGAAACCCAAATATCTCTCCTTTTTCCACTTTTAAGTCAATACCATTCACAACGGTTCCTCCGTTATACACCTTTGTCATTTTTTGTGCTTTAATAGCTGTCATCAGCATTCCCTCCTTTTGAAGACAAGATTAGCTAAGTAAATTAGGATTCCTGCGAACAGAAGGACTACTACAAACGTATAATCCTTTTTATCGAAGTAATAATATGGATTTACATACTTCAGCCAACTAATCGCAGGATTAGTAGTGAGAACTAACCATCCCCCTAAAATAGGAAAGATTATACTTCCTATCATGCCAAAAAACATAGTAATACTTGGTTTTGGAATTAAAACTGATAAACATAGGACAAAAGCAATCTGTAATGTGAGCAGACTCATTGTCTGGGTGAATATCAAAATATTAATCTTTTTGGTAATAATGCTGATGATAAGAAATGATGTAAACAGAGAAACAAACCAAAATATCCAGATACCGAAGAATTTCCCGTAAAGAATAGAAGACCTCGACGTTTTAGTTACTAAAAACCGCATCGTCCGCTCATGTACTTCCCTGTTGATGCTATCATGGGAAAGGCTTGTAACAAACAGCTGCCCGAAAAACATAATTAAGAACATCACGCCTGCAACACTAGCTTCCTTTGTTGACAACTCCGCTATAGATGCTAATGGACCTGCGAACTTTGCAGAATAATATGCAGTAACTAAAAACAGTATAATAATCAGTACGGCTTTGACTCCTTTAAATAATTGAAAAAATTCTCTTTTGCCGATTGCAAACAAAATATTTCCCCTCCATTAAGTATCTTTATGCGTTCTTCCTCTATAATTAAGTGCCCTCCAACAGGATTATGAACAACACATGTAATATAAAAAATTCACTTCACTCCATAACTATCATTCTTTTACTTCTCATGGCTTTTTTTCTCCCACAGATGAAAGATGATCTGGCCGAACAATCCTACAATAAATAGTAGAAATAATTTATCGTAATGCTGTGCTGCAAAATCATTACCAAAATGTCTCGAAATTATAAGGAGCGCTGCTAAGGTTCCCATTACGCTGAATACTTTTTTCATTTTGTCACCTCATTTTTTAATCTATAAGGATTATATCTATCCTACCTTAACCCTGCTGAATCGGAACCTTAATTCTTCCTTAATTGCAAATAAATTACCAAAAAAATGATATGATATTTTTATATATTGTTGTATTAGGGAGATTATTTATATGGAAAATACAAGACTATTGATTGTGGATGATGAACAGGCAATCCACCAAATGTTGCGAATCATTTTGCAGAAAGAAGGGTTTGAGCGAATTGATACGGCAGAAACAGCAGAGGAAGCGCTCAGGCTTTGTGGGGTCAACAGCTACGACCTGATTTTTCTGGATGTGATGCTTCCAGACCGAAGTGGTTTTGAAATATGTCCTCTCATCAGAGAAAAAACGAATGCTACGATTTTCTTCCTGACAGCAAGGTCTACTGATCTTGATAAACTGTCAGGCTTTGCGTTAGGTGCTGACGATTATATCACAAAACCATTTAACCCTCTTGAAGCAGTGGCGAGAGTGAAAGCCCATTTAAGGAGACATAAAGTCAGCAATGTGAAGGAAAGTGCCAATTATCAATTTGGAGATTTATCTGTCAACCGCTCTTCTGGTGAAGTTATCGTTAGAGGTGTTAAGGTGTCCTTACCAGCACAGGTGTATCAACTGCTGCTGTTCTTCTGCCAGCATCCTAATCAGCTCTTCAGTAAAGCCCAGCTGTATGAAAATGTGTGGGGGGAAGATTTTCTCGGTGAGGATAACACAATTATGGTTCATATCCGCAAGCTCAGGGAAAAAATTGAACTAGACCCCAGCAAGCCCCAATTAATCGTGACAGTGAGAGGGCTCGGCTATAAATTAGCCGCAGAAGGTCGCAACTAAATGAATATGCCTAAACGATTTATATTGCAATTCTTTTTTCAGCTTCTTCTTGTATCCTCCTTTATTGCTGTCCTTATCTTTATATTTTGGGTATTCTTCGGCTACACTTTAACAAAATTAGAAGTAAACAGTGATTTAACGAAAGCTGATGTTTCTTCTATAGAAGGCTCTTTTTCCATAGATAAAGGACAAATAACAATTGAATCTGACATAAAAAAGTTAGCTAAGAAACAGGATGGCTGGATTGCTGTACTTTCTAAGGACGGAAAACTTTTAAAAACATACAACACACCAGCAGATTTTGAGTTCACTAAAACCGATTATAAATTGCTTTTATCTGAAAATCAGTCATTGCAGCAGTACGATTATAAAATCTGGACAATACGTGAGGATACAAAAAAGCCCCTGATTATTCTCTTTGGAACAGAAAACAGCAGTAAGGGTATTTTAGAGACTATTAAAAAAGAGGTAAATTGGAAGAAAAGCCAATTGGATCTTTCAGAGGCTGTTAAAAAAAACATAAAGAACAGCCAAGGCTGGGTGCAGCTTATCAATGTGGATAGGTCAACCCAGGACGGTTTTATGGCAGATAATCAGAAGGACCACTATTCTGTTTATGAGTTATTGCAGCTGACTAAAGTGGAAAACAAGGATTCTTCAGCCTATTACTATGAACAGACAGGGCAAGTTCTCCTTGTCGGCACCGAAAAAGTGGATTACGGACAAATTGAGACTGAAATGATGAAGGCCTTTGGAAGTACTGCCTTTATCATTTTTGTTGTCAGCCTCCTTCTATTATTAGCGGTGACTATTGTGTTCGGCTATAGGTTTGGCGCCCCCCTTGTTACCATCATGAATTGGATTGGAGATCTAGGCAAAGGAGTTTATGAGGATGGACATTACAAGCACTCTGTAATAATGACGAAAAAAGGAAAGCTGAAAAAGAAATATAGAATATACAAGGAATTAATTACAACCCTGACTCAGCTGACGGAGACCTTAGAGCAAAATAAACAAGCAAGAATAAAGGCGAGTAAAGTCAGAGATGAGTGGATCAGCGGTCTTTCTCATGACTTGAAAACACCACTTGCCTCTATTGGGGGCTATGCGGAGATGCTGCAATCAGACCAATATTCATGGTCAGAAAGTGAGGTTCGGACATTCTCTGCCACAATTGCGGAAAAGGCGCAATATATGAAGCAGCTGCTTGAGGATTTGACCTTAACATACCAGCTTAGGAGCGACGCCTTCCCTATCGCTAAGGAAAACGTAGAGATAAATGAACAAATTAGGCGAACGGTCATTCATTATGTAAATGGACCTGCTGGACAGCAATATCAGTTTGTATTCCAGCCTTATGAAGGTTCTGTAATCGCAGCAGTAGATCCGAAATGGTTTCAGCGCATTATGGAAAATCTGCTTGAAAATGCCCTAAAATACAATCCGCCAGAAACGACTGTCACGGTATCCATCCGCAAGCTTGATCAGCATTTACTGATGATTATGATTGAGGATGACGGTGTTGGCATGGATAATGAAACATTGAACAGGCTGTTTGAGCGCTACTACAGAGGAACAAACACAAGCAGCTCTAATAATGGGACTGGACTTGGCATGGCGATAACGAAAAAGCTGATTGAACTCCATGGCGGCTCCATCAAGGTAAAAAGCGAACTTGGTAAAGGTACTTATATTCGCATTCTCCTTCCGCTTGCTGATGAATAAAAAAAGGCTTCTTCCCAATAGGAAGAAGTCTTTTTTCCATTATGCTGTCTTCGTCTTCACAGCTCTAAGCTGAACAAACAGCAAGACAAATCCGACTACTGTAATGATTGGTGCCACCAGAACAAGATCTTGAAGTGGCAAATAAGTAACCGACAAGCCTCCTGCAAATGCACCGCCGGCATTGCCGAGATTCATTGCCGATTGATTTAGCGTGCTTGCAATTGTTGGTGCTTCTGCTGACAGCCCGAGTATGCGGAACTGGAGCATTGGCACCATGGAAAAGGCAAGGACGCCGAACAGGAATATGCCTGGAATCATCAATATTGTGGAGAATTGCAGCAGATACAGAACAAAGAAGTACAGAATGAAGATAACCAATATATACTGCAAGGATAAATTAATATTCCAGTCTGCCAATTTTCCGCCCACGATATTGCCAACTGTAACTCCAAGCCCGAACACGACGAGTATCCACGATACTGCTGCAGATGGGAAGCCTGTTACATCTGTTAAAATCGGTGTGATGTATGTGAACAATGTGAACACACTGCCAAAGCAGAACATTGCAATCAACAAAGCCAGCCATAACTGATTGTTCTTGAGGACAGCAATCTCTTTTCTTAAGTCCGCCTTTTTCTGCTCTTTCGGCTTTGGCACAAGCATATATATTCCAATAAGTGTAATAAAGCCAATGACTGCGATAATGAGGAAGCTGCTCCGCCAGCCGAGCTGCTGGCCAACAAATGTACCGAATGGCACACCGATTACATTAGCAACTGTCAATCCTGTGAACATCAATGCCATTGCGCTGGCACGGCGAGAATGCTCTACAAGACTTGCGGCCATAATTGCTCCTACTCCAAAGAACGAGCCGTGCGCCAATGACGTCAGCAAACGGGAAGCCATAAGTACACCATAGCTTGACGCAATTGTTGACATTAAGTTTCCGAGAATAAATATTACCATTAACAACATTAATAAGTTCTTTTGTGACATTTTATAGGTTATAAGGACAAGAATAGGGCCGCCGACTGCCACACCAAGGGCATAGCCAGTAATAAGCTGTCCTGCTGCAGCAATAGAAGAGTTAACATCCCTTGCCACTTCTGGCAGCAAGCCCATGATAACAAACTCTGTCATGCCGATTGCAAATGCGCCAATTACCAATGTCCACAATGCCACTGGATATTTTTTATTCATATAATTCCCCTTTCGATGCATCAAATAGGACCATTATATCGAAAAAAACAGCCCAATGGCTGCCTTCTCTTTAAAAAAGTAAAAAAAGAACAAGCTGCTTTTTAGCTTACCTCTACACCTCAATAAGCAAAAAGCAGCGATCATCTACCTTTATTCCTATCTCCTCATCGAGCTTTAAAAAATGGACAATTTTTTCCTTAATAGCGTGAATAGGCTCTTGTTCTTTCACCAATAAATTAAGCGTGTTAGCAGAAATGGCTTCTGTTACACCGTCTGTATATAAGAACAGTCTGCCGCCCTCTTGATAAGCAAAGCTGCTTTTTCGGAATGTTAAATCCTCAAATATGCCGATTGGCGGGATTGTTGATTTAAATTCCGTGATTTCTGTGTCTCTCCCAATCCACAACGCCGGAGGGTGACCTGCATTTATGTATTCTATCTCCTTTGTATTCGTGTCAATGGTTAAAAAGATCGCTGTACAATAATGCTTTATGCCATCACCATTGCGAAACAGAAGATGAAGCTGTGTATCAAGCTCTGCCATAATTTCCTCAGCGGTAGCGCCTTTCATAATCAACAGCTGAAACAGTGACCTGAGCGACATGGAAATCAAGGCAGACGAAATCCCATGCCCCATAACATCAAGAATGATAAATCCATACTTGCCTGGAGAAATTTGATAAAAGCTGTACATATCACCAGACAGCTCGTTTGATGACTGGTAATAAGCAGAAATGCTTATCTCCTCATTACTGAAAGGAGTGGATAAGGAAATGCCCTGAATGTTTTTAGCCAAATCCAGCTCCCTTTTGATTCGCTCCTGATATTGTTCCTTTTGTTTATTGAGTTTAATAAGCTCCTTTTGTTTAGCTTGCAATTCACAAAGAACATTTTCAAGCTCTTTGTTTGTTTCAGCCGCTTCCTTCAAGGCTGCAGCAGCAATGTTTCTTGCCTTCAAAATCTCACTTTCAAACTCAAGTCGTTGATGCATCGGAACAAGCACACATTCAATGACAAAGACGCCTTCTTTCTTATGTCTATTTGCAAAAATCAAGGCAGGAATCTCCTCGCCGCCTTTTTTCTGCAGAGAAAAGTGCATTTCTTCAATTTTATTTTCATGACGAATTAGCGGAAAAAAATAAAGCTGGCAAAAGATCCTTGAGGGCTTCGTCAATAACTGATTCATATGCTTATTAATCAAGTCATGACGGTCAAACCCTAACAGCTCCAGCAAGGTTCTGTTAACGGACAGAATATTCCCGTTATCTGAAAGCATTAGAAAGCCGCATGGTGCTTCATCCAGTTGTCTATCCATACATCACCAGCTCCTTTCCCTTAATCAAGGGTGCCTAAATATTCTCTCATTAATTCAACCGTTTGGTCCGGATGGCTCAGATGAGGGCAGTGTCCAGCTGCATCAATTACTCTTATAAGACTGTCACGCATATTTTGATGCATATATTCACCGACTGCTTTTGGTGCAACCACATCATCTGAACATTGAATAATAAGGGATGGCACAGAAGCTTTCGCAAGTTCTTGGCGATAATCAGAGAAAAACGTAGCAATCGCAAACTGACGGGCAATAACTGGATCTGTCGAACAAATGCTGATCATCAGCTCTTCTGCAAGAGAAGGCTGGTCTTCATTCGCCATGACCATCGCAGCAAAACCTTTCGCCCAGCCGATATAGTTTTTGTCGAGCAAATCAATCAATCCGTGAAGCTCTTCCTCCTCAAATCCTCCATAGTATGGCGGCTTGTTCAAATAGCATGGTGAAGGACCAATCATGATCAGATTGCTAAAGCATTGCGGTCTTTCCAAGGATGCCAGCAAGCCGATAATGGAACTGACAGAATGGCCAACAAAAATAGCATCCTCGAGCTGCAGCTCATCGCAAATGTCGAGAACGTCCTGTACATAGCCGTGCAAGCTTTCATATTTCTCTTGATCATATTGGGAGATGTCAGATTTGCCAGAACCGACATAGTCAAACAGGACAACTTGATAGTCTTGTTCAAAAGCACTGGCTGTCCAGCGCCACATATTTTGGTCACACCCAAACCCATGGGCAAAGATCATTGTTTTGGAGCCGTTCCCACTAACTTTAACATTATTGCGATGTGTTATTTTTGGATGCTGTCCCATTTAGTCCCCTTTTACTTTTTCGTTTTAGTTGATAAGGTCATTATATGCTAAAAAGTCTTGAAAATTAAATAAAATAGTTCAAAGTTTGAATATCTTTTTTTTGAGATTTTCACTAGACAAAAAGACATCTTCCTATGAAGATGCCTGCTAGTTTATTAATTATTAATATATTTTTCAAATACGAAGCCGAAATCTTTTACATTGTATTTCTTACGGCTGTTCATGAGCCAGTTAAAAACTTGATCATTAATGTTGCGGAAATGCTCGGAAACATCTCCCTCTATTGAAGCACGCACTAATGTACTAGACGTAATTTGCAGACTTTCCTTCGCAAATTCCAAAGAAATTTCGTTTTCCTGTGTCAGTTCACTGATTCGGATTAATGCTTTATATAAATCCTTGATAGCTTCAATATGGTTTTTATGTATATCAATGCTGAATGGAACAGTTCCCATCGAAAACTTAATTTCCACATCGAGATCAATCGTGCCTGCTGTTTCCATCGACACATTAGAAATCGCATGCTCTTTATACGAATATCTTTTCAAGCTTCTCTTTTTGCTGATTGCACTCGTACCGTCAAGATGGACTAACGCCCTGTTTGTAAAGCAATATTCATCTGTCTTTGATTTAATCAAAAAGTAAATTTTTTCATTATCCTCATGAAGGATATAATCATCAGCATCTACTTTATCATAATCAGAAGGGTGAATAACACTTCCTACATCACTTAAACCTAATGCATCAGACGCGATTTTTTTAAACACGGGTGAGTTCCTCCTAAAATGGTAATCTTCTAGTATATTACTCCATTTATTTACATCCACTACTATTATTTTAGCTTATTTAAGGAAAGGTTGAAAACTATTTTTCGAAAAGTTGTGCCATTTGTATCTAGGAAGAAAGTATCTTACATAAGAAAGATTACAAACATATACTAATAATGGGGAATTTTTTGTTTATTGTAAATCTATCACACAGTCCTATCGAGGTGTTTTAATATGGAAAAGGTTTATATCGACTCTGATCTTATCGGCAGGTCATTCATCTGCTCTCTTCTATCGGCAATAACGCTTAGTCTTGTTTTTATTTTATTACGGTCAACTTATTTTTCTTTTATGGAACTTATCATTTTTTCTCTTATTATCTTTTTCTTTTATTTGTTTATCGCTACACCGCTGCAAATTAAGCTGAACCAAAAGCCTAAAAGCTTCAGTATTAAATATCTTCTCATCTATCTGATTGGCTCTGCGATTACTAATGCTGTCTTATTAATGACTATGCATCAAAATCCTTTTAATTTCCTGGAGTTTTATTTAATGGTTTTAGCTGGTGCCATTATTTTTTGGATTTATGATTCGGTTTTGCTGCAGCAGCAGGAATAGTATAAATAGTAAGGTTTTTCTTATTCCAAGATCTTAGTTTAATAGTTCTCTTCATTTTTCCTTCACAATTAATTATACTGCAACTGCCCACTTTCTTGGCAGCGTTTTCAATTCACAAACCTCTTTGCGAAACATTGAACAAAACCTTCTGGAATGCAAATCACATGATAAAATAATGCTGCATAATTAAAAGCAACCCGATTAATATTCAAGACCAAAGCCATTGGTAAAGTGCTCAAATTTTTACAACATTTCAGCTATTTCCAAAACAAACAATAAGGAGTTGAAACCGATGTCAGCAGACCAATCAGCATTTTAATTCCCATTTACTTATTCATAATGCTTGTACTAGCAGAAGAACAAAATATCGTACTAATTACCTCGATATAAAAAAAAGGGAAATCAGCGAATGGCCTGCACTCGTCCGACTTTCCCATCTGTTAGCCTTACTTTTATTCCATGTGGATGGAAAGAGGAATTTGTGAGAATATCTTTAACTACTCCAACGGTTCTCTTTCCTGTTTTTTGATCTGCTTTTAAGACGATTTCAACCGTTAGCCCGGAGGTGATGTCTTTTCTGTTTTGGCCGTTCATTAGACGCCCATTCTTCTTCGCTGGTTGTTCGTTTTTTTCGTTTGCTGGCTGTTCATCTTTTGCATTTTTGTATTGCCGTTAAGATTTGGGCCTTGCTGAGATTGTTGCTTTTTATTGGCAAGCTGCTGCTTCATTGCATCCTTTAAGCTTACTTTTTTCTTTTCTTGTTCTGACATTTTGTTTTCCTCCATTGCATTTTTGACTTGCTATTGCTACTATAACACACACCTAAATAGGAAGAAATCATTCTCTACAATTCATCGGCGAATTGATTCAGTCTTACTGCCATTTCCTGAATTTCCTCCATAAATGCACATGTTTGCTTAATGGAATTTGCCTGTGACTCCCCAATAGATGCTATCTTCTCAATCGAACGATTCATTCTGCTTGTCGCCGCCTTTATCTGTTCCATTGTAGCGTGGATTTGCTGGGTTGATTGAACAGTATCTCGGGAAAACTTTCTAATTTCATTTGCGACAACTTCAAAGCCCTTCCCCTTTTCGCCTGCTCTGGCCGCCTCGATTGCTGCATTAAGACCAAGCAAATTTGTCTGATCCGCAACCCGCTTAATAAGTGACAACACCTCTGTCGATTTATTCACCTCTCCTTCTGCTTGTTTTGATTGCCCAAGAAGTTCCTGTGAGAAATTAGCCAAAGATCCAGAGCTGTCTGTAATCATGCCAATTTGTTTGTTTGCCTGCAATAAAGAAGCGAGCATTTGATTGACAATCTCCCGCAGTTCAGTCTGCCTGCGCACTTGCACAGCAATCCCGCCAATCACCTCTCCCTTTGTATTAACAATCGGCGTTGCTGTGCCGATAAATTCAAACCCATAAAAATTTGCTGGAACAGAGGACTTGAACGCTTTTTTATCCCGAAGAGCAATGGCAAGAGGTTCCTCTCGTGAAAGCAGCTGGTTTACTTTAATTTTCAAGTCGATTGCATCTCCAGGAAAATAGGCGACAAACTTTTCTTTATCACAAATGGCAATCGACAAGTCTAACGGGATAGCCATTTTCATCATAGGGATAATGTCGATAATGCTTTCTAATGATTCTGCTCTGTTTAACAATCGTAGAACTCCCTTCCCGCGTAATACTCTTAGTATCACTTAAGCAAGGAAATACTAAACATCACTACACATTAGTTCAATCGACGTTTATAATACAAATATAACCAATTTTTTAAGTGCGGTGATTTTTTGTTCAAAATATTATTAATTGAAGATGACGCAACCCTTTTTGCTGAAGTAAAGGACCGGCTCAGCCAGTGGTCTTATGAAGTATATGGGATAACTGACTTTTCTAAGGTAATGCAGGATTTTACGACAGTAAAGCCTGATCTCGTTATCATAGACATCCAGCTTCCGAAGTTCGACGGATTTCATTGGTGCCGTATGATTCGCTCTCAATCAAAGGTGCCGATTATTTTCCTGTCCTCACGAGATCATCCGACTGATATGGTCATGTCGATGCAGCTTGGAGCTGATGATTTTGTCCAGAAGCCCTTCCATTTCGAGGTGCTAATCGCTAAAATTCAAGCAATTCTCCGCCGTGTGTACAATTACAGCCTAGAACAGACGGAAAAGAAGACTTGGTGCGGTGCAACCCTCGATTATGAAACAAACACTGTAGCTAATGAAAATGGCACAATCGAACTGACAAAGAATGAAGCTTTTATCTTAAAATTGCTTGTTGAGCAAAAGAATAAAATTGTCAGCCGAGACACGCTCATTGAACATCTTTGGAATGACAGCCGCTTTATAAGCGATAATACCCTTACAGTGAATGTTAACCGGCTTCGCAAACGGCTTGAGGAGATTGGAATCGGAAAGTTTATTGAGACGAAAGTCGGCCAAGGCTATATTGCCATTGAAGAGGACGAGCTATGATTTGGAAATTTATTAAAGAAAAACAAAGCTGGCTTTTATTTATTTTGTTTCTCCTAGCATTGAATCTGGTTGTGGCAGCACTTGATGATACAATTGCCTTCACATCAGTTCTATATACTGTATTTTTGTCTTTGCTGTTTTGCCTGCTGTATTTGTTTTGGAGATATCAAAAGGAAACAGCTTTTTATAAGACTTTGACCGAGCGGGACGATAATCTTGATTTATCAGGTATCGCTGTTCCTGAAAGTCCATTCGAGGAAATTGTCGCCGAAAGTCTGAGACAACAAACCTTGTTGTTAAAAGAAGAGCTGCTCACAAATACAGTCGCATTAGAGCAAGAAAAAGACGACCTCCTCTCTTGGATTCATGAAGTAAAGACACCTATGACAACATTGCGACTTCTAATTGACCGGATTGACGATAAAGAAATGCGAGGCAATTTAACATATGAATGGCTGCGGATACATCATCTTCTTGACCAGCAGCTTCATTCAAAACGCTTGCCTTTCATGCAAAATGATTTGTATGTGGAAAAAGTATCTTTAGAGGATATTTTGTACGATGAAATTCGCACATTGCAGACATGGTGTATCCAGAAAGGAATTGGTTTTGAGGTTGAGCTTTCAGAAACCGCAGTGCTGACAGACAGTAAATGGCTGGCATTTATTATCAGACAGCTGCTGACAAATGCCGTTAAATACAGCGAAAAAGCAGATATTGTCATTACAAGCAGCAGGAAAGACGAGCAGATTATACTGCAAATCCGTGATTTCGGAATCGGCATGGAGAAAAAGGATTTGCCACGTATTTTTGATAAAGGCTTCACATCTACAGCTAACCATCAAAACCAGCATGCGACAGGCATGGGATTATACCTTGCCAAAAAGGCAGCAAATACCCTCCATATTACAATGGAAGTCGATTCCTTGCCGCAAAAAGGAACAGCATTCACCTTGACCTTTCCAAGAAAGAATGACTTTGTCCATTTGTTAAGCAATGCAAGCATGTGACAAAACTGTCACATGCTTCTTCTATTTTGTTCGCTGATTCGAAGGATGAGACAGTTCGAGGTGCCTATAATGTAGATATAAACAAGTGGTTAGGAGAGTGACTTAATTTGATGATATTAGAAGCAAATCAAATTCAAAAAAGCTATGGAAACAAATTTAATAAACAAGAGGTGCTCAGAGGTGTCAGCCTGTCTGTTCAAAAAGGCGAGTTTGTCAGCATTATGGGAGCTTCTGGTTCTGGAAAAACAACATTGCTTAATGTGCTGTCTTCCATAGATAAAGTAAGCAACGGAACCATTAAAATTGAAGGCAGTGAAATAACCGGGATGAGGGAGAAGCAGCTTGCTCAGTTCCGTAAAAACAACCTCGGCTTCATCTTTCAAGATTATAACCTGCTCGACACACTGACAGTGAAGGAGAATATCCTTCTTCCCTTGTCGATAACGAAAACACCAAGAAAAGAAGCAGAAAACCGCTTTACAAAAATCGCCAATGAGCTCGGCATATTTGAGCTAAAGGATAAATATCCAAACGAGATTTCCGGCGGCCAGAAGCAGCGCACATCTGCAGCCAGAGCTTTTATCCATGAGCCGAGCATCATCTTTGCTGATGAGCCGACTGGTGCATTGGACAGTAAATCAGCTTCTGATCTTTTGAACAAGCTGAGCAGCTTGAACGAAACACTTGCCGCAACCATTTTGATGGTTACACATGATCCACTTGCTGCGAGCTATTGCAGCAGGGTCATTTTCATTAAAGATGGACAAATTTACACACAGTTAAATAAGGGAGAGCAGGACAGACAGCATTTCTTCCAGGATATCATGAAGACACAAGGAATTTTGAGCGGGGTGCAATATGAACATTAATCAGCTCATTTTTCGCAACCTTGTCAAAAACATCAAGCATTATTACTTGTATGTATTTGCCTTGATTTTCAGTGTCTGCTTGTATTTCGCTTTTGTCACCCTTCAATATGATCCGTCTATGGATTCGGTGGAAGGAACGATTAAAGGCGGTGCTGCCATTAAAGTTGCCTCTATCTTGTTAGTCGTTATCGTCTCCATTTTTCTTTTTTATGCGAATATGATTTTCATTAAAAGACGCAGCAAGGAAATCGGACTGTTCCAGCTGATTGGCATGACGAAGGAAAAAATCTTTTGGCTTCTAGGAATGGAGAACTTCCTGTTATACTTTGGAGCGCTTTTCATCGGTACCTTCATCGGCTTTTCCTTTTCAAAGCTAATTATCTTAGTTTTATTTAAGATAACTGGCGTAAAAGGAATTGCAAAACTTCATTTTTCAAATGAGGCATTAGTTCAGACAATTCTTGTGTTTGCAGTCATCTATATCTTCATTATGCTGATGAATTACATCTTCATTAAAAGACAAACAATCTTAAACTTGTTCAGAGTAACATCATCTGCAGAAGGCAGAGTTAAAAAAATGTCCGTCATGGAGATTATTATCGGGATTATCGGGATAGCAGGAATCATCTCAGGCTATTATGTTTCGTCAAAGCTGTTTGATGGCGATTTTCAGACAATGAATGCATTGTTTGGTGCGATGGCCTTTATATTAGGGTCTGTTATACTTGGCACCTATCTCTTCTATAAAGGGTCTGTCAGCTTTCTGTTCAATCTTGTCCGCAAAAGCAAAAACGGCTATTTAAACATTAATGAGGTCCTGTCTTTATCGAGCATCATGTTCAAGATGAAATCCAATTCGCTTCTGTTAACCATTATCACAACTGTATCAGCGCTTGCGATTGCCTTGCTGTCGTTATGCTATATCTCCTACTATTCTGCTGAGAAAAATGCAGAGACTAGCATCCCCGCTAATTTTTCATTCGGATCGAGTGAGGAAGCTGCGTTGTTTACAGAAAAATTAACCAAAAATAAGATAGCATATGACGAAACAAAGATTGACGTAATAATGGCTGATATTAATATCGGCAAAATTTTAAAGGCGGATTTCAACAATCTTAATTTCGACCCGAATATGACGACACTTGCTGTTGTAAGCGAAAACAGTGTGAAAGGGGTCGATTTAGAGGAGGATGAAGCATTATTCACAAACTATGATGGTGCATTAAAAGAATTTATGCCGATGAAAAACACTGGAGATATAACGCTTGAAACAAAGGACGAAGCAATCCCGCTGCACCTCATTGGTTTAGATGACGTGCCAGTTATATCCTATAAGTACACAGCTGGCGGGATGCCGACAACGATTGTCGACGAAAAGGTATTTGCTCAGCTTAACAGCAACAAAAATGACAAGCTGCAGTTAGCTTCAAGCACTTATTTCGGAGTTGATATTAACAAAAACGCGGAGATTGAAAAAGCGAATGACATTTACCATGACCTTAAATTAGAGGAGCAGGAATTCAGCCTTTCCCGTCTCGATATGGCCACTAACAACAAGTCTAATATGGGACTGACTATGTTTATCGTCGGATTTCTAGGTTTGACCTTCCTTATCACTTCCGGCTGTATTCTTTACTTTAAACAGATGGATGAAGGCGAAGAGGAAAAGCATAACTACACGATTTTAAGAAAGCTTGGCTATACGAAGGGTGATCTGCTAAGAGGAATTCAAGGCAAGCAGCTGTTCAGCTTCGGAATTCCCCTTGTGATTGGTCTTGCTCACAGTTATTTTGCTGTCCAATCAGGCTGGTTCTTTTTCGGAACAGCATGGACACCAATGCTTACTGTTATGGTCGTCTACACGCTTCTCTATTCCATCTTTGGACTATTATCTGTCCTATACTATAAAAAAGTAATAAACAACGCGCTTTAAAACCTTTACCTATTATTGGCAGTTTATCTTCTGTCAGAAGGTCTATATATACTTTATAACCTTTTAAGGAGGATGATAGAAATGAGTAACTTTGACCAATACAAAGACAAAGCTATCGATGCTGCGAAAAAGGCGCAAAGAAATGAGAAAGTCCGAGACAAAGAAAGAGATATGGGTGAAAAGTTAAAGGATAAAATGAAAGATAAGTTTAATAAATAACCCGTATAAAAAGAGCAGGCTAGTTTACGGTAGCCTGCTCTTTTCATTGGGCAAATTTGGAGTTGCCGCACCCTCCTAACATTTCCTGTGTAAGGCTTGGCAGCACTATTTCCACAGTCGTCCCACTACCTACCCTACTTTTAATGTTTAATTGGCCGTGATGGCCCTCTTCAATTATCTTGAAGCAGGTCATTAATCCAAGTCCTGTCCCCTTCTCCTTTGTTGTATAGAAAGGTTCGCCGAGTGTCGCAAGTCTCTCTTCTTCAATGCCAATCCCTTGGTCGACAATTTGAATCGATATCTTGTCTTCTTCTAGCGCTTCTACTGTTATCGCAATAATTCCCCCGTTTGGCATTGCTTCGATCGAGTTTTGCAGAAGGTTAAGGAATACTTGCTTCAAACGGTTTTCTTCACAAAAAATCATCGGGATGTCTTCATCCATCTTCGTGTAAATTTGTGTATTATACAAATTGGACTGAGCATTGATAAAGGTGACAACATCTTTAATAATATCTTTAATATTTTTCTTTTTATAAACGTCTGCAGTCGGTTTAGAAAGAAACAAAAACTCTCCGACAATCGTATTTATTCGCTCTATTTCGGATAGAACGATATCCAAATATTCATTCTGCTTATCATCAGACTTTAACAGCTGAATAAATCCTTTGATGGAAGTAAGAGGATTGCGGATTTCGTGGGCAATTCCTGCAGACATTTGCCCGAGCAGCGCCATTTTCTCTGACTTCTGCACATATTGGTTCGTCTGCTCTTTGCGCTCTGTAATATCTGTGCCGAGGGAAAGAACGGCATCCTTGCCGTCAAAGGCAATCGACAGACAGCTGACCTCAAAATAAAACACCGATTTGTCGAATCGCATCATTTTATATTCAATATTGTGGAGCGGCTTCTTCTCTGTTTTGACAAGACTCATCCGCATTTCCCAGCGTTCCTTGTATTCAGGTGCAATAAATTCTCCGAAGGACCTGCCAATCAGCTCACTAGGAGAGTTCGCCCCCATCATTAGAACTGCTGCCTTATTCACAAAGATAATTTTGTTCTTGTGATGAATAAACACCGGCTCTGGCAGGGAATCAACTAGCAGCCTGTAGCTCGTCTCACTCGAACGGGCTTTTTGCTCAAAATAGCTGCCTAAGTCAATATGATAGCCGACAAACCATGCAATGGCCGTAAAAATGAAGAAGTCGATTGTAAAGAAAGGCTCTTGGTCTGCTATCTTCTGATACAACGTAAATAGGACCGAAACTAACACCAACACAACTTGTCCAGTTCTTTTCATATTTGGAGGTCTCCCCATCATATCCATTGCTCCCATGCAACATAATAGTATTAACACGTTCTTTATGATGAACATTCTTTTCTCTTATTCTACCATCTGATTGGTGGAATTGGTAAAAATTTATGATTGTTTTTTTACGGCTAGATTATGTGTCTTTTGTCAAAAAATCTGCAGAAATCGCAAAAAGATCATTTCTTTATTGTTATATAGCTTTATTTTTCTTCTACCCTTGTAGCTTGCGGTCTCAAACGCTGTCTCATTATTCACACACTATTGCAAAATAAAGAATTCCTGTTCATGAAAACCCTTTCTTATTGTACTCTCCAGAAATACAATTGTATTCTTAGGAAAAATTTATTATGATAGTTAAGTTGAATCAAGAATTATAGATAACCAGCTGAAAGATGCTTTTTAATAAAACTGCAAGAAATGAGATTGGTTTTATTCCAACTTCATCATTTCGTTGCCGGAAACCTACTCCATGAGCATTATCTTATTTTGAAAATTACGGCTGCTAAATCGTGAAAGAGGGGATATAAATGTCAAACAACAACAAGCTTTCCCAAGGCTTAGAATCACGTCATATCCAAATGATTGCATTAGGCGGAACAATCGGAGTCGGACTGTTCCTAGGCTCTTCCAGTACAATCGGCTGGACAGGCCCATCCGTTTTGCTTGCATACGCAATTGCTGGAATGTTCGTATTCTTTATCATGCGGGCAATGGGAGAAATGCTTTATCTAGAGCCTAGCACAGGTTCCTTCGCCACATTCGGCCATAAATACATCCACCCGCTTGCAGGCTATATGACTGCTTGGAGCAACTGGTTCCAGTGGGTAATCGTCGGCATGTCAGAAATCATTGCTGTCGGAGAATATATGAACTACTGGTTCCCTGATTTACCGCCATGGATTCCAGGATTAATCGCCATGGCAATACTAGGTGCTGCTAATTTAGTTTCAGTAAAATCCTTCGGAGAATTTGAATTTTGGTTTGCCATGATTAAGATTGTCACAATCGTGCTCTTAATTGTAGCAGGCTTAGGCATTATCTTCTTCGGATTTGGAAACGGCGGACAAGCTGTCGGCTTATCAAATCTGTGGGCACACGGCGGCTTCTTCTCAGGCGGCTTCACAGGATTCTTCTTTGCCCTTTCTCTTGTTATCGGGGCTTATCAAGGCGTTGAATTGATTGGGATCACTGCTGGAGAAGCAAAAGATCCAAAGAAAACACTAACAAAGTCAATCAACAGCATTATCTGGCGCATTCTTATTTTCTATATTGGCGCGATTTTCGTTATTGTTACAGTGTATCCATGGGATCAGCTCAGCTCTGTCGGCAGCCCGTTTGTAGCAACATTTGCTAAAGTCGGTATCACAGCTGCTGCTGGTATTATTAACTTTGTTGTTATCACTGCTGCCATGTCAGGCTGCAACAGCGGTATTTACAGTGCAGGACGCATGCTTTATACATTAGCAATGAACAAGCAAGCACCAGCCTTTTTTGGAAAACTAACTTCAAATGGCGTACCATTATTCAGCACAATCGGCGTCATGGTCGGATTATTAGTTGGTGTTATCTTAAGCTATATCGCACCAAAGGGCATCTTTGTTTACGTTTATAGTGCAAGTGTCTTGCCAGGAATGGTGCCATGGTTTGTCATCTTAATCAGCCAAATTCGTTTCAGAAAAGCGAAAGCAGCCGAAATGGGCAGCCATCCATTTAAAATGCCATTTGCACCTGTAACAAATTATGCAACTATCGTATTTCTATTAATCGTCCTTGTCGGCATGGCCTTCAATAAAGACACACAAGTCTCTCTTGTTGTCGGAATCATCTTCCTTCTCTTAGTTGTCATCAGCTTCTTCGCTTTTGGCATCGGCAAGGAACGCCCAGACAAAAAGGACACTACTACAACAGCAAACCGTTAAATATAGAAAACAGCACTCCTAACATTAAGGAGTGCTGTTTTTTATTTAGCTGATTTTTTTTGACCTATACAACAGGCAAGAGTTAGGAAAATGTATGGGTATGTTAATAGAATCAGCTCTAAAAATCCATATTCTCTAAAAATATGACCTTCTCTTGGGTCTGTATCATAATAATAACCTTTACCCACCATATAGATGCCGACGAGCAAATAAGTGACAAATGATATAGTAAGCAAAACATATCCTAGTATATGGAATTTTATATTTAGAACACAATATAATAATATGCCAAAAAAGATTAATCCTAACAATAGTAACAATACACATACATATAATGGCTCATATAAATAATCACTCTCACTTCCAGGGAAGTTCATCATCCTCCCTCCTTTCTCTTATTTAATACGAGCTCGCATTTAATAAAAGGGATTCGCACTTGAATATACGATTCCCCTTTTTGCTTTCACTGCTTTTTCTTTTTACCTATACTACAGGCCAGTGTTAGGAAAATGTATGGGTATGTTAATAGAATCAGCTCTAAAAATCCATAATTATTAAAAATATGACCTTCTCTCGGGTCTGTATCATAGTAATAACCTTTACCCACCATGTATATGCCAACCAATAAATAGGTAATTATAGACAGTCCAAGAAAAACAAACCCTATCATATTAAATTTCAAGTTCAGTAAACAATATAATAATATGAAAAAAAATAGTAACCCAGCAGAAAATAACAAAAGTACTACTATCATTGGTTCATAAACAGTAGCACTTAAACTATTAATTAGCCCCATTGATTTACTCCTGTTAATAATATTTTTTCGGATTACATGCATCTAAATATGTGTTAAGTAGAGACTTATCAGGTCTCCAAGGTTCTAAGTTCCATGATGTTTTCCAAACAGTACCTGGATTTATCGCATGACATATAAATTGATCTTTCATCCTACCATGTTTTGAGCTCGCTATACTTTTCTTGAAATTTGCATCTGCGGTAACCTCAGACCACATGTCCTTTGCAATAACAGTTGATGCAAATGTCCCTGTTAATGGTGAGCCTAAAACATAGCTTGAAGTTACGAATAATTTTGCACACGTTCTTGTATAAACAGAGAATTTACCACTGCTACTATTTCCAAAATACTTTGAGTCAGTATTATTTATGGTATCTGAACAGAACAAAGGATCAGCTTGGAGAGGGTAACTATCGCCTGTATATTCTACTGTTTGATAGATTGCATTATCCTTGAGAGTATACTGACTTTCTATAAAATCACCTTCATTATCAACAGCCCAAGGCTTCCCAATACTGAATATTATTTCTCCCTTATCATCTTTAACATAATATAATCCGTCTTCTTCAACTAAATATTGGTTTTTCTCTAACTCAATGTCAATTTTAAATTCTTTAGGTTATTCTTCAGATTCCATTGTATAAATTTGCCTAAAACCTCCATCCAATATTTGGTTTTCCACCCGATAATCTTCATCTTCATTTTCATAAACTATAGTTCCATCATCATTTTCTTTAAACTCTAACTCTTCATCATCTAAAGAAATCTCAATACTATTTCCATCTTCATCTGTAAATTCTATACTACTTTTATCAAAATCTATCTCTGCACTGTATTCTTCTTCCTCCGATATGATACTATCCCTATTTTCTTTATAGTCACTTGTTTCAACATCTTCGATTAAATCGAATGGTAACTCCTCCATATTGGCTGCAAATTCTTCAGGAGATTTGATATTAGAATTATCCTTCGTCTCTGCTCTTGTAATTGGCAGATTAAACATACCTACAAACAGAACGGTAATTACAATTAGACTAAATATTTTTTTAAACATAAGAAATTCCCCCTCAATATTTGTAATACTTAAAGTGAAACATCTTGCTTCATGGATTTTTTTATTTTTCATCTGCCCTCCTCTCTTCTTTTTTGGGTTTCTTTATTGAAGCATCCGTTTCCTTTGAGTTCACAAAATGATCATGGAAGATGGGTTATTCACATTAATTAGCACATAGTAGTATTTCTCTAAAAATTGAAAGGGAAATTTTTCATTATATTTCTACCTAAGTTAGAAGGAGAATTAATACAAAGCACTCTCTATTAATTGATGGACACAACTAACATAGAGTGCTTTTTTGGATATTTGTTCAAAAGTAAGGATTAACTATCTAAGAATAAATGCTTAGACAAAAAAGATGAGCCCAATAAAACCGGACTCACCCTTCCTTGTTAACTTTTCTGCACGACAGCTTTCCTGCCCAGATTACGAAGTCTGGACAGCCGTCTTTTAATGACAAATTTCAGCGCTGCATATCGCATCTTTTTATAAATACTTCTGCAGTTTTCCTTTGTCCAATTTAACATCACAAAATAATCATTTGCGTTTTTAGCGGAATATTTTAAGAAGTACATAACTGTAACGTACACACTGTTTCCAAACCAGTCCTCTACTTCTTTGGCATTGTAGTTGAAGTCATTAACAGCCATATTTTTGATTGTCTTTTTTTCGTTTAAATTTTCAATGATAAAGTCACTCTTTAAGTTAAAGGTGATATTATTGCCGTGAATTCGATACACACCTGCGACTGTATCAAGAAAGCCGGCATCGCCAACGAGCAGGGATCTTAAATAGATAGCAGAATCATTGACCATTTTCATGTTTACAATGTCCATCTCAATGAGCGCAGACCGCTTAAAAACAGTTGTTAATGTGGATGCTGGCTTTGGGTAGCCTTTTTTTTCAAAGTTAATAAAATAATCATATTTTTTGACGATGGTGTTTAGCTTAAGGTCTGAAAGTTTTAATTCGGATTTGTTCGTTTTATCTAAGAATACATTAGCTGCCACAAATGAAACTTCTGGATGCTGTTCATGAAAATGGACTGCTTTGCTTATATAATTCGAATCAATCAGATAATCGTCATCATCTAAAAAGAAAATATACTCGCCGTCAGCATGTGTAACAAAGGCTTTCAACCGGTTCGTGCCTGGTCCTTCATTCTTGTTATTTCTCATATAAATAACATTGGACGTACTAGTATATTTCTTCTCCATTAAAGAGCTTGTTCCGTCCTGGGAGTTATCGTCTATGATGATTAACTCAATATTTGGATAATCTTGCTTTAGAATACTATCAATTACTTGTTCTAGAAATCTTTCTCTATTATACGTAGTAATAATAACATTCACTTTCGGTCCTGATTGGTTTGGGAACGTAATTTCATCATGCAGCGAGCTTTCCTTAAAAGCCTGAAACCTCGTTATATGAGTGAATATTTGTTTAGCAGCTGCTTCATCTAGAAAAAATTGCGCTTCTAAATAGAAAAGAAACACTTCTGCAGACAGCTTTCCTTTTAACAGTGCAAGTAACACTTCGTTAAAATTCTCTATATAATCCTTTTGTTCGGCAGAGTCAGCTAGTTTTTCACTTAAAAACTTTTGAAGTTGTGCTATATCCACTATAGTGCTCATTTCTTGCTGATTGGTATGGAAAAAGTCAGTAATCACAGTGCCAGTTTGTTTTAGTTCATGCTCCAAATTCATAAACATCCTCCTCTCTTATGTAGAGATAGATTTTTTGCGCTTTTGTTGATTAATAAGTTTAACGATAATATCTCTTGTATATTTAAAAGCCTCTCTGTCGATAACAGCATTAACAGAAGCAAATATCACAATCGTTAATCCTAATAAAATAACGGCGCTAAGAATTGTAGTTATATAAGAAGTTGGATGAATGCTCATCGCTTTGGCTGCAGTTACGATGATTGAGAATATCACAATATTTGTCAGCCATCTTCTTATTGTCATCCACGCATTTCTTTCTAGTATCTTTTTGTTCGCATAAAGGACGATATCGATAGAGCGATATAATAATGCTGCGATTGTGCCAAGCAGCACACCATATATTCCTAAAAACTGAACAAGCGTGATGGAGCAGACTAGATTAATCGTACATTCCAATATCGCCCGGCTTTGTGTCTTCTTGAAATGCCCTGCAATATTTATGACATTATTAGAGGTTGCTCGCGCATTCACTAATAATTTAATGATGACAAATAAGGTCGGTATCCAAAAATCAATATAGTTTATATCCTTAATTCCGCTCGTATACAGCTCCATAAATGGCAAGATGAATATATAGGCGACCGTAAATAAGGAGAACACAAAGGACATGAAACAAACTTCGTAAGCATTAAATAGTTTTAAGAACTTATCTTTGCCTTCATGAAAGGTTTGTCCGAGTGCAAATGTGACACTGCTGTTGACGGTGCTGATGACTTTATCTAATACAGAAAACAGCATATTATAAAGCACATAGACACTTACAACCTTTAAATTCGTAAAGATAGTCAGAATAAGGACATCCGTATTGTTAAAGATTAGAGAAGATATTTGGTGAACCATCACTGATTTTTTTTGCGAAATGGCGTCAAAATCTGGTTTAACCTTTAAATCTAGCCATTGATAATTTCTATTAATATAGATTTGATAAATGATAATTTGCACAATCATTAACACAAAATGTGTCGATTGAATCGCAATAAGATTATAGCCTTTAAGGATAAATAGAATCTTTAATCCACTTATCACAATATTAATAAGTGTTGTGATTGATGTATCGACATAGCTTTTTCCTTCTGCAATTAAAAAAACTTTAAAGGTTCCTTGAAAATAGAAATTAATAGCTCCGCCCATACCCGTAACGAGAATTACAAACATAATCGTCATTTTATCGATGGATGAATCAATAAAAAGCGGATAGAAAACGGAAAGCAGGATAATACAGATAAAATAGTAAATACCCGTTTTTTTATAGTAGCTTGATGTAGCTGACAGGATAGAATTTATATTTTCCCGATTTGCACCTGCCACTTGTTTATATAATGCTTGTAAGGAGGCAGCTCCTACCCCTGCTTCTAATAGGGACATATAAATAATAATTTGCCCAACAGAAGATAATAATCCATTTACCTCAGAACCAAAGTTCACCAAAAGTAAACGCGGAATTAAAATGCCCAGTGCTATGATTAGTAACTGACTTATTAACCCTAAGGCTAAATTGATCAGACTTCTTTTGGCTTTCATATTTACTCCTTTTTATTTCCAGTCATTCAACAAGTATTTATCCAGCTGTAGAAACTGCAGGTTAGAATCCTTGATAATATGCTCCATATCCAGTTCTCGATACTCTACCTGCGCAAGTTCTGTAATATCAAGCTTGCCAATATCCTTGATTTCACTGTATTTTCCTTCAAAATTTATATCGTGTAACACATTGGTCATTTTTTTGCTGTAAATTATCGGAAACACTTTTTTCTTAAATAACAACCCAAGAATCATCGCGTGAAATCTTGTGGCATACATTATTTCGACTTTATGAAGCTCCGCCAATGCTGTATCTAAATCATTTTCATAGTTAACTACTTTGATGTTAGGCTTGTATTTATCGTCCATTACTTGCAGCAGCTCAGCGATTGCTTTTTCATCACCTTCATATTTACAAAAGGAAAATAACGTGACTTGATAATCATTGTTAATAAATGATTCACAAATTTCTTTCATCTTCTGTAAATAAGCCGCTTTAAATGGTGCTAGGTTTTCCCGGTTACTCACATCTATCAGTGAAATACCAACCCTTTTCTCCACCTGAATTCCTTGTGCTTGATAATCCAAATTAAACACAACATCTTGTGCTAAGCGGACATTGGGAAGCTCTTTAAACAACTCATATGATTGATTATCTCTAAAGCAAACATCATCATAGTTTGAGAAGATATGTTGATAGCTTTCAAAAAAGCCGCTATTTTCATATGGCCCAAAATTGCAGCCTAACAAAAAATTAGACTTATTATTTAATAGCTTCGCTTTATCCTTTTTTATCTTCATTTTCCAATTCTCTTTTTCGATAAAAAGAGAGCCGCCAATATATACATGTGCGTCCATCGTTAAACCAAGCATCGTTCTAATAAAGGATTTGCTGAATAGTTTATTAGGAATCTTATCAATCACCTTATAAAGGATATTCGGATAAATCACATGTAAGTTTTTTATTCCTGTGAAAGCACTAAGCTTCTCTTTATTTTCATAAATATAGAATTGTGTTTGAGGGTATCTCTCACATAAAACTTTAACGAATAAATCATCTCCTAAGTTGTTGTTTAAATATGCTGATATTAAAACCCTTTTCAAAGAAACACCTCGTTTATCCATACAGTTAAGTTAGTTAGCTTTTTTACACAATCTTCTTTTTAAGCTGTTTCGGGTACTTTAATAAAACATCGCCTAGGAGAAACTGCCCCTTTAAGTATTGATGAATTACAATTCTTTTCATTAATTTTTTTATCCCTTTATTGTTATGCTTTACGGAAGCTTCCCATTTAGGGAAGTAGCGGTCCATTGTTGCCTTTATATTCACGGCTATATTCATTCTTACAGTCGTATCTTCTACGTACATGAGTTTAAATAATAATCCATTCAAGAGATGGTCGATAAACAAATATTCAACCTTATTTAGATTCTTATTAAGCTTCCCTTGTCTTTCTAATTCTTTATACACATTTTCAACCATATAAATCTTATCGTTCAGTTTTAAAGGATTAATTGTGTTCGTTTGAGAAGTCTCTCTAGAAACATCATAAAAATAGAGTGCTTGATCAATTTTTGCTATATTACTAGCATTCGCAACAACCACTGGGACAATCCCGAGATCTTCATACCAATAGCCCTCAGGAAAACGATAGTTCTCCCATAACTTTCTGCTAAACAGTTTATTACAAGGTCCGGCACTGCAGGTATGCAGTTCTGTGCCAAGACGAATATGCTGTTTCTGGCCTTGTTTATTCACTTTGTAATAGTCAAACACAATCAAGTCACATTGTTGGCTGTTGACTATATCCACACATGCTTGAACGGCATTATTGTCCAAATAATCATCGCTGTCCACAAACATAAAGTATTCGCCTTTTGCGATACTTATCCCTAAGTTTCTAGCGCTCGCTTGACCGCCATTTTCTTTGTTATAAATGTGGATTCTATTTTCTGTTTTGCCGATTTCCTCTACAATGCTTAAAGAGTTATCAGTCGAACCGTCATTTATCACTACTATTTCTATATGTTTATACGTTTGATTTTTGAGTGAATCCAAACATCTCGTTATATATGCTTCTACATTATAAACAGGTATGATAATACTTATTAAAGGATTAATCATGTCTTTGTTTGTCCCTCCGCTATGTTGTACATTAGGGTAGCTCCTCTTTCGTTCATTATACTAACAATTAGAAAAGCAAAGATAATAATGGAATTTAATTAGCAGAAATAACACTAATTCTTTACAGTAACTTAAAGTTTTTCCTGTTGCTTTTAATGAACTCCCTCTCTTTATCCATCAAACTATTACAACTCTTAAAATAATTCATGGTTTAAAAAAATTCACAGCGTCTATATATAAAGTACAACACTAAAGGAGGCTGTCCAAAATGGTTAAACCGAATGATTTAAAAGACAAAACAGTGGACCGTCCACTTGATGACAAGAAAGTTGAAGAACAGGTAAAGAATATTAAAGAAGACAACAACGAGTCTGATGAAAAGAAGAATAAAGAATAAAAAATAAGCCTCCAATAAATGGAGGCTTATTTTCCGTTTATCCAAAAATCTCGCCGTCGTTTTGGTCGAGGTCCATAGCAGAGTACATATAAGCTTGATTAAAGTCAGGAGTATATTCCGACAGCTTTTTAAGATGTCTGCCTATTAAGTACTTCGTCTCACTGGAGATGAAACCAAACGGCAATTCTGCTGCTCTGCCGAAATAAATCGATGACTGCTTGCCGCTGCTTAACACAACCTTCTTGCTGTTTACCAAATATGGGCGGTCCATTTGTGTTGTATAAACGGTCTCCCAATCATTGACTGTCTCAAAGGCAATTTTGGAAAGATGACCGCCGGAAACAGATAATAGAATAATATCTGGCTCCAAATAATCAACAAGCTTGTGCCAAGCTGGAACACCGCTTGATTCAAGGTTTTTCTGTTCACTTCTGCTGAGCGATTCCCATGTCTGATTCGTCGCAAGGGAGGAACAGATGTCTGTATGGATGGCCGTGTTTACCATATTGCCGTAGAAGCTGGCATCAAGACCGTTCAATAACGGCTCATAGGCTGGATCAAACCATTCTTTGTATGGCTTATCTTGGAAGTATTCATTTAGGGCAGCCAAATATTGCTGATTAAAATCATAAAAATGATCTTTTTTCATTGACTGAAAACGAAGGAAAGGGTCTGGGTCAGGGAACTCCTTCTTGGAAGGATTCAAACCGACTGTAATGATACGGATCGGGGATTCAAAATATTTTTTGATATTGCCAAAGTACAAAATTGGCATAGAAGATTTCACAACATAGGATAAATCTTTTTTTGATTCGAAGTTTTCCAAACACTCTTTTGCTAGACTGGTTAGTTTTGCAGGTTGAATAACAATAAAAATCACCCTTTCAAGAATTTTAAAAAAGTATTGCTCTACTAAATATTTCGCCCTCTATTTCAGTTTTCCCTTCAAAACGATTTAACACATCCAAACTTTTTTTAAAAGAATGATTCAAAATGCTTTAGACGCACGCCTTGAAACCTGCCATAATAGGAAAACCAGAGAAAGAGGAGCGTTCAAACTTTTTTTAGCAATCATTTACTATAAATGTAAAAAAGCAAACTCTTGGTTGTGGAAACGCCTTCTTTTTTAATGGATAATAATGCTAAAAGAAGGTTTGACATGATTAATGAAAAATTTTTTGCAAGTTCATTAGGAAAACAAATCCGCTATGCAAGAATGAAGAAGGGTTTATCCCTTGAACAGCTCGGCGAACGGACAAGCATGAGCCCCAATTTCATCGGCAGGATTGAACGCGGCACATCTATTCCAAAATCCTTTACTCTATATAAGCTATGCAAGGAATTGGGCATCAATCCTAGTTTTCTGTTCATTCAAGCAGAAAAAGAGTACAAGGAGCAAATTTAGCTTACTAACTCCTTTCCCCTCCCCTTTTATATTCTCTCTAAATCCCTGTAATTTTTACTGTATCCAAGAAACAACAGACAATACCTCTCGCAAAAAATTTTTCCCTTCTTAAGATTAACTGCATGCAAACCTCCCTTTTCACCTACTAAAAAAGGAGTGCATCGCAATGGCTAATTTCTATGATGATTATGAAATAAGCGAAAAAACCCTCGCCTTGAAACCTGCCTATAATCTGGAGTACAGCACGATTGTCCTTGAAGGAACAGAAGAATACTATGTAAAGAAAACTCCGCTTGAGCTGATCAAGCAGGCCTCCCTTTTCGGCGGGGCTGAATATGACGGACGGCGCTGTGCTGTTTCCTTTCTGACCGGCATTAAAAAGAAAATCCCCATTCCCATCAATCCGCAAAAAAACATCTACGCTTTCCCGACACAATCGCCAAGCCAAATGGACTGCCACTGGATTTTTTTCTCCCATGTTAACCTCATTTCAGGAGCATCCTCTGTCAGCAATAAAAGTACAATGATTGTTTTCCAAAATGGCAGGAAGCTGGAGGTTAAGGAATCGGCTCATATTCTCGACAAACAGATGTACAGAACCTGGATGTGTGTGAAAGCATTGAGCGGTGATTTTCCTGTCAGCACATAATCTCTTGCCAACAATAAGAAAATCGGGTATTAATGAAGAATAAAAGTTGTTACAGGAGGAAGATATGGCAGAGATTATTCGATTCATCGCCGGGATTGTCAATGAAATACATGATATTATCATGCAGGCTGCGGCCCATTTCGGCTGGCAGGCTAGTGATAAAGACTTGCATCTATGGATTATTGGCATCATTGGCATCCTCTCCTTTTTCGCGGTTCATGCCGTTTTCAAACTGCTTGCAAAATGGAGCATCACGAGCATCTCCTTCATTTATACCTTCACACTCATATTAGTACTCGTTTTTGCGATTGAAATACAACAAGGCATCACCGGCCGCGGCAATATGGAGTTTCAGGATGCAGTCGTTGGGATTTACGGATTTTTGCTGTTTTTCGGTGTTTATGTGCTGTACAGGGTTATTCGGTATGGTTTTCTGCGAATGGCACGGAAAAAGGCTAAAGCTGGGCGGACGAGAAGATCAGGGTAAAAAAAGGAAGAACCTTTTTTAGCGGTTCTTCCTTTTTCTATTTATTTGTCTTCTGTGCTGATAAGCTCATTTATTTCCAACGCACCATCTTCAAGCTTATTCACTTTATAGGAGGATTTGTACTCCTGCCTTTTTGTTGTTCCATCTTCATAAGTAATGTCATACACATCTTCTGTATCAACAACATAGCCTTCGTCTGTTTTTTCATAATCTGTCACCTCGACAGAGACAACTTCTTCTGTAATGCCCTTTTCGTAAATATACTTTACATAATCTTTCGACTCTGTGTACGCTTTGCCATTCGGATCTAAATACGGACTCACAAAGGAGAATTCCCCTGCATTCATAGCAGAAACACTAGCATAGTAATAATCTTCCATGAATGAGTTCAAAGCCTCTTCTGTTTCTTCTGGTGTATCCTCCGTAAATTCTAAATCAATATAGTTCGTGTTAATAACTTTTTGAGCAGCAGTTTTCATTACGCCGTCCTTTGTTTCATACTCTGCATGAAGACTGATAGAACCGTCTGTAGGAATTGGACCGAAATCATATACATCTGCAACCTTTTTGCCAGTACTCTTTCCATTCACAAACAGGATACTGTCATCAATATTAGAATAAATATCTACATATTCCCCTTCAAAATCAAGATAGATATCCAATACATTAGCATAAGCATCATCAAAGTCGAGCTTTTCTGTGTGTGATAAAGAGGAATAGTCGCCTTTATAACTGCCTGCAAGCTCCGTGTCACCTGGCAGTACATCCTTTATGGTCAGATCTTCGTCCACCTTCTGCTTGCTGTCTCTATATTCTACTTCTGCTCCGTCCAAATTGGCACTTACAGTTAGCTCAAATGGAATTGCCTCGATTTTGTATTGCTGGTAAAGGCCGAATTTCTTATCTCCCTTTACAAGACGCACAATTTCATTGCTGCTGTTATCTGTAACGGTCGCCCCAGCTGTGACACCTTCATAGGAAAAGGAGCTGGATATTTCGGATTGATAGTCTTCCAGATAAGCTAAGTAGCTTTTAATGTCTTCCTCTTTGAAGTCACCATCAAATTGCTCAAAGGAAATAACCTTCTTCGCCTCTTTTACATCCTTGCTTTTGACAGCTTGTTCAAATGCTTCTATTGTCTTTTCCGGTGTATATAGACTAGCAATGAACTTATGCGCACCAAACAGAATTACCACAGCCAGCACAGCTGAAAGGATGATGATTTTATTTTTTTTGGACATTGGCTCTCTCTTAGCTTCTGCTGTTTGATGATTAGCATTGCTGGAAGGAGCTTGGACCGTTTTGCCGGTTTGTGCAGCTTCAAATGGCTGTCCACATGAATTACAGAAATTCTGGCCTTCCTTTCTTTCCGTACCGCAATTTTTACAAAATTTCATTTTTCTCTTCCCCCATATTTTAATAAGAGGCCTGAAATACGACAGGCCCCCTAAGTTCTCTCTTTATGTTAAAAACCAAATGGATTCATCATATCGAGCATTTCCTCGATGTTTTCCAATGCTGCATCACCAATGATCATAAATACAATCGCAATCGCAATATAGGATAAAAGAATGCTGTAGAATGCATCCAATCCACCGTTACTCTGCTTTTTATAGCTGTAAATAATCAATGGAATCACAAAGGAGAATGCCGTTAATCCCAACAACAGGAAGAATACAAAAGAATAAGAACCAATTAAGGAAATAATTAGTGCAATCACAAAAAATGAGGCTGGAACTACTAAGAATGTACCAAATCTCGCTAGTACATCAAGAAAGCCGGCAGAAGATTTACCAAGCTTGACCGCTCCGAAGATAATTAGTACTACTAATGCAAGTATAATTAATAAAATAAATAATGGTTTAATTACAACAGCACCGAAGCTGATATCTGGCGAAAACCAGCCACTGTTATAGCTGCTAAATGCACTCTTTAATGCAAAATAACTCATAAGCGGAATCATCAAAGCAAATAAAACAATTGTAATGATTCCATTGATGAAGTTCTCTTTCCCTGTATTTGCTGCTGCTTGAACAGGATTTTTTAATGCTGTTAAAAAGTATGAAAAGTATTGCTTGGAAACAGTCTTCGTTTTCTCTATATATGCTTGACTGCTTCCTGTCTGTCCAGCAGTTGTTGAAGCCGCTGCAGCTGCTTCCTCTTTGGACAATACTGGATTTGGGTGTGTCCCGGTTTCTGTCTGCAGATTTGCTCCGCATGATTCACAGAATCTAGCATCCCTATCATTAGGATGCCCGCACTTTACACAATTCACTGTTAAGTCTCCCCTTTTTTCTATCTATATATTGAAAATAAAGAAAAAGCTGTATTCTCATACAAAATATTCAATTCCCTGAATTTCCTCACTTATTGTAATAGGTAAATCAACTTAACACCAGTAATAATATGGTAAATAAATAATCCATTATACTCATTATCCCTTTTAAAAAATACCACTCTAGTTTTTAATGCAATCCTTAACCTCCTGCTAATACAAGGTTTAAAACAATTAAAAAAATACGGATACCCTCGTAAATTTTTCTCTGAACTTTCGTTCGACAAATTTCGAGGGTATCAGCGTAACAAATGGAATCATTTACTATTTCATCCTGCTAAAACACTACCGATATAAAGCCGATATCATTAAAAAAAGAGATTCATATAAGGACATGATGTCCAGCTGAAAGCTTATCGGCCAAGGGTCTATGCCGATAAGCCGGGCTACTTTTTTCGGGAAGGATGAACACTTGTGGGGAAAATAATTTCTGGATTTTCTGCTTTTCTATTACTCTTTTCTATACCTTTAAGTACTTTTGCTCAAGAGGAGAATGTATCTTTAAAGGCAGCTAGCGTTAATACAAACTTAAACACAAGTTTGGTACCTCGGCTTGATATAAGCAAGCATCTTAACTTTGACAATGTGGAGGATTATCCGCTTATCAGGGACGGTGCTGTGGCGGGAAGCTTGACCGACAGTGTCGGCAGTACCAATACAGTTACCTATATTGGCACCTCTTCCTCTGAAACCGCAGATGAAGCGATGAATTTGCTGCTGGCTGTTCAAAATGACAGTACAAATAAGGATGCTTTTTTGGATATAGAATTTTACACAGACAATAATGGGGCCCTTGACTATATCGGCGGCATTTCAAACGATATGTCTTCCTCTTTCGGAAACATGAAGCTTGGAATAACGCTTCCAAAGTCACTTTATAAAAACAGTGCCTACATATACTTGCGTCTTGGCACCTCGAAAAGCCAGTCTGATTTATATTATTCTGATACAACTTATTTCAAGGTAGCAAACCCATTTTACACAGGAACTGCTTTAAACATAAGCAGCGGGACAAGCTATTACAGCTTAATCAGCAATGAATCTACCAATGCTTATCAAAGCGAAAATACTGGGTCATTAGAGATTAACAATGATGAATATACGTTCAACAAAAACATGGAAAAAGAAGCCTATATGCTTGATTATGTCGTTCCGTTCGAGCCAGAAGATGCGGACAAAGTAACGACTAAAAGCACCAATTCTGTAATCGCCTCCTATGATGAGGGCGACAGCAAAGCATTTTGGGTAACAAATATTGAGACAAATGAAGATTACCAGCTGACTGCAAAGCTTCTGTACAGTGGCACCTACGCAGATGTGTGGGTAAATAACAATGAAATTACGGCAGATGCGGCTGCACAGCTCGGCAAGGAATTCGATGATTCTATTCACCTTTCTGTGGCAACAAATTTCGGGAAGGAATCAGATGTTAATAATGACGGAAAGGTTAACATCCTTGCCTATGATATTAAGGATGGGTTTACTGGTAGCGGCGGCTATGTTGCTGGCTATTTCTCACCTGTTGATTTATATAATGATACAAACTCAAATAAGTCAGAGATTTTCTATATTGATACGTACCCGCTCATGTATGACGCAGGCGATATCGATGTGTCTGAGGCTTATATGACACTTGCCCATGAATTTCAGCATATGGTCAGCTTTAACCAAAATGTGTTTATCCAAGGATCTACACAGCTGGACACATGGCTTGATGAAGGGTTGGCGATGGCAGCCGAACAAATCTATTCAAAGGATATCCTGCAAAGCAGGATTGATTATTATAATTACAGCACAAGCATCACATCAGGGCAGTCCTTACTGAATTGGGATTATTACGGGGACACGTTAGCGAATTACTCCCTTTCCTACTTGTTCCTGCAATATTTGAAATACCAGGCTGGCCAAGGGGACAGCATCTTTAAGGAAATTATCGCAGACACAAACAGCAATTACAAAGCAGTCGAGAACATCATTCATAAATATATTGATCCTAAACTAACATTCGGACAATTTATGACGAATTTCCGGGCAGCACTTGTCTTGAAGAAGGATTCTGGTCCGTACGGCTTTAAAGGCGTTTCCGCTTTTGATTCCCTTAAAGAGAAGCTGTACAGCGGGACAACAACTTTGTCTTTAAAAGGCGGCGGTGCTGTTGTAAAAGGATTAAGCTCACCAGAAGACTTTTCTGTACCATCAACGAAGGGTGCCGATATTACGTATACAATGCTGACAAACAGCAGCGGCACAGATGTGCCGACAACGCCGACTGTGTATGCAATAGGTGACAGTGATACTGCTTTAAGCGGGATTGCCGACCCATACACAACCATCTTTATTACAGCAAATGGAACAACAATCGGCAGCGGCGCAGCAAGCAGCAACGGGACGTTCCAAATCACGATTCCGAAGCAAAAGGCTGGCACAAAACTAGCCGTCTATTCAATTGATACAGCTGGCAGCCGCAGTGCAGAGGCAGCTGTTACCGTGCAGGATAAAACAGCACCATCCAAGCCGAAGGTTAACACTGTCAGTGATTCTTCCACAAACGTCACTGGAACTGCTGAAGCAGGTTCGACTGTTCAAGTTCGATCAGGCTATTCAACTATTGGAAAAACAACAGCTGACAGTAAAGGTGCTTTTAAAATAGCAATTACGAAGCAAAAGGCAGGCACAAAGCTGGTTGTGAATGCAACAGACAAAGCTGGCAATAAGAGCGGTGACACATCTGTCACTGTTGTCGATAAAATAGCACCAACAAAGCCAAGTGTAAGCTCGATCAGTGATGCGACAACATATTTGACAGGCAAGACAGAAGCAAAAGCAAAAGTGTATGTAAAAAGAGACAGCACAACAATTGGCACAGCAACAGCCGACAGCAAGGGCGCCTATAAAATCAAAATAGCGAAGCAAAAGGCAGGCACGTATTTAACGGTGTATGCTGAGGATGCTGCCCATAATAAGAGTAATTCTGTTTCTATTAAAGTTGCCGACAAAACAGCACCAGGCGCACCTAGTGCTAAAACGGTCACATCGAAATCAACAAGTATTTCTGGCAGTGCAGAAAAAGGAGCTACCGTTTATGTGTACAGAGGCAGCAAATATTTAGGAAAAGCGACTGTCAGCTCAAACGGAACATACAAAGTAAAATTGCGCAAACAGAAAAAAGGCACTTCCTTGAAGCTGTATGCGAAAGATAAAGCAGGCAATAAGAGTTCTTATCGAACCATAAAAGTAAAATAATAAAAACGGCGTTTCTGAAAGTGAAAACCGCTTCAGGACGCCGTTTTTTGCTAGTTAAACAAACGTTTGATTAAAGCTAACTGCAGAAAAAAAAGAAGCTTCCATGGCTGGAGCTTCTTTTTTTCATCAGCTGTTCAGCTGCTTATCTACTAAATCAGCAACTAAAATATACCGTTTCGGAGCATCTCCGATATAGTTAAACGGATAGCAGGTTGTGACAGTTAATGTTGCTTTCGGTTTTGGAACGATAACCGTTCTATCATCCTTATCAACAATTCTGACCCGTTTCACTTTATACGTAAATTCCCCAGCAGCTGTCTTCACTGTTAGAAGATCACCTTTGCCAACTTCCCCAAGTCTTCTAAACACAGTATCTCGATGGCCGGAAAGCACCGTATTGTCCTCTTCACCAGGCATAACACTGCCTGCAAAATGACCAACGCCCTTTTCCAGCTCATCTTCATCTGTGCCATGAATGATTGGAAGAGTCGCCTCTAGCTTCGGAATAAGCAGATCCCCCATATAGTCCCCTACTGTTGGCATTTCTGCATAAAGCGGAGTCTCATCTGCTGGTTCTTCCGGCTCTTCCTCCACTGCCGGAGGAGCTTCCGTTTTCTCCTCTTCTTCCTTCGGCAAATCATCTGCTTTCACTTGCTCTGTCTTATAAAGGAAATAGCCCTTTAAAAAAGGATAAAAGTTGGAGCTGGTAAACCAGACTCCAACTATAATGACAGCAGCAGTCAATGAAAGAAGAATCCATTGCTTACGGCTATTTCCTCTTCTGTTTTTATTGGCTGCCCGCATTTTTTATTGTCCTTTCACCCAAACACGTCTAAACAACACAACACCAGCAAGCACAATCACAAGTCCAATGATTGTATTTTGCAAGTAGTCAGAAGCAGTGTTTGGCAGCTTTCCGCCCTTTACAGTCTTTTCAACCGCTTTAGTAGCTGTTTTTACTGGAATTTCTTTTACGATTTGTTCTGCTTCTTGAAGGTCTTTACCAGTCTCTTTGATTATTTCAGAACCGAACATTTCATTCGTCAGAATGATATCTGCCAGGAAATCACCTTGTTTATTGTAAAGCTCAATCAGCAAGTCTGCACCATCTGTTGACGTCATCGTCATCATGCTTTGTACAGATAATGGTTTTTTCACACCATCTTTAACAAGATAATACTTCACATCAAGCTGCAAAATATCCAGCATGTCGTTCGAGATATCCAATAGCTCAGCAATTTGCTCTGCTGTCAGGTCATCTGCAGAATCGAATTCACCAAATGCCATCATTCTTTCGCTCAATGTATATAGTTGATCCTCAAAATCAGGGTTTTCTTCATAAATTGTTATAAAATGCTCAAGCAATCTGTCCATTTCTTCTTCTGTCAGGTCCATGGATAGGAACAGCTCATCAATCTCTGCTTCTAAATCTGCTCCACCATTCATGTAATAATCTACAGTAGAGTCAAGGTCTTCGATAAATTCATAGTGATCGATAGACTCATCAAACTGCTGAAGATACTCTTCTAATTCATCAGCAGATGCAAAGCCGTATCTTTCTACAAGCTCTTGCAGGTTCTCATCATTGATAAGTGTGCCATAAGTATCATCTAAATAGTAGCCAACATAATCATAAACCTCTTCAGCAAAAAGAAGGTATTCGCTATCAAGAACGTCTTGTCCCACTTCAATATCACCATAATCAGCAAGAAGCTCATTTAACTCTTCTCTTGTTAGATCATAGTCTGTCAAAATTGGCTCGATAGATTCTTCTGTTAATGGTGTGCCCAGCTCATCAGCAGATTCGAAATCTTCCAAATACCAATCTTTGCTTTCTAAGTAATCGATATAATCCTGCTTTTCCCAGCCGATTTCTTCTAAAAATGCTTCGAAATCCTTATCATTAGATTCCATTGCAAACGAAGTTACAGGCAGAAGGCTTAAAGCCAGTAAAATAGCTGTAAACAAACAAAGTAAACGCTTCATTGGTTCCCCCTACTATCTCTATTTTTAGTTTTCAATTTATTATACTTGCAGAAAAAGGGATTAGAAACAAAAATATTTTTCTAAAATAAAATATTTTTGTTGCTTTTTTACTAGAAACCCATACTGAGTAAGAAAAGTAACTTTTTTACAATAAATACATTATACAAAGGGAGATTAGCTTGAAAAAAATCACTTAAATAAGGAAGAATTCCAATCTACATCTGCCGTGTTAAGCAGCTTCAGCATCCTTTCTGCCACTTTTTGATAATCTTCCTTTGTTACGGCATTTTCATAATCAAACCAAATGCCCTCTTGATCTATTGATTTACTTCCCAGTCTGTACCGATTATTCATATGATGAGCTGTAACCTTATTAGGCAGAATCTCTTTTCCCCAAATCATGGTTGTTGCCTCTTTAGGACAAACAGCTAACTCCACAATAAATGAACCTCCCCATTTATTGAATTGGAAGGTAATTAAATCAATATTGTTTTTATTCCTTCTTCTGAAATGGTTAAGAGAACCTTTAAAGCCTTGTCGCCTTAAAACAGGAATGACTACCTCTTTTAACGCAGTGAGCATTTCTCTTCTTTGATCTGACAGCATTCCATTACTCCTTGTCGTGTAGTTAAGTTAGATTGCAGTACTGCTTTCCCTCAATCTTAGCAGCTGTCCTACGCTGAAAAAAATAATTTATTTCTAACACTGTAAACATTTCAAGCAAACAAGCATACTCTAACTCTTGAACAAAATAAAAAGCCCTAATAAAATTAGGACTTTTCCTCAAAAATCTTTCACCATATATGCGTGAATAACATAAGATACATCCTGGGCATAGGCAAATGCCGTTAAAAAAACACATAGAGCTCCCTTTTAGCAGGTAAGCTTACCGGCGGCCTACATTGGTATTCAGCTTTGCCAATTCAGACTCTAACAGGCTCATCAATTCCTTCACTGTAGCACCCTCATTGCCTTTATTGTACACACTCAGCAATAATGTCTTGAAGTCCTCTTTATTGTCAGCCATATTATCGCTCCATTTTTTATTTTTTTATTTCAACAAACATCAGTTCAGGAACATGAAAATATTTTATATTATATGCCTGATTTCCAAGAACGTTATTTAGTGTTAAGCCCTTTCTAAAATGAAAGAGCACAATCCCTGATTGATTCCCATTTTTAACGGCTGATAAACTGGTTAGCTTGGACTAATTTACATAAATGAATAAAGCAGCTAATAACGCTTTGTTATTAGCTGCTTTTAGTTAAATGTTCTGGATAGAGAATTTTTCATGTATATGATTAGAAGCAGAGGGTTACTTGCCGTGCATCTAGATGAATCAATATGCTATTTGATACTAAATATTTTCAAGAAGAGAAAGATATTGAAGTGAGATTTTTTATTGTTTTCTCCATTTTTTCCGCTGGAGAATAACAAATAGGGAGGATATCGTGATGCCCATCAGCAAAGCAAGCACAGCAGCGCCAATATAAAACGGGGCAGACGGCCAGTAATGGTTTGTATAGAAGATAAAACAGGCAAAAATAAGAAGAACAGCTAAAAACAGTTCAAACACTAACGTAACAAACAGAAACGCTAAATAAGGCCTGACAATTGCTTTATGCGACACATGTTCTAACGTCATGCCTTGCCACCAAAGCTCCCCGAGACGGCTGAGTTTCTTCATCCCCCATCACCTCAATTATATTGTTAATTCATTGTATGTTGGGGGTGAGGGAGATTTTCATCGTTCCTTTAAATATTGTCAGCTACATAAATATTAGGATCGAGAAAAGAAGTATTGACCATTAGCAGCAAGTAACCATAAAACTTTTAATTCATTTTTATCTTCACTATTTCCTCTACGCTATTTTTATTTGTATTTAATATAAAATAGACTGCTTTAATATCTTCTACAGCAGCAGTTGCGTCTACTTCATTAAAGGAACTTTTTTCAGTTAATTCTTTAAGTGATGTTAATTTATTTGTCACCTTAACAATGGAGTCATACTCCATATATTTATATACAATTTCTAAATCAGAATTTAATAGCTTATGATAAAAATGCTGCACAGATTGTTGTATATCAGTATTCCTTACAGGAGATTTCTTAGCAATTTCATCTAAAGTATTTTCACATGTATAAATTAGCTCCTCAAGAACTTCCAATCTTACTTTAGACGCTTCTAAAAAAAGCATAAAGTTTCGCCGGTCTATTCTTTCCTTCACTATGTAGCATGTTAATAATGTTCCAATACAAGCCACTATAACTCCAGTTATTCCTCCAATTATTTCATTAAGCATGTAGAAAAGCAGCCATATCCACAACAAAAGAAGCGCAAAAATAATTATATATACTTTATAAGATTTCATTTTTCTCAATTTACCGCCTCCTACGCCTATTATTAAGAAAAGAATATTGCTTTAATACAAATTATAACATTTTTGTATATTTATCTTAATTTAATTCTGTTAAATTAAAAAACTAAAGTCGATTTCGATAAATTATATATTTATTAACTGAGCTACCAAAGATGACACTAGCTACTATAGTACTATGTTTCTGTAGAAAATTGTCGAACTTTTTTTCTTTATCTAAGTAACTATTTAAAGTAATATTAAAAATGCGACAAAATACCTATACAGGAGTTCATATGTTACATTCTATGATAGACAATCAAGAGCTAGATACAGATTGGATAGAATTGATTTCATATGCTAAGGAGATAGGTATGTCCATAGAGGAAATTAGAAAGATTCTCACTATACTTAAACCTGCTTAAGGTTCTTTTTAGCATAATAATCATTCATCATTAACTTTCTCTCCCTTCCATAAGGAAAGGAGAGTTTTTTATTACTTTCCACTATCTCTTCTCAAATACTGGATTAAGATTTCATCCAGTCATGATAAATTCTTTATAAGATGTTGCTGCAAGTTCCCTACCCCAATGTGTCTACAACTAATAAAAATAGCTGTTTCGCTTAGTGTTTAATGAAAAAAAGCAGGAGATTATCTCCTGCTTTTAGTGCTACCTTTTATGTGATTATTTTCACAAATATCCATTGCTCTATTCAAGCCTTACTATAACTTTTTACAGCTGTGCCGTTCTCCAAGCCCGCACATTCTCCCGTCTATACACATCTGCTTTATCCACTGACTGGAACAGATTCATTTTATATTGAACAACCTCTTTTGCAGCGTCAATGCAATCAGGATAAATAGCATTTGGATCCCACAGTTCTGTTTCAGCAAGTATTTCACGACACTTTTTGTAGAAGGCGTATTTATAATCTGAGGAGATATTAACCTTCTGAATGCCGATTTTGACTGCCTCGGCAATCTCCTCATCTGGGTTGGCAGAGCCGCCATGCAAAACTAGCGGGATATCAACAACTTCTTTGATTTGGCGCAAAATATCCATGCGCAGCTGTGGCTTCATGTCTTTTGGATAAATACCGTGACAAGTGCCGATTGCGACTGCTAATGTGTCAACACCAGTGCTTTCAACGAATTCCCTCGCATCTTCTGGTCTTGTGTAAATAACCTCGGTTACGCCACCTTCAATTGTTGTGCCTGTATTGCCAATTGTTCCTAGCTCTCCTTCTACTGACACGCCAAGAGGATGGGCGATATCAACGATTTGCTTTGTAACTCTGATATTTTCTTCAAGAGGTAGAAGCGAACCGTCAATCATGACAGAGCTAAAGCCGACGTGGATAGCTCTCATAATACTTTCCACACTATCGCCATGATCGAGATGAAGCACAAATGGCACATGACTGTTTTTGATCCGGGCAAGTACATAGTGAAAGAAATCATCCTTTGTGAAATCTAGCTCTGTCGGGTGAACGGCGATAATAGCTGGTGAGTTGTTTTTCTCTGCCTCTTCGACAACCACTCTTAAGAAATTACTGTCCGCTACATTAAAGGCTCCTACCGCAAATTGGTGCTCCTGTGCCACTTCTAATAATTGCTTCATGTTTACTAACATTGTCTCTCCCCATTTCGATTAGATTTTTATAAAGACTTGCCTGTTGACTCAGATAAATCCATATAATATTTAACCATTTCCTTGCCAGCATCGACTGTACCTTGGATAAGGCGAACATAATCGACAGTCTCATTTTCCTTTAAGTATTCTTGAATGCTGTTGACTTGAGCCTTCATGAAATCAGAACCAACATTGATTTTATTGATGCCAAGGGCAATTGACTTTTTAATATTTGCTTCTCCGCAGCCTGAGCCACCATGAAGGACAAGGGGTATATTTGTTTCTGCTTTGATTTTCTCGACTATATCAAAGCGGAATGGCGGCACATAGCCGTCTGGGTAGTCGCCATGACTTGAGCCATAAGAAATCGCTAAAGCATCAATTCCTGTTCGTCTTGCATACTCAATAGCTGCATCCGGGTCTGTGTACATATCATCATTGGTGAGATTATTGCGGGAAACAGAGCCGATATTGCCAATCTCTCCTTCCACACTGGCATCATAGGTTTGAGCAAATTCAACCATCTTTTTGGTAATCTCAATATTTTGTTCAAGCGGATAAGCAGATGCATCCATCATCACACTTGAAAAGCCGTCTCTTAAGCATCTTTTCACAAAGCCTACATCCTTGCCATGGTCGAGATTAATTGCAACCTCAACACTTGCGTCGCGTGCCATTTCGATAATCGGCTGTGTCAGCAATTTACTGCCAAGATGTGCTTGTAAATGGTCTTGCAGAAGATCAATGATAACAGGCGCTCTTAATTCTTGAGCTGCTAATATGACGGCCTTTGCTGTCTCTAAATTGAAGCAATTGATAGCCATCACAGCGTATTTTCCTTTGTTGGCACGTGCGAGCATGCCTTTCATGGAAACATACATAAGCCTCTTCCCTCCTGATTAAAATGAGATTTTTACATCAGATAAGTCCATATCTTCTTCCTCTGTTGTTTCCTCCGCTTTATCGACAGGTTCCTTCTTCCAGAAGAACAGCATCAAGCCTGTAACAACAGAACCAATCAATAAGGCAAGACAGAATAGAAATGGATGATTCATTGCGGGAACTATGAACATGCCGCCAGATGGGACAGGTGAGCCTACACCCCACAGCATCGAGAAACCGCCGCCGACTGCTGCACCGAGTGTACAGGAAACAACTACTCTTACGATATCAACAGCAGCAATAGGAATAACACCTTCAGTGATCATACAAACACCCATTGGAAAAGCAATTTTAATATTATCTTCCTCTGATTTCGTATATTTCTTTTTCTTTAATGCTTTTGATAATACCCATGAGATAGCAACACCGAATGGAGGCACCATAGATGCGAGTATTTTAACGGCTTCTGGTTCATATATGCCTTCAAGCAGCAAGCCGTCGGCAAAGAGGGAGGCGACTTTATTGACAGGACCGCCGAAATCAAATGCTGCCATGCCGCCTAAGATTGCCCCAAACACAAACCTCATCGAGCCTTGCATGCTCGTCAAGAACGATGTTAAGCCATCTGTTGCCCACACAATCGGCACCCCAAGTACAAAGAACATGAGAAGCCCGACGACGAGACTGGAGATGAGAGGGATAATCATCATTGGCATAAGCCCTTCCGCCCATCTTGGCACCTTCAAGTTATTCTTTAAGAAGAGTACAAAGTAACCGACAATAAAACCGCCAAGCATGCCTCCTAAGAAGCCAGCACCAATCGCATTAGCAATCAACCCCATCAGCAAGCCTGGTGCAATACCTGGACGATCAGCAATCGAGTAGGCAATCGCCCCGGCAATGACCGGAGCAAGCAGGCCCATTCCTAGTACACCTAATGACACAAGAGCAGATGGAATCGAGAAGGCTTCTTGATAGTTTTCAATAACAGTCCCGCCTGTCAGATTCCCGATCGCAATTAGTAAACCTGAAGCCACTACTAATGGCAGCATATAGGAAATTGCAGTTAACGCATGCTTTTTAATTTGCAGTTTTTTCAGCATATAAAAGACCCCTTCACTGGTTTTTGTTTAATTCAGCTTCAATCTTTTTGTATAGCTGCTTAGGTGCTTTAATAGCAATATGTGTCGGCACCTCCACAATTCTTTTGCCTTTAAATCGCTCCTTTCCGCTCACCTTTATATCTGCGGCAATGATGACAAGATCAGCTGCTTTTATTTCATCCGCTGTCAGCTCATCCTCAATCCCGATTGTTCCTTGTGTCTCAATCCTGACTTTATGGCCAAACTCCTGTCCTGCCTTAATCAGCTTTTCCTTCGCAATATACGTATGAGCAATTCCAGAGGTACAAGCAGAGATTCCAACAATGTTCATAAGATATTCCTCCTGTCAGTTGTTTTCAGCAAAGATCTCAATGAATTCTTTTCTTGTCTTAAGGGACTGGAACTTTTCAATTTTCTCCTCATCAGCAAGCAAGACAGCAACCTTCTGCAGGAGCTTAATATGGGTTGTTGTCTTGTCGCTATTCTTGACAGCAAATAAGATAATAATATTAATCGGTCCCCCGTCCAGCGACTCCCACTCTATCTCCTTATTTGTCCTGCCGATGGCAATTGATGTCTTTTGAACAAAGTCTGACTTACCGTGAGGAATGGCAATCCCCTTTTCCAAGCCAGTCGGCCCGGCATTTTCACGAAAAAGGACATCCTCTATAAATGCTTCTTCATCTGTTACGCAACCGTTTACAAATAACAGGTGGGTTAATTCAGCAATAACACCAAGCTTAGTTGTCGCCTGTAAATCGAGATTAATTAACTCCTCTGTCACAACTTTTGTAAAGTCTAAGTCATCCATTTTCACATCCATTTTGATCCTCCTATTTAATTCTTTATAGCCATCATCTGTTATAGATGATTACTTGATTTTTGTAGTAATCTTTAATGAACTGATCAATCTTGTATTTATCATCTTCATTTAATATCGGGCTGACCAGGATTGTCGGCTTGTCGCTGATACTGTGTGTTTTCACTGTGGAAATGACCAGCTCAACATCCTCATAATCAGACTGCTTAATGCGCTCTTGAGCGATGATTTTATTAATGTGAATATTCGGAAAGTTTTTCCTGATTTTTTCGCTCAGCATATGAGACGTGCCAACACCACTCGTACATTCAATTAAAATCGGAATCTGGTTCACAAAGCGATCATCATAGGAAATTTGAAAATACAGCGTAATATAACCAATTTCTTCATCTGTCAGATGCTTATCATAGATACCTTCTTCCATTAATTCATTTGCCGAAAATCGAACAAGCTGAAAAATATTAGAGAAATTCGTTTTAATTGATTTCAAGATTGGATTAATAATATAAATCTGATGATTAAGGCGATAAACCATAGAGTGAAGATGCATCGTCAATCTTTCCCGCAGCTCTCTGTCCTCTGTAAACCGGTAGCCGCTGTTTCTCGAGACTCTGGAAATAAGCTGGTCTGCGAGAGCAATAACCTGGTTATTCAACAATACTTCAGACTGCTGGTTAAGCAGAAATCGGGAGTTAAGCTTATAAGCCTTTAAAATATAGTAGAGATTCAGCATTTCATAATGCTTTAATTGGAAGGAAAAGTGCTTTTCAAGCTTTTCAGCTAAAGAACGAACCATTGGATAGATGGCAGAGCTGTCGTCAATCTGTTCATAGATGATTTCCTCATTAGGAAACAGCTGGAGATGATGCGCTTGCTTTTCAATAATGGATAAAAGGGAGCAAAACAAAGTTAAATAATAGGGCTGATCTAAAAGCAAGTCCTGTTCCTCCTGAAACTCATGGAGAATCTGCTTTATTTCTGCTAATCTCCCATTCTTCACCTGAATGTCCTTAATGGAATCGGGAATATCATACTGACAAAACGGATCGCCAATCTGCGTTAAATAGCTTTCAATAATAACAGCCATCAGCCTATACAGAGAGAATTGATCACCACTGATGAAGGTTCCCTCATTCGTCCGAGATAAGCGGATGCCATATGGCACAAGCTTCTTCTCAATATGCTTAAAATCATTCAAGATAGAGCTCTGACTGACAAAATAGCGCTCCGAGATTTTCTGAATAGAAGTCTTGCATGGGGCAATCGAAAGGAGAAATAACAACAAATCTAAACGCCGCTCATTAGGATGCTCGAACTGATCAGAATGTGCTGACTCCTCTTCTTCCCATATCTCCAGCAAATAACCATTATTCTCTTTCTTCGTGAGCCGATAAGCAGAGCAATGATTCCCAATATCCTGCATATCACGATAAATCGTCTTCCGTGAAACAGCCAGCCGCTCCGCCAACTCAGAGGCCGTCACAAACCTCCTCTCTCCCAGCAGAATTTCAATAATTTCACATTGACGCTTATTCATGAACTTTCATCACCTCGTTTCTATGCTCTTATCTTACCAACGTGTAAGCGGATACACAATTACAATTTTGGGGTGGATTTTGTGTCCTTATTGGAGGGAGTAATGTGGAAAAAGAAAATCCCTCCTATCGCTATGAGGGATTTTCTAACTGGTAAAAATAGTGAGTTCTCCTTCTATACTAATCAAGCTTAGTTGTTAATATTAATTAGAACTAAACAAATAAGGTTTTAAAAAATGTTATATTTCTTGAACTTATCTAAAGTAATAACATGGGGATTGTTATAAATATATTGCAAATACTCTAGTGTATTATCTCTTTTTTCATAACCTTGCCAAGTTAGAAACCAACTCCAAGGGACCTGGTAATCTATGATAAGATCTGGATCTGGAATTGGACCATTTTCAGACATAGCCACTAATTTTTTCCCTTGAACAAGCTTTTCCAAATTTTCAAATTCATTAATCATTGTACCCTTATCTCTTAACTTTGGATAGGAATCATAACTTACAATGTCTACGTAATTGTTCCCAGGATACCAATTCTCTGACGACGAATTCCAAACCCATATCAAATTGTTTATATTATGATAATTGGTTAAACGATTATATAAAAGAATATATAATTTCTTTGCAGGTTCTGGTCCTTTTGCGCCCCACCAAAACCACCCGCCTTCGGCTTCATGTAGTGGGCGAAAAATAACGGGTACACCAGCATCTTGAAGTCTTTTTAGCTGTGTGGCTATAACATCGATATCTTGCAAAAGCAGTTTATATTCTTGCGAATTAGTGTGGTTCATTGCATAATCAATGTCAAAAGTTGTGGAACCAGATCTTAGGCCGTTATCCCACTTGTCACTTTGCTGATTCATTATTCCGAGAGGAGCAATCCAATGCCATGAAAAGGTAACAATACCTCCCTCATTATTCCAACTAATAGCTTGTTGTACTTGGTCATTAGTAACATCTCCTGTTGTATAATCTTGAAAATCAAAACCTGCAACAGCTGGTTTTCTTCCGAGATTTTCATATAACCAATTAATCGAAGCCATATTCTGTTGACCAGATAATATTTTCTCTCCATTTATCTCAATTAAGAATTCCATCAATTTTTTTGTATTTTTAGTTGCATTATTGTTAGAAAGTTCATATCCTAACAATTTACTTGTTGTTTCTTCTACTGTTATTGAATCAATCTCGTAGCTACCTCCACCGTTTGAAATCTTCAAGATATTTTCACCTTTTTGTAAAACTACTCTTTTTCCATTACTTTCAGTGAATTTATTAGTTTCTAAAAGAGTTAACGGAAGAGGCTCCTTGCCATTTAGACTAATATTTATTTGCTTTTGACCTATCTCACTAGGAAGTCTATAAGTAAACTTTATTAAATATTCTCCTTTTGAAGGGGTATTAACTTTAATTATTAGTGAATCTGTTCCATCATTAAAGTTGGTAATATACCCATCACCTGTGTAACCAGAATTTTCATTACTTATATCGACTCCATTTAAAATACCCTCCTCTGCTTGATAGGTTTTAGTATAGTTTTTAGATTCCTTCTCTTTGAATGGAAAATATTTTAGTATCACGAACACAAGGAATATAGATATTACTAAAACTATTAAAATTATTAATCGTAGTTTTGAGTTTCCCTTATTTGTAAATAATGGTAAATTAAGAATCTTGATTCCCTCCCCTTTGTATTCCGACAACAACCAACACCAAGTCATAACTTAATAGTAATAAACTTAGGCAATCTAGATAACTAGATTTCGCAATAAATACTTATTAAAAATTAATAAATGAATTAAAGCAGCAACATTGTTTTATCCTTGTAAAACCACCTTGTAGTATAGAAATCATATGGTAAGTCATGTCTAAGAGGTCAGCACTCATTTTTATCAAAAAACTCTTTTATATAAATAAGGGAGGGAATAAGTGGTATTATCACACTTAAATGATAGACTTCACTATTTCACATTAATTGCTGAGCCTTTTTTTCCTATAATAGGAAACCTATATAAAATTTTTTTCATTATAATTTTTATTGTATCGAGTCTTAAGTTATTATAAATACTTTTACAATTTTCTTTCGTCCAATCAAGCATTACTTTGTAATCACTTTTATTTTTTGCAGAGTTTTTTAAGAAATAAGATACCGTAACATAAACACTATTGTTATACCATTTGTCAACTTCTTCACTTTCATAACCGAAATTGTCTATAGCCATATTCCTTATAATCATTTTTTCTTGTAAATTTTGAATTATAAAGTCACTCTTCAAGTTAAAGGTTATATTGTTACCATGTATTCTATAGACACCCGCAATTGAATCAAGAAAGCCTGCGTCTCCAACCAGTAATGATCTTAAGTATATTGAAGAATCATTAACCATCTTCATATTAAGAATGTCCATTTCTATTAGTGCCCTTCTCTTAAAAACTGTAGTTAACGTTGACGCAGGCTTTGGGTAACCTTCTTTTTCGAAGTTGATAAAATAATCATACCTTTTTACTACCTTACTTAAATTAAGTTCTGAGACTTCTAATGCATTTGTTTCCGTATTCTCAAAAAAGACATTAGCTGCGACAAATGATACATTGGGATTTTTTTGATGAAAATCTATTGCCTTACTAATATAATTGGAATCAATAAGATAATCGTCATCATCTAAAAATAAGATATAATCCCCATCTGCATGAGAAGTAAATGCTTTTAAACGATTTGTTCCAGGTCCCTCATTTTTTTTATTTCTCATATAAATTACCTTTGAGTTACCTGAATACTTATCCTCCATTAACATGCTTGTGCCATCTTGAGAGTTATCATCTATTACAATAATCTCTATATTTGAATAGTCTTGATTTAGGATACTTTCAATTACTTGATGTAAAAATTTCTCTCTATTATATGTTGTAATAATTACATTTATCTTTGGCAATAGATTACTTTCAGAGATAATTATCCTTTTATTTAATAATTTATTATCAAAGAACTTTAGAGTTATCAGAGACTCAAATAACCGTCGATTATCTTTCGGAGTTATTAAAAATTGAGTCTCTAAATAAAAATTAAAAACCTCTTCAGATATCTTCCCTTTTATAACAGCTTTACACACTTGAATAAAGCCTTTTATATAATCTCGCTGTAAAATAGAACTTTGTCTAATCAATTCTTTATTTAAAAATTGAGTAAAATCGGTAATATTATCAATTTTGTTAATTTCTTTGCTTTTTTTTGTAAAACAATCAATAATCATATTTCCAGCTTGTTTCATTTCATTTAATAATTCCATACATGCCCCCCCCAGTCCTTACCCAATTTCTGTATAGCAGGAGTTTTTTATTTTACACTAGATTGTTTTCTTTTAAATTGATTCATAACTTTAATAATAATTTCCTTAGTATATAAAAATACATCTCTGTCAATAAGGGAATTAACAGATGCAAAAATGATAACAGTTATGGCTAATAATAAAGTAGCAATAATAAAGATTGAAATATAAGAAGATGGATAGATATTTATCCACTTTGCAATTGTCACAATTAATAAAAACACCACAATATTTGTAATCCATCTTCTTATTGTAATCCAAACAGTTCTCTCAAGTATCTTCTTATTTGCATAATATACAATATCAATTGCTCGATATAAAAGCGCTATAATTGTACCTATTAATACTCCATAAATACCAAAAAACTGAACTAATATAATTGAACAAACTAGATTAATTACACACTCGAAAATTGCACGGTTTTGGGTTTTTTTAAAATGCCCAGCAATATTTATAACATTATTAGAGGTTGCTCTAGCATTAACTAATAATTTCAAAGCCACAAATAATATTGGTATTGTAACATCAATGTAATTAATGTCAGTAATTCCATTTGTATACAAATCCATAAAAGGTAAAATCATGATATACGCAACAGTAAATAAAGAAAATACAAAGGACATAAAACAAACTTCGTAAGCATTATAAAGTTTTAAAAATTTATCTCTGCTTTCATGGAAAGTTTGTCCCAGGGCAAATGTCACACTACTATTAACCATATTGATGATATTATCAAGTACAGTAAAAAGCATGTTATATAAAACATAAACACTGACAACTTTTAAATTTGTAAATATGGTCAATATAAGAACATCTGAATTATTAAATATCAAATATGATACTTGATGGATTAAAACTGATTTTTTTTGTGAAATAGCATCAAAATCAGGCTTAACCTTTAAATTTAACCATTTATAATTTCTATTAATATAGATTTGATAAATAACAATTTGTAAAATCATTAAAATAAAATGAGTTGTTTGAATTGCTATAATATTATATCCTTTTAATATAAATACTATCTTAATTGCATTGATTAAAATATTTATAATAGTTGTAATAGATGTATCAATATAACTTTTTCCTTCTGCTATTAAGAATACCTTGTAAGTACCTTGAAAATAAAAATTAATAGCTCCTCCCATACCCGTAACGAGAATTACAAACATAATTGTAATATTATCAATGGATGCATCAATAAAAAGTGGGTATAAAATGGCTATAAGAATAATACAAATAAAATAGTAAATACCTGTTTTTTTATAATAACTTGAAGTAGCAGATAAGATAGAATTTATATTTGCTCTATCACCACCAGCTACATGTTTATATAATGCCTGTAAAGACGCCGCTCCAACCCCTGCTTCTAAAAGGGTCATATATACAATAATCTGTCCTATGGAAGATAATAAACCATTCACTTCTGATCCAAAATTAACCAAAAGTAAACGAGGAATCAATATACCTAATGCTATTATTAGTAGTTGACTAATTAGCCCAAGGGATAAATTGATCAAACTTCTTTTAGCTCTCATATTTACTCCTTAAGATTCTTTATATTTCACTTGATCATTCACTAAGTATTTATCTAGATTTAGAAATTGTAATTTCGAATCATCTATAATATATTCCATATTTAATTTTTTATATGATAGATTTTCTAAGGCTTGTGTTTCAAGCTTTTCAATATCCTCAATATTACAATATTCCCCCTGAAAATTTATATCTTTTAGTACATTGGTCATCTTTTTACTATAAATAATAGGATACACTTTTTTATTTAAAAGAAAACCAAGAATCATGGAGTGAAATCTAGTTGCATATATTGTTTCAACTTTATTAAATTCAGTTAAGGCTAAATCTAAATTGTTCTCATAGTTAAAAACATTAATTTTATGTTTTTTATTTTCGTCTACTAGTTCTAATAACTCCTCTATCGCTTTTTCATCACCTTCATACTTACAAAATGAGAACAATGTTATATTATAATCAAGTTTGATATAATACTCACAAATATCCTTCAACTTCAATAAATAGACTTCCTTAAATCTAGCTAAGTCATCTCTATTAGTTAAATCTATTAATGAAATACCAATATTTTTTTCTTTAGATATATTGTCTTTTTGGTAATTTAAATTAAAAACTACATCTTGAGCTACTCGAACACAAGATAACTCCTTAAATAACTCGTAAGATTTATAATCTCTAAAACAAATATCATCATATCTTTCAAAAACTTTTTTATATCTTTCTAGAAAATCAATATTTTCAAATGGACCAAAATTGCAACCTAGTAAAAAATTACGCTTATTATTAATTAGTTTACCATTATCTATTTTTATTTTTTTTTCCCAATTCTCTTTCTCCATAAAAAGAGAGCCACCTATATATATGTGTGCGTCCATAAATAATCCAATAATTGATTTAATTAAAGATCTATTAAAGTACAAGTTCGAAAATTTATCGATTACCTTAAAAAGAAAATTTTTATATACATAATTTAAATTTTTTATTTCACTAAATACACTAAGCTTTTTTTTACTATCATAAATATAGAATTGAGTTTGGGGATATCTTTCACATAATATTTTTACAAACAAATCATCACCTAAGTTATTGTTCAAATATGCTGATATAAAAACTTTTTTCAAAAAAACACCTCATCTTATATAACAATTAAAATGTACTTATTTTTAGTATGAGTATAATAGAGCTCAATTTTAATAGTAACTAACATTAATGAATAGTAGCGTAACTTACTAAATTAATGAGTAATCTACCTTTGAGTATATATCAATTCACTTTTGTTTTTTACAATAGTATTACTGGGTATTGATTTATAAACTAAACAATTGGCTCCAATAATTACATTATCTCCAATAGTAACATTATTTAGGATAGTGACATTACTACCAATCCAACAATTATTACCAATTGTTATTTTCCCTATCTTGAATCCTTGATCTTTGATGTTTTGGTTTATATCTGAAAAATCATGATTATGGTCATAAAACTTTACATTTTCACCAAAGATAGTATTATTTCCGATTTCAATATTACCTAAGCATGATATTGAACAATTATAATTGAAGAAACATCCATCTCCTATTATCACTCTTCCTTTATTCCCAATAACTAATTTAAAACCTTTTAAAACACTTAACCTTTTTCCGAAAATAATTTTTTTACCATATAAAAGTTTAAATTGTAACTTTTTTAAAAAAAAATACATTTTCTTCCAAATCTTTACTATAAGATTAGATATTATAAAATGCACTTTAGCACTCCATTCAAAAGTTTATTTTCTCAATTACTGTAAAAGCAATAATCACAGATTAAACATCAATTATCAACACTTAACTTCAATCTCCGTCCAACTTGTAAATAAACGAGTTATATCTTCATCTACTAATTCACTACCACTCTGTATCTCTATTATTTCAATCTCTGATGTTGCCATTATCGCATGCTTTGTATATCTTGGAATTTCAATAACGTCTCCTACTTGTATATTTCTACTTTCTCCATTCAGAATGACTACTCCCTCCCCTTTAGTCACCGTCCAAACTTCGCTTCGCTTGCTATGATAATGGTAGCTCAAATTTTTATCTTCATAAATACATATTCTTTTTGTTAACACTTCTTCTTCTTTACTATACTTCGTATAATCTAAAACTTTATACCATCCCCACCAACGTTCTTCATACATTGGACGTTGCTCCCAATCACCTACTAGTTCTTTGACTCTAGGACTGGCTTCTTTATCACTTATTAAAATACCATCGGGACTAACTGCAACTACTACATTAGAGACTCCTAATAATGAAACTGGAATATCTAATTCATTGATAATATGAGCATTCTCACAATCTATACTTTTATTACCTTTACCTAAAATACTAATATCCATTTCTTCAGTTAAAGTATTCCAGGTCCCAAGATCTTTCCATGAACCGTTATACGGTAAAGCCACAATATTTTTTGTATTTTCTACTACTTCATAATCAAAACTTATCTTAGGTAACATATCATAATTATTAAATAAATCGTTATATTCTAACGGTAAATTCTTGTTTTCCAATATTGATATAATGCTTCCTAATTTAAAAGCAAAGACTCCACAATTCCAAAGTGCATTGTTATCTATTAGTCTAGAAGCTTCGCTTTTGTCAGGTTTTTCTTTAAAGTGACTAACCTCTATAAAGTTTTCGACATTATCATTGGACTTCGGTACAATATACCCATACTTCTCAGATGGATATGTTGGCTTAACACCTATTAACCCTAGATCTGCATCATGACTATTTAATAGCTCTTCTAGTTCTAATAATTTTAAAAAAAAGTTATCTTCTACATAAGGATCAACCGGAAGTACTGCTATCGTTTCGTCTAATCCAACTTTTAGTTCAGAAAATAGATATGATACAGTTAGTGCTATTGCTGGAAATGTATCACGGCGCTCAGGTTCTACTATAACAGTAGCCTTATTTCCAAGTTGACTTTGTATCATCTCTAACTGTGACGAGCTTGTAGTTATAATAGTTGATTGTTCTAGACCAATATTCTCTAACTGCTCCCAAACTCGTTGAACCATCGACTGACGAACTTCACCTTTTTTGTTTGGTAAGACCTTAAGAAATTGTTTAGAACGTGAATCATTAGATAATGGCCATAGACGTTTTCCTGACCCACCTGACAATAATATTAATTTCATATTTATCACATCACCTTACATATTCTTTATAGCTTATCAATTTTTATTTACCAGCTTACGATATATATTTATAATATTCTCAAAGTAAACATCTATATTAAAATGCTTTTTAGAAATATTTCTAGATTCTAATCCCATTGATTTAATTTCACCACTAGATATTAATTTTATAAAAGCTTGTGATAAAGCTACCTTATCCCCAGGATTAACCAAGTAACCATTTTTTTCATTTTTTACAGCTTCATCGATACTTCCAACATTAGTAGAAATTATAGGAATTCCATAACTAATTGCTTCGAGTATTGAAAGTGGTAAACCCTCATTATATGAAGGCAAAACAAAAATATCAGTTTCTTGTAAAAGTTTTATTTTATCTTCTCCATTAACCCAACCAACAAAATTAAAATAAGGACTTAGGCCTAACTCTTTTACTAGACTCTTAGCAGAGTCCTTAAGTTCACCCTCCCCTGCTATAATAAATTCTATTTGCTTTTTATTAGACTGAACTTCTTCTATTATTTCTTGTGCAGCTTCAATTAAATCAGTAATTCCTTTTCTTTTTATTAATACAGCTAAAAATAGTACTTTTATGTTTTTATCGTTAATATCATTATTAATTTCTGGTATTTTTACTGCATTTCTTAATACAATTGTATATGCCTGTGGCTCTATTTCTTTTATAATATTATCCCATTTATTCCCAAGCGTAATAACTATATCTGATTCTCTTAGCAGCTCTTTGATTTGAGATTTTAATTTTGGATTACTCTTTTTAAAAAATTCTTCAAACTCTGCTCCATGAGTATGAGTTATTACCTTTTTATTAAACATTTTGGCTAGTTTATAAATTAGATATTTTCTTTTAAAGCTCCCTCTCTCTGACATATGCATATGTACTATATCTATATTTTTAAATATCAAACAAAATAATATTTCAATCAATCTAATCGTGAAAAATACTAATTGCACCAATATGCCCTTATCTATATGAGTAGGAATATATTTAAGTTTCATATTATTAATATTGAAGTTATGTTGTACAAAAGACTCTACTACCGTAGTCATTCCCCCTTTAACCTTAGTACTCGAACCTACCATTAAAATATTTATCTTATCTTCCTTAATCAATTGGACTTCGCCACTTTCTTTTATATGTTGTAGTTCTTTGATAAATTTCACCTTATGCTATTTATTTACCAACTAACTCTTTAAGTACTATTTTAATAAAAGCTACATCGTTAATGAAATATCGTTTAAACATTCTTTTGGGTTCCTGAATAAAACGATAAAACCATTCTAACGAACTTTTTTGCATCCAAACTGGGGCACGTTTCACAGTTCCAGCTATAAAATCTATTGAGGCTCCTACTTGAAGACTTATTGGCACATTTACTAGATTTATATTATTATAGATAAAGTACTCACCTTTTGGAGAACCCAAAGATACAAGTAGTATATCAGGGGAGAACCCGTTAATCTTCTCTATACTCTTATTTAGTTCATACTCATTATTCTCAAATCCAAAGGGAGGGGAATAACATTCTATCTGAAATTCATTACCAAACCTTTGTTTGTAAATATTTACAACCGTATCTGCAACACCTTCATTCGATCCAAATATAAATACTCTATATCCTTTATTATTTGCCATTTCAATTAATTCAGGTGTTAGGTCAGCCCCTGAAATTTTCTCTATTAGTGGTTTTTTCAAAACTTTCGATAACAAAACAATAGGCATTCCATCTACCAGTTTTAAACTTGCTTGTTCGTATATTTTCTTAAAACTCTGACTTTTATCGATATTCACTAAGTGATCTATATTAGGAGTAACAACAAAACTATGTTTTCTTCTTGTTTTATTTATTTTAATAATATTATCTATTTCTTCTAATGCCCTTTTCATATCTAGATTATCAAAATCAACACCAAATAAATTTACCTTTTCTTTATGCATATAAAATTTTATCCTTTCATAAACACTATATTTAAACAAGTAATAATATAATGTTTATTATTTATAATTTCATCCCATTATCTTTTCTTTAACCTTTTTAGGAAACTTCCATAAGATATCTCCTAAAAGGAAATCACCTCTTAAATAATTATTAATAACTATTTTTTTAATTATATTTTTTATACTTTTGTTGTTATATTTATGGGATTTTTTCCATTCTGGAAAATACTTATTTAATGTTACTTTAATATTGTTTAATATTGTAAGCCTTATCTCTAATTCATCTACGTACATTAATTTAAATAATAATCCATGCAAGAGATGGTCTATAAATAAACTTTCAACTTCAGTTTTATTATTAGTGAGCTTCCCATTTTTCTCTAATTCTTTATAGGTATTCTCGATCATATATATTAAATCATTCAACTTCAAAGGGTTTATCATATTTGTTTGAGAAGTATTTCTTGAAGTTTCATAAGAATAAAGAGCCTTATTAATTTTCACTATATTATTAGCATTAGCAACTACTACTGGCACAATCCCTAAATCTTCATACCAGTATCCCTCCGGAAAACTAAAAAATTTCCATAACTCTCTACTATACACTTTATTCCAAGGAGCAGTTTTTGAGTTATGCAAACCTGTCCCAGCTTTAATATATTTTTTCTTACCTTTCCTATTAAAGTTATAATAGTCAAAGATAACCAAGTCGCACTGTTTGTTTGTTAGTACATTTATACATTCTTGAATAGCATTTTCCTCTAAAAAATCATCACTATCCACAAACATAAAATATTTTCCTTTTGCAATACTAATCCCTAAATTTCTTGCACTTGCTTGACCACCATTTTCTTTATTAATTATTTCTATTCTACTATCATCATTTCCAATATTTTCTAAAATACTTAAAGAATTATCAGTTGAGCCGTCATTAATTGCTAGGATTTGAATATTTTGATAAGATTGATTTTTTATGGAATTTATGCATCTTGCAACGTACGCTTCAACATTATATATTGGTACTATTACACTTATTAATGGATTATTCATTTTTTTACCTCTTTAAATTAATAAACTCAAACAAAGTTTACATTCACTCTAATTAACTAAAAAATGAATGAAACTTAAAACGCATCTTTTGAACCAAAAAGAACAATAAATGTCTTAAAAATGATTTTTATGTCAAAAACCAATGATCTTTTTCTTATATAAAATAAGTCTAATTCCACCATTTCATAAAATCCAATATTACTTCTCCCACTAACCTGCCACAAACCTGTACAACCTGGAACTACCAATAATCTTTGTTTATCGTAATCAGTGTATTCTTCAACTTCTCTTGGTAAAGGTGGTCTTGGTCCTACTATACTCATCTCACCTTTTAAGACATTTAGTAATTGCGGTAATTCATCAATACTTGTTTTTCTTAGAAAACGACCTATTTTAGTGATTCTCGGGTCGTACTTCATTTTAAACATTGCACCCTCTACCTCATTGAATTCCATTAACTCTTTAAGCTTTTCTTCCGCATTAACCACCATTGAACGAAATTTATACATATTGAATTTTTTTCCATCTTTACCTATCCTAATCTGCTTGAAAAATACCTTTCCCTTTGGATCTTCAATTTTTATAATTAAAGCAATAACTACAAATAGCCAACTTAAAAAAACTAAACCAATTATTGAACAAGCAATATCTAAAATCCTTTTGATATATAAATAAACTCTTTTTTCACTATCTACATCATTAACAAACAATACATTTTGTTTTCCATTCTCCAAAACACCCACACTCCTTAAAAGTTATTTAATTAATACCTAAGGAAAGGAATTATTATAAGCTACCTTGATAATTTTAAATCTTTGTCAGAATTATTTAGAATTATGCCTAAACAAACAGCTATGCTTAAAATTAAGGCAGCAAATGACTCAGAAGCTATAAATATATTTTCTGTGAAACAACTTATTAATATTGTAATCATTATTAATGTTAAAGAGAAATTCCCTTGTTTCCTAAAATTTCTTATGCCTATTACAAATAAACTAATTATTACGAATAAAAACACAAGAAAACCTACACCACCGAACTCCATTAGCATTCTTAGATATTCATTATGCATTGCATATCCATAATATGACTTATCAAGATAGGCACTAGTTTCCCAACCTGTACCGAATATTTTTGTAATAAAAGGAGTATTTAACCACCCTTCAATTCCAGATTCCCATCTACCAATCCTCCAAGTAAATGAATCCTCTTGATTTGAATATACATTTCCATATGACAAATTAAATATTCTCGTTTCAAAAAGTCTATCTTTAAAAATAATAAATAAAACCACACTACTTAAAATCATTCCTAAAAAATAGAATAAACTTTTCAACTTGTTCTTACTCCAACTTATAATTGAGTAAAGTATTAACATAATTATTATTGCGAATGATGTTCTTGAACCGGTGCCCAGTAAAACAATAATTATATTTAATAAAATATAAGCTGAATAAAAAATTTTTATTCTCTTACTCTTAGTGAAAACAATTTTTTCAAGCAAAAAAATTATTAATATTACTATGTATATAGAATAAAAATTGGAATGATAAAAAAGACTAGTAACCCTTCCTGTTTCAGTTAGTTGTGCCATTTGTATTAAGGCAATAAATGAAAAAACTAAAGAAAAAAATATAAAGTAATTTCTATAATCAAATCTTTTTATAACGATTAATAGAAAAAGAGGAGCAAATAGCAGAACCCTAGCAGTTTTTTCTATGCTAAATCCAATAGGAGAACTATATAGAAACATATATAAAGAGGGAATAAAAAATATTAAAAACATTATTAATGTTGAGTTGAAAATTCTTTTTTCAAACTCATTCATTTTTGATAGCTTCAATAATATCAACAAACTACTAAAAATAGAGAGAAAAAGTAGGGCTCCATATTTTGAAAGGAAAAACACTTGAATAAATGGATTTAAGACCGCTAAAAAAGAATAAAAGAAACCTAATAATATATACAACATTTCACACCTCTAAAAAACTCTAAAAAGTCTTTTAACTATACAGAAATTTTTCTGACAGAGTATATTTCATTTTTTTATTACAACCATAATTATAAATACCTATGTTATCTAATTTATATCTAGAAATCAGTTATTTTGAACTAATAAAATTATATATAAAAGAAAGACTTGTTATGTACATTTATATAATTATATCCGTTAGCCCGACAAAGTTAGTGTGCAAGATGAATGTTCATATTGCTTATAGAAATGATAATCATACAAAAATGTATTTCCTCCTTTTTTAAATTCGGAATATTTACCATTCATTCTTCTTACACACCTAACTTATAAAAAACATTAATAACTTTTTATTCAACCTATTCTTTAGTTAGTACCATAATAATAATAATTATTATGTTTATCTAACTTTTTGTTATTCAAAACAACCCCTAAAATTTTTCCATTTGAAGCTGACAAGAGTTCTTTTGCTTTCATTAAAGATTCTTTCTCAGTAGATCCACTACTCACAACCAACAAACTACCTTGACATATATTTGCTAGAATTTGTGCGTCTGTTACCGCTAATACTGGCGGGGTATCAAAAAGCACAATATCAAATTCTTCAAGGGCTTGGTCCATAAAGTTTTTCATCGCACGCGAACTTAATAGCTCAGATGGATTTGGAGGGATTGGTCCACTTGGTAGAATAAATAAATTTTTTTCATCATATGCCTGAACTGCTTCCATTAAAGAGATTTGGCTTGTTAGAACTGATGTTAAACCTGATGTATTAATGGTATTAAATGTATAATGGACAGTAGGTTTCCTTAAGTCTGCATCCACTAGCAGCACAGTTTTACCTTGCTGCGCAAATACAACTGCCAAGTTTGCCGCTGTCGTTGATTTACCTTCTCCTGGACCTGTTGATGTTATCATTATAGTTCTAATCTCTTCATCCACACTAGAGAACAAGATATTTGTTCTAATAGTTCGATATTGTTCAGATATTGGTGATTTAGGGTCATATTGAGCTATAACTTTTCTTCTACTATCTAATAACCGCTTTTTGTTTGTTTTTTTATTTATTAGCAACTATATCACCTCTTTTACTTACAATGTTACCTCTTATTCTTGCTTCTTTACTATCATTAATATTTGTAATTGATCCCAATACTGGCAAGTCTAGTAATTTTTCAATGTCTTGTTCTGTTTTAATAGTGTTATCTAAGTATTCTAATATGAATGCTAGAACTACTCCAATTACTAAACCTATTAATGCAGCAATCACGATATTTAAAGGTGGATTTGGACTCACTGGTGATTGGTTTTCTTGCTCGTCTGCTAGTGGCAGTATACTTACATTATCGACTTTCATTAGTTCCTTAATTTGTTCTTCAAATACTTCTGCTGTTTTATTAGCAATGTCTAACGCTAATGCTGGATTAGAATCTGTAACAGACACTGTCATAATTTGCGAATTTTGTGCACTTTCAACAGTAATTTTACTATTTAAGACTGCTATACTCATATCTAAATTAAGGTCATTACGTACATCATTTAATATTGCAGCGCTCTTAATTATAACGCTGTAAGTATTTATTAATTGAATATTTGTTTGCACTTGGTTAGTATTATAAATACTTTCACTATCTTCTGCTTGATTAACAAGAATTTGCGTTGAAGATTTATACTCAGGTGTTAGAACGAAGTAACTTACAACTCCGCTTATAATGATGGCTAATAATGTAATGGAAAATATTAATGCAACTCTTTTTCTTAATGTTTGAAATAAATCCTTTAAACTAATTTCTTCCATGATTTCCTCCTAAAAAAAAATAAAAACCATTCATAATTATAACATATACCAACCATTGCAGGAATTGACTTTTTATGTAATATCTTTTATTTAATAATGCACACTATTATCTCCGAAATCTACTTTACCAAGTAATTTACATTATTAAAAGTCCTTTTTTAAATTTAGGGAGTAATTCCCTATGTATATAAGTAACAATCTTCAAAATAATATATTAATTCTATGTACGTAAATAAATTTAATGAAGAACAATAATTAGTTCTAACATATATTCTCATAAACCGAAACAAGCTTAACTTAACCATTACTAACGGAAAGTTGGTAATGACATTTATTCTTTATATTTACCAGGTACCAATTTTTTTTGGTAAAAAAAACAATTACTATATATTCATTCAATCTAAATCGACTACTCACAAAGGAAATAAAATCACTGCGTATTAATTTACACCATAAGTGTTCTGTATTATTATAAGCTGATAAAAAATACTAATAATCTTTTGTGCGAGTTCTTTATAACGCACAATAGTTATAATAGCATCGTCTACCTATCCCCGTAAATAGGTAGTTTTTTCCTTTATTCATTTTTTCGTTGCATAACTCCCTCCTTTGCTTTTCATAATAAATTCAACTAAACAAATAATATTAAAATAACCAAAGAGCGATGAGATTCAAATCAATTATTCACTAAATTATATTATTATTAAGATTAAACTAAATCATAATAGATGATTGTTTCCATATAAATTTCACAAGGAACCATTACTAAAAGTGATTATTAAATAAGAACGCAACGCGAATAATTAAATAGACCTATAGTACACAAACTTAAGGAATGAGAAATTAGCTGAGAAATAATAAATTATATTAGATGTTTTCGGGGATGTAGTTGTTAAAATATCCCCAAAAACTTCTTTTTCTTTCTAAAGGGTTGAGGCATTATTTTATTTATATTTTTATCTTCAATTAACAACTCAGCATTATCTAAAAATAAGTAAACATAATCTAATCCAAATTTCTTCTCAATTTCATCGTATGCTTGGCTCATTTTAAAGGTTCGTGTTGTAGTATTGTGGGCATCTGATGCAATAAAATGAGTTAGATTTGCTTCAATTAGTTGTTCAGAAAACTCCTTTATCCGTTTACCAAAATAACCACAGACACTTGCACCAGTTACTTGAGTGAGTGCCCCGTTTTGAACTAGTTTATACAAAATATCCGTTTTCTCTTGAAGTTCCTTATTTCGCTCTGGGTGAACAATAACAGGGATAATTCCTTGAGTTAAAATATCATACAATAACCTTTCAGCATACCTAGGTACCGAGGAAGATGGAAATTCAATAAAAAGATACTTTGTATGATTAAGAGTAAGTATTTCCCCTTTCTTATACTCTTCTAAAACTTCTCCAAAGATACGTACCTCTTGTCCAGGCAGGATGGTAATCGGAACACTATTTTGTTTATAAACCTTATTTAAATACTCGACATGTTGGAGTATATCTTCTTTTCTATTATTGAACTGATTATTTTTATGATGAGGCGTGGCAATAATTGTTTTTATTCCTTCATCAACCGCAACTTTCGCCATCTCTAAGCTATCTTCTATAGTTTTGGCACCATCATCGATACCAGGCAATATATGACAATGAATATCAATCATTTTGTATGTACCTCTCCTTTCATTCTTAATTTATTATACTAACAATACCAGCATTCTCCCAGCTCTTATATATTTTTTTTTGACTCACTCTATAAATAAGCATATATATCGCTAATCCCTTTGTTTTTTCTTAATACATCAAAAATATATAAATAAGTACCACTAAATGTAAACGTTTCCTAGTTTCTTCTATTATATATAAATATTTATACAATAATTTAAACTAGGATTATATAAAGATATACTATCTTTTTCAGAAGACTGCAATGTTACACAAATATAATTTTTTGCTCAACTTCCCGTGATACTCCTACTTGAATTGTAATTAATAAATTTTTCTATAAAAAATTATTAAATTTAGGTTTATAGGTCGAAACACTTGGGTATTTAGTCACCGTTATGATATTCTCTTTTTCTACTTTAATAATAACGGGGTGATTATCAGGACTTATTTCACAGCAATAAGCTTATTCATGTTCTTTGAAGCGTTACTGTCAAGGACGTTTTTTATACAAATATATTTCAGTTTAAAAATTCTTTACATCAAAAAATATAAATTAAAGTTATTGCGAGGGGCAAAAATGGGAATTAAAAGAAAAGTGTTTATTGGGTTCGGTGCGATATTATTGTTTATTATTGGGTTTGCTTTTGTTGGTTATTGGGGAAATGATCGTGCTGATAATCAGATGGCAACATTAATTGATACAGATTATAGACTTGTTTCTTTGGCAAATAACCTGGAGGAAAATGTTGCGGAACGTGTTATTATCGCTCGTGGTTATGTGTTATATGGAAATGAAAAATATAAAACGCAGTTTGCTCAGAAAACAGAGGAAGCTGACTTGTTAATGGATGAAATGAAAGAAATATTAGGGGATAATGCAGATTTTGCTGATGCTGTTGCGAAAACGGCAAAATGGGAGAACCTCATTACAGATCAAGTTATTCCTGCTTACGATGAAGGGGGTTTTGATGCTGCAATACCATTAATGGAGCAATATTGCCAAGTGTGGTCGTCAGATGCTATGGATGCTTGGGATAAGATAAAGGATACAGTTGATGGGCAATTATTTAAAACAAGTGATAGCATCATCTCGGAAAACCATGCCCAGAAGAATGTATTTATGGTAATGGCTGTTTTAACTGCAGTGATTGTGTTAGCTGTGGCTGCATGGATGATTTACACTGTCGTAAAACCAATCAAAGTAATTGAAGGAAGACTTACTCAAATTAGTAATAATGATTTATCTGGAGAACCACTTTCTATCAATAGTAAGGATGAATTCTCGCAGCTTGCTAATGCTGTGAATATGATGGTCGCAAGCTTAGTAGGCATGATTGACCGCATTAAAACAACAGAAGGAAGATTGTTGGACACTTCAAGTCAGCTGCTTGGAGCAAGACAGGATTTGGAGGCCCAATCAGGTGGAATTCTTGAGTCTTTTGAACAAGTATCTATCGGTTCCATGCTTCAAAAGAATACAGCTAATGACATGGCTGCAACGATGTCTGAAGGTGCAAAAGGTATTGAGCTTATTGCAAGCTCCTCCTCTTCAGTTGCCGACTACTCAGTCCGTGTTAATGACGCAGCAAGTGAAGGTAATAAAGTTATTCAAGAAACTTTGGATGAGTTAAAGGGCTTAAATAGTACTGTTACGGAAACAGTTTCCGTTATGGAAGGTCTCGGAGAAAGAACAAATAGAATTGGAGCAATATCAGAGGTTATCACTAATATTGCAGAGCAGACGAACCTGCTTGCTCTTAATGCGACAATTGAAGCTGCAAGAGCTGGCGAACATGGGAAAGGATTTGCTGTGGTTGCAACAGAGGTTAGAAAGCTTGCAGAGAACTCTAAAGCATCTGCAGAGGAAATTGCTGATTTGATTGCAGCAGTTAAACATGATACAGAAACAGCAGTCACTTCAACTATTAAAAGTAAAAGTGAGATGGAAAGCAGCTTATTTGCAGCTAATAATGCTGGTTTAGCTTTTAAAAACATTCTAGCTTCTATCGAGAACATCGTCGCACAGATTCAAGATATCTCTGCTACATCTGAAGAACTATCTGCTAGTGTTGAGGAAATCACTGCCTCAGCTGATGAACTAGCCGCTATTGCAAGTGAAAATGTTGACCATGTTAATGCTGTAGCCTCTGCTTCTCAAAATCAAACTGCAACTAATGAACAAGTGGGCTGTTTGATAAATGAGCTGAATGAGATGTCTAAGGAACTTAATGATACAATGGAAAGATTCAAGTTATAATTAGTCAAAACGCCGCTTATTAAACGGCGTTTTTTTCTTACATTTTAATAAACTAACTCAACCTCCCGATGCTCCCACACATCAAATAAATTCCCGTCCAAATCCTCCATTGTGAAAAAGTTTCCATTATGTCCTTCATAGCTGATTTCGCTCACCAGTACTCCTTTTGCTAACAGCCTTTTATGAAGGAATTCAATATCGTCGGTGAAGAAGGTGATGATCCAGCGTTTTCTGCCTTCTACACGAAAGTGTGCACGAGACATGTCATCACTTTGTATAAGATGCAGGATAGGTCGTTCGTCTCGAAATAAACTGACGGAATCTTCTTGATGGTGTCTTGCATTAAAGCCGAAGTTTTCTGTCCACCACTCGGCAGCTCTTTCCATATCTGCTGTTGGGATAACATTATAAGCGATACCTAATACTCTTCCCCTTGTACTGATGTTAGCTGTCATTTCTCTTCACACTCCTTAAATCAATCGATTATTTCCTCATAAATTTGTTATTCTATCTCCTAGATGAAAATACCTTTCAATAGTGCAAAGATAATGTTTTGGAACAGAATAATTGAATGCGCTTTCTATGGGTGTTATAGTGAAAATAAGTTATGACCTATATTAACGAACGGAGATGTACTTATGCTGAATGTCAGAGGCTTATCATATAAAGATGTTAAAATCAGCCACTTGAGCTCCTTTGATGGCTATCAGATAAACTTTCGCCTTAATGATCATTTATATCAGTTTCTTGTGGGTAATAAGAAAAGACCTTTCCCTTTGAATGTGATGCATATCTTTAAAGAAAAGGATGTATGTGCCTTCTGCAATAAAACCATATATCCATATCCTGCAGGACAGCAAATTTGCCTTGAGTTCCAGAAGCATCTACCTTCCTTGCTGAATCATTTCCAGACTGTGTATCCTCAGGACTTTAAAGCTTAGGAGGGAGAAGTGCTCCCTCCTTTTCTTATGATAATTCGGTCAATTTAGTAGATATATACATTCCCTCTCCACCAACTTCCAATGCTTCCACATTATTATTAGCATCAACCTTAACATGAGAGATAATTTCTGATGGGGCATTCATCGCATGTCCTTGTTCAAAAATAAGGCTTGTGGCGCCTGGCTTCACTACATTATGTTTATAAAGATAGCCTGTTAACGCTCCACTTGCCGTGCCTGTTGCGCTTTCCTCATTGATGTCATATAGCGGTGCAAAATTACGGCAGAAGGCATCAACTCCAGAATCTGTATCTAAAGTAAAGACATGATAACCGACTACTTCCAGCTTGGCGCTTATTTCTTTCATTCTATTAAAATCTGGTTGAAGCGTTTGAAGCACTTGATTATTTTTGACTGGAATTATGATATCCTTTAATCCTGTTGAGACTATCTTAATAGGAAGAGTTGTCATGATATCCGCCTCATTTATATGCAGTGACTCGGCAATTTCCTTTTTGTCCAGCTCCTGCCCAAATTGAGGATTATTTTGTGTTAGAAAAACCTTCTCCCCTTCTATCCGAACTGGCAGGATGCCTGCTTTCGTTTCAATTGTAAAATTGTTTTTGCTGACAGCCTTTCTTTGCACTAATAACGCAAAAGAAGCAATTGTTGCATGGCCGCATAAGTCCACCTCAGACACCGGTGTAAAGTATTTAATTTTATAGTCTGCTGCAGAAGAACTTTGAATAAAGGCTGTTTCAGACAGACCCATTTCAGAAGCAATGTACTGCATGTCTTCTGCACTCAGTCCATCTCCATCCACTACAACACCTGCGGGATTGCCTCCTGATTTGTTTTTTGTAAAAGCATTTACTATAAATACTTGGATGTTCATTGGATATCATTTCCTTTCGGTATTTATGCATATATAATGACCTTAAGGAAAAGAAACTCAGCAGCGTTGATATGCAACCCACATTATTTTTGCCAAAAGTAACCTTTCGAGCTTTATTAGCAAATCTATAGAAGTCTGTAGCTTTATTACGATTGATAAGGGAAAATAGTTTCCCTTCTAATTAGCTTATACCTATATTAACGAAGAAAGAAGGCGTGACATATTGAAAATGCCAGAAGTATACCTAATTGGCGAACTAAGAATGAAAGACTTCGAAATCTTTAGACTTATGCAAACAAAAACAGATGGATGGAATTATGTAATTGGCTTTCTTGTTATAGAAGACTGCAAGAGGAAAACCCGGTTATCAGATTATCCTTTCTTAGAAGCAGTATATAAAGCTAACCCAGAAGAGTTTGAGGCATCTGATAATCTAATAAAAGTGCAGGCAATTATCGCAGAGCCACTTGGTGAAGAGGATACAGAAGTGTTAGAGCATATTGGTGTCAGTTTAGTTGAATTCAAGGAGCATACTGATGTTACGTTTGCTGTAATCGTGAAGGAAAATCTCGACGATTTAATTGATAACTTGGATGAAAAGCCGTTTGAGGTATATACAGAACTGTTGCAGCATTCCGAGTCAAAACCTAATGTTTCTCATTTTAAGAGGGAATCTTTGCGAAGGCTTTATCAAGATGAATCTTCTTCCTAACACAGAGAGCCCTTATCAATGAGATAAGGGCTTTACTGTGTTGTATGGTTAAAAGAACCAAGGTATCTGTCGGTGTGTGAGTATAACAAGATACCTCGGATAGGAAATAAGACCTATAATTGGTATTATATTACCAGAATCTATAATGGTAAAGAGGTAAGTAATTCCAGATTATATAAAACAAAAAAGCCCTTCTCAAGATAAGAAGGACAATATGGTTAGTTTTCGAGCTTTCTTTTCTTTCCACATCGAACACACTTATCAGTATAGTAACTGAACTTATGCCTACGTTTACATAGGCAAATAATTGCTTTGAAAAACATGTTAGCACTCCCTTGATGATTTTCAATCGAGGTAGTCCAGCCATCATAGATTTCCTTAGACCTGTGACTTTGCGTCCTATTTTTTCAAGATGGTTTGCCTTTGTCTGATTGGAAAGATATATGGATATATTAACAGTATAATGATAGTTTTTCCATTAACAGCTCATTACATCTTGTTAACATCTATTACAGAGAAGACAAACAACTGTTTATAAAGCTTCACATTATTTACCCTTAAACATAAAAAAGACCCTAAAAGCACCATTGGACATCGGGCTCTTAAGGCTAGAAAAGAAACTCCACATCAACACAATAGTTTAGGGTTTGGGGTACTATTTGTGTGATGGGGGAACTTACACTTATATATCGTCAAATGATAATATAGATTTAATAAAAATTTTTCCCAGCCTAAACGACTAGTTTTTCTAATAAAAACTAGTCATATTTGTTAAAATTTTCACATGACAGACATAGTTTCTTCCTATACAATAAGGAAGTTCTTAATAACTTTTAAGCCTTACCTTCTAGGTAAGGTCTTTTTTTTGCGTAAGAGAACCATAAACTTAAGGCTAGAGCGAAACCAATACTTTAGCATGGGTTACTATGTGACTTATTCAAGCAGTGTTCTCTCCTCTCAAACATCCTCCACATCATTCCTCAAAACCCACTTCTTATACACCCTCTTTCCCAAGGCAGTTCAGATGGCAGAAAGCCCACTTCCTTAGCAATAAAGAAATCTCCTTCGCCTAGTAATAATTGATTTTCTTTCATCTCCCAGATTGGAAAGGTATGGCCTTTATACTTTGCATACTGATTAAGATAATATAAACTACTGATTTCCTCTCTTTTTACAAGCTTCTCGTAGTTTCATTTTCATTGAGTTCAAAGTCTGCAGGTGCTGAGGCAGGGTCTCTAACAATTAATTGAAATGTTATGTTATCTTTTGTATATATTCAAACTCCATTCCCTTATTTATATATGGCTCTCCTGCCGCTCCACATTTGTCTCCTCCGTTCTGTAGCTATCTTTCTTTTATAGTCTATTAACTGAAGATTAGCTTTAAGAAATCTTGTCTATCTACTTTATCTGTGTCAGTGAAGTTGGTAACAGTTAGAGCTAGCTTCATTTGCTCAGCCTCTTCTATTAGGATTAAATCATTTTCAACCGCACTGTTTAAAATAATTGTGATACTATCAGCGGCAAAGCCTTCAGTGCTTGCGGTAAATATTTTACTTCTTCTCGTTTGTAGGCTGCCCATGCTGTATAAGCAACAGTATCAACTAACAGAGACCACATCAAAGCAATGTTTAAGTTTTCTTCTTCCTCCATATATTCCGAGATGCCTGTATAGTCAGCATTATCAATAAGCTCATACAGCTCATCTCCTGTTACTGCCCCAGATTCTACCCAAAGCCAGCACTTATCCAAAGCATCTCTACCAACTGGATATCTTTCATCTGATTTATTGATTACAGAGAATACTATTTCATTAGTAACAACGGTCTCTATTATATTCACTGTAAATATCGAAAATAGAATTCATTTGTTTTGTATGCTGACCCCTTAAACAAAAATCTACAATGCAATTAAATTAAATTATTAGGAAGCTTTTTTAATTATCTTGCATCCCAATCACAATCCATTCATCAACAACGTCCCAAAAACTCACATTATATTCTGGCTGATCATTAGTAAACCACAGTGTTGCTGTGTCATCATTATTGTTGTCTAAATCTATAGCAACATAGCCTCCCATGCCATTCTGAAAAAAACCATAAGTCTTTTCCATATTAATCCCTAATGGTTCATCTAATTCCTCAAGTATTCCCCATTCATAATCATCAAAACAAGTAACGTGCTCAAGTGGCACAAGTCCCATAGCACTACTTGTGAAATAATAGAAGCCATTATGTAACTCTTCATAAAACGCCTTAATCACTTCTGGGAATGCTACCCAATCATTTAGTACTGACTTTGTTGAAATACCGCCTTCATAATAGTGAATTTCTTCATCTTCACTTTTAATACTGTAAAGTACTGCATATTTTCCATTGTCTATAATTAATTCAAGTTCCACTAAATTTTCTTTTATGTATGAAATTGTATTGCTTAATTCCTTCTCACAAACACTTTTCCATAAAGCTATTAATTTATCCTTTTGAATAAATTCATCTGCTTCTTGAAAGATCTCTAGCCATTTTTCCGGTATTTTTCCGTTTTCAATATGCAACAAGTCTTTGTCAGATACAAACTCAATACTCTTTCTATATTGTTTAAGAAAATCTATTTTATCCAATAAGATCATTCCTTTTTATTATTCTAAAAGAAAAGGTTCATGTTATTTACTAAATCATTAATTTCTTCTTTTGTTAGCTCACCTACGGCATCAATTGCATTAAATGAACTTAAGCACTTTGTTATATATTCAACACTTCCTAGTCTATTAATTACGGAGAATCTGCCCATTCATGTGGCACAGACTTTAGATATTTTTTATATTTTTAGACATTCTCCTTTTATATAATCAGCAAATTTCCAATCTACCTGAATTATCCTACTCCTCATAATAAACGGAACCTAAATAAGTTAAATTTCCATCCTTAAATTTAACTTTATCGATATTCCCTTCGTATTCGAAATCCTATAATTTAATGACAGAATCATAGGTTTCTGAAAATACTTCCCCATAATGTTCAACAAATTGCAATAAAATTACAGATTCATAAGAAGATCCACTTAAAAGGGTAGTCAACGATGCAGTTGGAACCGCTCTAAAAGAGATTTCTAAAAGATCTTGGTTATAGCTAGTAAAATCCATACCAAAATCGTTCATAAATTCTGATTGAATTCTATCTCCAACTTCATCAAACTTAATTTCAATATATTCTTTTAGATTATTTTTTGTTTTAAAATTACCTATCCATAACGACATAACACCTGGATTTCCCATGATGTCACTCCCAACTAAACGTAATTAGTAACACTCATCTTTCGAAATATGATTATATCCTTTTATAAATTATTCCCCCAAGGCTATATCTGTTTCCACTGCCTAATAGAGACCGTATTGTTAGATAGGATTATTCGGAAAGTCTTGAAGATACTTATTAATTAAAGCTTTACTATTTTCTTCTGGTACATTGCCTAAGTACTTATTTTTCCAAATAATCATTTGGTCACTAAAACTATAGTCCGTATCGAACCAATTTGTATAATCGTAATGTATCTTAAATTCACCATTATTCTTTAGGGACATTGTAAAAGAGTACCAAAGTTCTTGCTGATTATCCTTAAAAGCATTCCTTAGTTTCTTACTCAATTTATACAAAATATCTTCTTTCTTCTCGAATTCCTCTTCATCGATGTCATATTTACAAGGAATTTGTAAGCTGTAATTATACACTTGCTCACTATCAGGGGTATTATAGAAAAAATAAGTTCCTCCACCAGTTTCTGATATTTGAGCATAAAAATAACACTTAGCCCACTCTTCCGGAATTAAACCATTAACCGTTTCAGCTATCTCTCTATAGAGTCTATTCATTTCTAGTTCCATACTCAATCACCTTCCATTCCTTGAAAAATTTCATTAGTTAGTCTTTGAAACTATCTGGATTATCCATCTTTTATTTCCTTTATATGCTCAAACCTGCTATTCAGGGTTAAAATCCATATTACACCTCAAAAAAAGAAAAGTCAGTAATGTTAAAAGCACTTGCTGCATCATACAAGCAAGTGCTGAAGTATTTGAGTGTTAATTTTTTGGTCATTGGTGAGAAACTAGATTCCACATCCCATATGGATTATAAAATAGGTCATCTTCCTCAAATATTGTACAGCTTTCTTGCCTCAATAAGTATATAGGGGAATCCGAATCCAAGCTAAATGTTTCACCACTAGTAATCTTCGGTCTTTCTATAAGATTATATAAACAAAATACTCTAAACAATGTCTCGACTTCTATACCGGTTATAGTATCTGAAGTTGTAATAACATCTGGGTATCCGAAACTCTGCATACCAGTAGTGTAGAATGTATTGTTTTCACGAGACATTTGAACAAACGCTGTAAATATTCTTGTAATATCTTTGCTCATCGTTATTTCCAACCAATCCGCTTTTGTGCGAGCTCTTCCAGAAGATTCAACATTTACTGCCACTCCACCAGCATGTAATACTGCACTTGCAACCTCCATAATTTTTATAACCTTTTCTAAAGAACCTCCTTCTCCAAAAATATAAACAATACTTTTATGATTTTCCAGACTGATTATGTCTTCTTTATCAAATGATCCATTTCCTGCTATTTCAAAAGCTTCAGCTACATAGGGGTTAAACTCACTTATTTCTACATCAAAGAATTCCCCTGGAGCTTCGAGGCTTCCAATATGATTACCCATATATACATAACCATTACCTTTTCTAGCCATAGCCTCTATAAATTCACTTCTAGTTTCCCAATTTCCAGGTATACCCAAAATAATTTTTGGTAATTCCATTATATTATCTCCCTATTGTTTCAATAATTATTTTTAACTTCTGTTATGTCTTAGTATTGTTCCTTTTTCTAACTTAATCTTGCTAAGATGAAATTAACTTTTTCTAAATATAAATCTTGATCCTCTTCTTTTATAGTAACAAGAATGTCATTAATCTTTTTTTTTGTTGTTGGGCTATTAACATTTTCTAATGCCTTAATATAAGGTTCCACTAAGTCCTTTGAATTTAAAATTGTCAGATGAATTCTTTCGGCCCAAAACTCTGCATGAGGTAACATTTTTGGAATGCTGATGGCTAATTTATTAAGCCCTTCTTCTAGACCATTATTCTTGGAAATATAAAAAATGGTTTCAATAAGATAATCACCTGCTGATGGTTCCGCGATATCATCTTCAAAAATAGTACACAGTTCAGGGATTATTTCATTCGTTCCATGCTTTGATAATTCATTGAGAATATTTTCAAAAACTTCAATATCATCTCCATCATTTTCAAGAAAACGCATCTTATGTAAAATAGAAATCTCTTCCTTAAAAGTAGCCATTGTGTTTTCCTCCCCTTCCGTCTCTCACAATTACTCAAGCTCATCAAATATCTTCACATCATTATGTTCATACGTTCTATAGTAATTAATATATTCTTCAATCTTCTTTCTAGTTTCTTGGTTATATAAACCATCTTCTTTAAGAATCCGTCTTAAATCATTAATATCGAATGCTAAGGTGTCTCGTGGTTTCAAAGACATATATAAATCGAAGTCCTCTTCCCTTGTTGTTTTACTCAACCCATAAGTAAATGTTCTTCTATGTCTACCACCCTGTCCTGGATGAGGATGTTCTAAGAACATAGCATAACTATCTCTAGTTTTAATACCAAATGTTTCTTGCATATATTTATTGGATGGCATGTGATGCCCTGTTATATTGTCGCCTATTTCATTAGGTAACTTTCCATATTTGCCATGATTCAACTCATTTGGTAGCAACTCATTACTGGTCTGTGGTATATTTTGTTTTTTATTCTCCACAAAATGTTTATAACGCTCTTGAATTTGCTCCTTTATTTTATCATAATGAGAATCCGTATCCTTAACATGAGTGGTCGTGCCAGATGTGCCTATTACATAATCTGCACCACCTTCTTTTACAACTTCTTTATTCTTAATCCCACTACCACGCCCACTCAACATACTCAAATACTCGCTCTTATCCCCACTAACCTTCCCAACATCAGCCCTGCTCTCAGCCTTCAAGTAGGAATTCATATTACCAACCCCACCCGCAAACGCTGCATTAGGAGAAGTATTAAGACTACGTCCAAGATCATCCATAAACGCTCTTGAAACATCCGCTCCTTGCTTGCCAATCTGCACGGTTGAGTTCAAGGCTTGTTGGCCGAGTCGGTTGGCTTCTTTCGCCATACCTGGTACAAATGGTAGGCCTGCGAAAATGCTTTGGGTTATGCTTGCTTGACGCTGCTGGTCTGTGAGTTCGTTTCCGAACATGTCTTTGCCGGTTACGTATTCGGACAGGCCGTTGGCGGAAAGGAGACCGTAGATGCCCATTTCGGTTTTTTCTAGGGTGCTGAAGGCTTTTACGTTTTTGTAGGTGCTCATGGCATTTTCGGCGGCGCTGATTCCTTTTGTTGCCGAATAGATGCCTTTGCCGCCTTTGACGGCTCTGCCTGCCCAGCCGACGACTGGAATGAAGCCGGCTAATGCCATACCTCCTGCTGCTAAGCGCTGTGCGGTTGACATCTTTTCGCCTGTGACGGGATCCACGCCTTCGACTGCGCGCTTGTAATCATAATAGCCGGTGAATTCGCCGACAAAGCTTTTGATGCCGCCCCATACTTTTTCGGAAGTGGGCTGTTCGGCGATTTCTCTTGCTTGTTGTTCTTCTTTTTTGTATGTAATGTAGCTTAAGGTGGCGGCTTCTGCCTCTCCTTTCAGCTTGTAGATGTCGCTTGCTTGATAGGCATCTGCGTCGAAATGGATGGGGGAGATGCTGCTGCCTTGTTTTGTTGCGCCAAGCAAGGCACTGAACAGCTGAATGGCATAGGCTTCTTCCCCTTCTGAGGTCAGATATTCTTCTTTGAGCTCTTGATCTGTATCTTCGACTGCTTCGATTGTTTTTGTGCGCTTTTTGCTTGCGTCCATCATTAAATCATCGAATTTATCTCGGGAAAAGGCATCTAATGAGACGAGATCATCGATATCCCGAAAGATGTTTTCGAGTGCGCGGCGCTGCTCGGTTATCATTTCATCTGCTTGGCGTTCTTTCTGGACAAGATCTTCTTCCAGAAAGGCTGTCTCTACTCTTGTGTTGCCGTCTAAATCCTTGTCGCTGAGCTTGCCGCCGACGCTTTCAAAAAAGGCGATTTGTCTGTCAAACAGGCGCTGCCATGCTTCGACTACTTCGATTTGGCCTTGGTAAAAGGCTTTGATTGCTTCGGCGCCTCTTCCTTCGAAGTCGTCTAAATCAATGATTTCCTGAAAGGCCTTTCGTAGTGCGGTAAACTGGTCGCGAAGCTTATCATAATGCTTCGCCCTCTGTTCCATTGTATCTTGCAAACTGGAAGCATCTAGTATTTTCACGAAACTCTCCTCTCTTTTTCACAAAGGATTTCGAACATGTAAAGCCTCATTATCCGATATATTACCTAATATCCTTTTATTGTAAAAAAGAAAAAAGCTGTTTTCATATGCCAAAAGGTTCATTTTACACCAGTCGAAATACCCATAATTTACTTTCACTGTTCATACAACTTTCTTAGCACCTATCGTTAACCGCCGATTTTAGCGTCAATCTCTTTTGTGCTGACATTGCCTCCATACCAGTCTGCTAATTTCTGCTTTGCTTTTTGCTTTGTATCTTCATCTATATACATGGCTACTTGAATCAGTGCAATTCCTAACGCTCCGAGGTCATCTGTAAATCCGATTCCGACTGCCATATCTGGAATTAAATCAATGGGAAGAATGAAATAGCCTAAGGCCCCGATTATCGTGGTTTTCGCTTTAACCGGCACTTCTGGCTTCTTTAATGTGAAATACAAGAGCAGCACTGCATACACGACAGATGCGCCTGCCTTTTTGGCAAACTTCGCGAGCTTTCCCCAGAACTTCTCCTCTGAGAAATGTTTTCCGGCAGCATTCATCGTCACTTGAAGTTCTTCTTGCTTATTCTCCATCCATATCGCCTCCTTGTTATTTATCTACTTCTATCATACTAAAAACAGAGGGAAAATGTATTGCTGTTCGCCTTACTTGGAAAAAATTTCACAAAAAAATAAGCCCCCTTATGATTAGGGAGCAGCATTGCCCTACTTTACTTTAATTTTTTGGTTTGGATAAATAAGATGGATATTCTTAATCTGCGGGTTTAGATTTTGGAGATTGGCGAGGGTTATGCCATATTGTTGGGCAATCTTTGAAAGACTGTCTCCTTTTGCAACAGTATGGTATTCTGTTGAGCCACTTGCTTTTGGGTTAATCCATGAGCCTGGCACTCCCTGTTGTTTCGTGACATTAACCATTCCTTCTGATTCATTGAAAATATAGTAGCTTCCAGTCTTTACAATCCCTTTTTTGTGCTTGCCAAGCTTTGCATCTGCTGCTGTTAAATAGGCAGCTGTTTCTGTTTTCACCTCAAAGCTTTTAGTGGCGGAGCTTTTTCCTGTCGAACTCCAGTGCCCTGGTTCTTTGCGAACATCATTTCTGTCTATCAGCACCCCTGCGACTTTAATATTGTTTTCATATTGGTGCATATGAATGAAGTCAGCAATCTTTCCATTCGACCAGGCATATGTCTGCCAGTAATAATCGGCCTTGCCCTTTACTGCAAGCATGACGGCATAGGACCCGTAAATGCCGAGCTTATACGTTTCGAATGTTTTTTTGACTCCATTGAAATAAGCTAGAATGTTTGGCATAGCACTGCTTCTGGCATCAAAGTCAACTGCGAAATAAATCGCTGTTCCCGGTGGCTGGCCGACTGCCTTTGCCGCTTTCACCGCCTCCAGTCCATCAGCCTTGCCTTGTGCCTCTGTAAAATAGGCTGCTCTGTCGGCGCTTTTCTGAAAGATGCTGATCAGCTTTAAGCCGGCCTTGCTGATGGCTTCTGCTTCTGTTTTATCAAATGTCTTCCAGCTGTTCCCAAGATAGCGGGCCGTATAGTCAAATCCTTCTTTCTTTAAGGCACTTGCTGATTTAGTGTTGAGCTTTGTTGCACAATCAAATCCTCTTGCCATCATCATCTCTCCTTTCTTACCTTATATATAGAAGAAAAACAGTTTTTCAGACAGGCAAACTATAAAAAAGCCCAATTGAGGGCTTTTAATTACAAGTTAAGCAGGCGGAATCACCTTTGCGATTAATAAGATAAACAGAATAAGTCCGATTGCTGTATACACAGCAGATGTGATAAGGGAAAGATTCATTCGTAAATAAAACGGCTCTTTTTCGAGCATAATGCCTGTTTGTGCACTTGTCTGGCTGTCGATAAATCTTGTCCATGCTCCGCCGCTGCTGGAAAAGGTAAAAATGATCAGTGTAAACACAAGTCCAGTAAAAAACATTACTTCAATAAAGCGAATTGAAAAAAACGAAGCGACGAGGAAGGTGGCAACTGCCTCCAGCACGAGTGTGAGGATTGGCAGAATCAGTTTTTTGTTCATTTCTTCTCCTCCTATTTACAGATAATGTTTATTTTACCATAAATAGTAGAAAATTTCTGTCATTTCCTATTTCCAGACTTAATGCCTACGAACTTTTTTAACAAATAGGAATAACTGAATAATTTTTCCATTTTTACTAGATATTATTAACACTTCTCCCAAAAACATGCTTTAATAGATTTGTAATCTATTAATTTTCCTAGGGGGAACGTGATGAAAAGCAAAAAACGCATTGGTTCGATCTTTACTTTTTTACTAGCCTTTGTTTTAGTTGTCAGCAATTGGACAGCACTTCCAGCAGCGGCAGCCTCGACTGCAGATGAAGCAGACACTGGAGTTAGCGGGAAGCTAATTGAAGACAGCTTCGCAGACGGAGAGTATGTTAAATGGTTTAAATTCACGCCGACTGCAGAAGACATTAAGAACTTTTCGCACTATGAATTCACATTAGATTCAACAGAGGAAATGAATGTTTCCGTTTACTCTAGTCTTGAAAATGCAAATGCTGAAAACACATTTGATCAGTATCAAGGCTACAGCTTTATCGAATCGCCAGCGGTTATTCATTTTCCGTTAGCATGGATTGGCTCTTACTATGTGAAGGTTGAGTATTATCCATATGAAGAAGAGGTCTTAGAAGAAGAGGTCTCAGAAGAGAAGCTAGCAGAAGAAGAATTACCAGAAGGTGAAGAAACGGAAGAAGCAGAGCCTATCGAAGCTGATACTTCCTTTACACTGAATGTGAAAGGCGAAGTGCTTGAGCCTTCAACAGAAACAGCGGAAGAATGCCCTGTTGAATTGAGCACTAGCGAGCAGAAGGATGGTTTGTCTATCTTGAAGGACTTGCGTGAAATCAGAGATTCGATTTTATCGCAAACAGATGAAGGCAAAAAGCTGTCTTCTTTATACTACAAGGTGGCACCTTTCTTAAGTGCAAAAATCGTTTTTGATGAAGGCATGCGCAGTGATGTGTTAAAGAACTTGCGTCAGCTTAAGCCAATTTACACGGAATTGCTTAAAAACGGCACAAGCTCTACTTACACCTTTACAAGCGCAGACGTGAAAGCAATCAACAGCTTGTACAAATATGCTTATGATGCTGCACCTGAGACATTGAAGGAACAGCTGAAAAAGACGGAAGCAAAAATCAACATCAGCAACTTAGAAGATAAAACACTCTCAACTGTATTTAATAAATTGGGAGCTTCTACAACAGCTATTTCTAACAAGAATACTTCCAACAAGTATATCGTCAAACTGAAATCAGGCAAAAGCCTATCAACTTTCAAGAAAAGCGCACAAGCAGCTCAAAGTGAAACAATCCAAGGTTTAAATAACTCAGATAAAATCGCTGATGATTTATATGTAATCGACCTTGGCAGTGAAGTAAAAGACAACAGCTATTCGACACAGCAAAAGAACAGCATTGTGAACTCTGTCAAAAAATCATCGGCAGTTGAATATGTAGAACAAATTCAAACATATAAGGCATTAGGTAAGACAACAAATGACGTCTCTAATCCATACCAATGGTCTTTATCTAACACTGGCCAAACACAAGGAACAAGCGGTGCAGATATTCAGTTCGGTCCCCTTCATTCCTTGCTGACAGCAGCTAAGCCCAGTGAAACGGTAATTGCTGTTGTAGATACAGGTGTGGACAGCACACTTGCTGACTTAAGCAGCAATGTATTAGCTTCTGAAGGCTATAACTATATTGGCAACAATAATAATGCCCTTGACGATAACGGTCACGGAACACATGTGAGCGGCATTATCGCAGCAGGTATGGATAACGGCTATTCGATTTCTGGTGTTCATGCTAATGCGAAGATTCTTCCTGTAAAAGTTCTGGACGCAAGCGGCTCAGGTGATACAGAACAAATCGCTAAAGGAATTAAATATGCTGTTGATAAAGGTGCTAAAGTCATTAACATGAGCCTTGGCGGACCTTACAGCAGAACATTGGAATATATGATGCAGTATGCGTACAACCATAATGTAACTATCGTTGCTGCGACAGGGAATGACGGTATGGAAGAAGTCGGCTATCCTGCATCAAGCAAGTATGCTACATCTGTCGGCGCTACTAATGACATGGATATTGTTTCCGATTATTCCAACTATGGTATCGGCACTGATTTAGTCGCACCAGGCACTAATATCCCAAGCCTTGTGCCAAACGGTAATGTTACTTACTACAGCGGTACATCAATGGCAACACCGCATGTTGCCGCAGCTGCAGGATTGCTTCTGTCATTAAACAGCAGCTTGAAGCCTGTGCAAGTCGAAAAAATCCTGACAGAAACAGCAAAAAACATTGCTTTTGAAGAGCAGGACAACCCGTACAAGTTTGAAGATATAGTAGAAGTAATCACAGAGGACGGCGAAATTATTTACGAAGAAGGAGACAGCCTCCCACCAGGCTATGATTATGTTTCCGGCTGGGGCAGACTCGATGTTTACGGGGCATACAGCACAGCATTGCTGAAAGCAACTGTCGCTGATGTTTACAACAGCAGCTATGCTCTTAAAGGCACAGCTGAAAGCGGCACTGCTGTTAGTGTAAAAATCGGCAAGGACGTAAAAAAAGCAACAGCAGACAAAAATGGCAATTACGCTATCGAAATTCCGCTGCAAAAAACAGACAGCATTTTGGAGGTAACATTTGAAAAGACAGTAAATGGAACACCAGCAAAAGCAACGATCCGCACAGCTGTCCTTGAAGACACAACAGCACCTAATGCACCGAAAGTTAATAAAGTTGGTGACAATGATACGAAGGTGACAGGAACAGCAGAGGAATTCGCAGCGATTACCGTTAAAGCTGGTAAAAAATCAATCGGCACAGGCAAAGCTGACAGCAAAGGTAAGTTCTCTATTAAGATTGCTAAACAAAAAATGGGCACGAAGCTAAGTATTACAGCAACAGACGGTGCGAAGCTGACAAGCAAAGCTGCGACTATCACTGTTGGCGACAGCACACCGCCAGCTGCTCCTTCTGTGACTGGCACAATCAGTGACAAGAGCACAAAAATTGAAGGCAAAGCAGAAGCAAATGCTTCCATTGAAATTAAAGATGGCAAAAAAGCTGTTGCCAGCGGGAAAGCGAACAGCAAAGGTGCTTACGCTATCACCATTAAAAAACAAAAGGCTGGCACGAAGCTGAGCATTACAGCAAAAGATAAAGCTGGCAATGTCAGCAAAGCTAAAACCATTACGGTGGCTGATAAAACAGCACCTGGCGCACCTTCCGTCAGCGGCACAGTCGGCGATAACAGCACAAAAATAACTGGTAAAGCAGAAGCAAATGCTTCTATCACCATTAAAGATGGCAAAAAGACAGTTGCGAGTGGAAAAGCTGACAGTAAAGGCGCTTATTCTATCGCCATCAAAAAGCAAAAGGCCGGCACGAAGCTGAGCATCACAGCGAAGGATAAAGCTGGCAATGTCAGCAAAGCCAAAACAATCACGGTTGCTGATAAAACAGCGCCAAAGGCTCCAAAGGTTAACAATGTCACAACTGCTACAACACAGGTAAAAGGCAGCACAGAAGCTAATGCAACTGTTACTATCACAGTAAATAAAAAAGCTATTGCCAGTGGGAAAGCAGATAAAAAAGGCAACTACTCGATTAAAGTTAAAAAGCAAAAAGAAAAAACAGTGCTTGCTGTAACAGCAAAAGACAAAGCTGGGAACACTAGCAAAGTGACAGAAAAAACAGTCACAAAAGCGAAATAATCGACAAGACAGACGGAGGCTAATCTTCCGTCTGTCTTTTTTTGTTGTAAAAAAAGACGAAGATGCGACTCCCTCATCTTTTATTTAATAATAAAAACATTAATAAGACCCGCCACCAAAACAACTACAAAAATAAACCAGCTTGAATCAGTGAAATCCTTCTTTTCATTTTGCTTTGTATCCTTACTCATTTCCCTCCACCTTTCTACTGTAATTATTATACAGTAAAATTATGGAATAATAGCGTTATAGAACAAAAAAGAACAGGACATCCATAATGCCCTGTTCTTAGCTCTAATTAAAGAATTTTGATTTCTGCATTATCATGCTTTTTCATCAATTGCTTCATATAATCAATCAGCTCTTGCTTCATTTCGTCCTGTTGCAGAGCAAATTCCAATGTTGTCTTCACAAAGCCAAGCTTCTCACCAACATCATAGCGGCTGCCTGCAAAGTCGTAAGCAAATACTCGTTGAATTTGGTTCAGCTCTTGGATAGCGTCTGTCAGCTGAATTTCACCGCCAGCTCCTGTTTGCTGCTTTTCTAAGAACATGAAGATTTCTGGTGTCAGCACGTATCTGCCCATAATAGCCAGGTTAGATGGTGCTGTTCCGCGCTTCGGCTTTTCAATAAAGTTCTTTACTTGATAGCGTCTGCCTTCTTGCTCGATAGGGTCAACAATGCCGTAACGGTCTGTTTCACTGTCTGGAACAGTCTGTACGCCGATGACAGGTGAAAGTGTTTCTTCATACTGGTCAATCAGCTGCTTCAAGCAAGGTGTGTCACTTTGAACGATATCATCACCAAGCAGGACAGCAAATGGCTCGTTGCCGATAAAGCTTTTCGCACACCAAACAGCATGGCCAAGTCCTTTCGGCTCTTTTTGACGAATATAGTGGATATCAGCAAGATTGGAGGAGTATTGAACTTTCTCCAAAAGATCAAACTTCTTCTTCTCAAGCAAATTTTGCTCCAGCTCATGAGCATAGTCGAAATGATCTTCAATTGCTCTTTTGCCTTTTCCTGTTACGATGATGATGTCTTCAATGCCAGAAGCGATTGCTTCTTCAACGATATACTGAATTGTCGGTTTATCAACAATTGGCAGCATTTCCTTTGGCATTGCTTTTGTTGCTGGCAGGAATCTTGTTCCTAATCCTGCTGCTGGAATGATCGCTTTTTTTACTTGTTTCATTTTAACCTCTCCAATCTTCTCTCTCTATCTAAAAAATAATAATATGTACACTTTAATTTTTACTTAACAAAATGTTCTTAATAACGTACAATTATAGTAACACTTTTTCTTAGTATTGCAAAGGTTTTTTAGCACTATTTTATAATTTTTAAAAATAATGGAAAATAATGTGACATATTGCTTGCATTTGTCATTTTAACATATCTATAAGAGTCTGTGATGTTATTGTCTTTTCCATTTTGTTATAATGATTATTATTAAATGGAATTTAACTTTCGAGGAGGGGAATAACATCCAATCAAATCAGTATCCTGACATGTTTAGAGACAGCTTTATCAGAGAAGCAGTGGAAAGAGTTGGAACCGGTATTGTCATCACAGACCCAAGCTTACTGGATAACCCCATCATTTATGTAAATAGAGGATTCGAACGGTTGACGGGGTATGCGGCCGTAGACATTCTCGGCAAAAACTGCCGGTTCTTACAAGGAAATGATAAAAAGCAAGGATCAGTAACAGCATTGCGGGATGCGATTAGAAATGAAGAACATATTGTTGTTCAGCTGCGTAACTATCGCAAAAACGGTGAAATGTTCTGGAATGAGCTTGAGCTTTCTCCCATTCGCATTGGAGACGACAGTAAGCTCTTTTTTGTTGGCATTCAAAAAGATATTACTGACAGAAAAGAATCAGAGCAGCTTATCAACCAATATTTAGAGCAAATAGCGAGTCTTTCTACTCCTATTATTTCCATTAACGAAAAAACATCTATTTTACCGCTTATTGGCGATTTAACAATGGATCGGTTTGAACAGCTTGTTCAGGATATATCAACATATGTCGGCAATTCTAAGGAAGATTATTTCATTATCGACTTGCAAGGTTTATTGAAATATGATGAAGTTGTACATAATGGTCTCAAAATGATCAATGATATTCTTGGCTTAATGGGCACAGAGCTGATTATCAGCGGTGTGCAGGTTAAGATGGCACAGGATACGATTACTTATACGAACGGCAATGACTTGAATATTCGTTTCTTCCAATCATGTAAACAGGCGCTTCTTGCCTTGAAATAACAGCCCGGAGTTTCGGGCTTTTTTTATGGGCTATGTATAACAGCTTCAGAAGATTGCAAACTAAGAAAAAGGAGTTGAGTGAATATGCAATTCTTGTTTTCATTAATAGAAATGCTTTTTTCTGGAGGCTTGCTGAAGCGAAATTTAGATTGGCACAGAAGGTTAGTAGCTATCTCCTTCCCTATTTTCTTTATCGCTTTGCTGCTTCAGGCAGAATATATTGTTTTTCGAACAAAAAGACATAGTTGACATATTTTTTTAACATACCTTTTACAGTATGTCCGTATTCTGTTCATATTTGTCCATTATGATAAAGATAGCGTGGATAGCATGAGTGGCTATCAATGGCATAAGGCGTAGGTGGGGCCTGTGCTACTTAACTTTTACATTTAAGTTTCTTCTACATAAACAGCCATGCTAAAAATTTAGCATGGCTGTTATCCATTATGCTTTTACGAGGCGGATGACGTTCCATGACAGCTTAGGCAGCATCGCAGCCAGCTGTCCTCCGCTTATGGCAGCATCTCCATTAGTATGTGGTTTCACTGCTTCAGCTGTAGCAGAATTCGTTTGTTTAATATCGTCATTCTCTAACACAATATGCTCGATAACTTTATAGCCTTCAAAGCTGCGCAGATCGCATTCAAGCAGCAAGCCTTCTTGAAGATCTCTGTTGACAGCAAAGATTGTCAGTTCTTCGTTTTCCTCATTATATACTGCTGTTGATTCTAATGTTGGCACATCGGTGAAGTCCTTGCTGTCATATTTAGGGCTGGAGATAACTGGATTTAAGGCAACACCTCTGCCGTAAACGGACGTATGCATATATGGATAGAAAATTGTCTGCTTCCACGCAGGCCCATTCTCTTCTGTCATGATTGGCGCAATGACATTCACAAGCTGTGCAAGGCAGGCTATCTTTACTCTGTCGGCATGCTTTAGCATCGTAATCAGCATACAGCCGACAAGCAGCGCATCCTCAAAATTATAAATATCCTCAAGCTGCGGCGGTGCGACTGTCCACGGTTCAATCAGCTTATCTGCTTCTCTAGAGTGATACCATACATTCCACTCATCAAAGGACAGATGGATTTTCTTTTTGCTCCGTTTTTTTGCTTTAATATAATCTGCAATCGAGATGACAGATGAAATAAAATCATCCATTTCCAGAGACAGAGCCAAGTAGTTGCTGATGTCATTATCATGGTTGCCATAGTACTGATGTAAGGAAATATATTCAACATGGTCATACGTATGATCCAAAACCGTTGCTTCCCATTCTGCAAATGTCGGCATGTTTCGGTTTGAGCTGCCGCAGGCGACAAGCTCAATATTCGGGTCTACCCATTTCATGACCTTTGCCGCTTCTTGGGCAATGCGCCCATATTCTGCCGCTGTTTTATGCCCGATTTGCCATGGACCGTCCATTTCATTGCCAAGACACCATGTTTTAATTTTATGAGGCTCTCGATAGCCGTGGCTTATGCGCAAATCACTATAGTACGAGCCGCTGTCATGATTGCAGTACTCGACAAGGTTTCTGGCTGCATCTATCCCTCTTGTGCCAAGATTGACGGCCATATTCACCTCCGCATTAACCTGCTTCGCCCACTCCATGAACTCATTTGTGCCGACGACATTCGGTTCTGTTGTACGCCATGCAAGCTCAAGGCGGCTTGGTCTGCTTTCAACAGGCCCGACACCGTCCTCCCAATTGTAGCCTGATACGAAGTTGCCGCCAGGATAGCGAATTAGCGGCACTTGCAGCTCTTTTATTAATCCTGTTACGTCTTTGCGGAACCCCTTTTCATCTGCTTCAGGATGACCTGGCTCAAATATCCCCCCATAAACGGCTCTGCCAAGATGCTCAATAAAGGAGCCGTATATTCGGTTATCGACTTCAGCTATTTTAAAATCTTTTTCTAAAATCATCTTCGCTTTTTTGTACATATATCTTTCTTCCCTTCACATTTTTTTAAGTTAACCCTTCACACCGCCGGCAGTCATGCCTTCAATAAAGTAGCGCTGGAAGAAAATATACAGAATCAGCACTGGGAATATCGCCATCACAGACCCGGCAATCAGCACATCATAGTTATTGCCGTATGGTGTTAGCAATGTAGATAAGCCGATCGGCAATGTTAAATTTTCGCTTGATCGTAAAACAATCAACGGCCAGAGGAAGTTGTTCCAGCTTCCTAATGCCTGCAGGATTGCCATCGAGGAAAAGGCTGGTGTCATTAACGGCATCATCACCCGGAAGTAAATGCCGATTTCGGTGCAGCCATCGACCCTTGCTGCATCAAGCAAATCACGAGGCAGCCCACTCGCATACTGGCGGAAGAAGAAAATTGGAATCGGTGCAACCACAAACGGCAGAAAGGCGCCGACTAATGTGTCCATTAAGCCAAGGCTCATCGTGAGCTTATATAATGGAAGCATAATGATTTCAACAGGAATCATCATCACAATTAAAACGAGTCCAAACACAAGGTTCTTAAACTTGAAGTCATAGACAGCAAGACCGTAGCCGACCATGCTTGTTAAAAGCAGGCAGGATAGTGTGGATGCAATGGTGATGATTATGCTGTTTTTATACCAAATGAAATAGTCTGTTTCCCCGTTGAACAAATAAGAATAGTTATCGAATGATAACAGGTCTGCCTGCAGCTTTAAATTGAGCCCGTATCTCATAATTTCTGTTGATGGCTTCAAGGAGCCGAGTGTAATCGCAAACAGCGGAAATAAGGCGAAAATACCGATTGCCACAAAGAGCAGGATCAATAGGATGGACGACAGCTTCAGCTTTTTCTTCGTTTTCATCCTTGTTCCTCCTTTTTGAACATTCCAAAGAATTTAAGCTGAATTAACGTAATAATCAGCGTAATCACAAGCAAAGCGATGCCGACTGCAGAACCGAAGCCGAGATTATTTTGCTCGATGCCTTTTTGGTATAAATAGCCGACAATTGTCAGCCCGATATTATTAGGCGACCTGTTGCTTCCGTAAAGCATATAGCTTTCAGCAAACATCGAGAAACCGCCGTATATGCTGATGGTAAACACATAAATACTGATTGGCTTTAACAGCGGTAAGGTAATATGCCAGAATTTCCGTGATGTTGAAGCACCGTCCACCTCTGCCGACTCATACAACTCCCGCGGGATATTTTGCAGTCCTGCCAGGAAATAAAGGATATTGATGCCCATCCATTTCCATGTTGCCAGCACAACAAGAACAAACATGCTTGTGCCCCCATGGTTCAGCCATGCTTTCGGCTCCATCCCAAAGTTAATCAAAATAGAGTTCAGCAATGCACCCTCTTGTCCGCCAAAGATTAAGCGGAAGATCATCCCTGCAACAACGACAGATGTGAGTGCTGGAATGAACGTAACAGACCGAAAGAAGTTCTTCGCAAACATCAGCTTCGAATTAAGGAACACAGCAAGAATCAGCGGCACTGGGATTAAGATAATTAATGTCAAAATTGTATAAACAGTGCTGTTGCGGATGGCTGTCAGAAAGGTTGGATTCCATAATTCCTTATAGTTGTCTAAGCCGATAAAGGTCGTCTGCCCTGGCAGCACTTCCTGAAAGCTCATGATAATCGTCGTGACAACGGGATACGCAAAAAAGATGAAAAAAGACAGAATGAAAGGAAAGATGAAAAAGTAAGGTGCTGCATTTTGAGAATAAAGGAGACTTCTTTTCTTCTGTTTCCTCCCGCACTGTCTGCTGCTTGCTTCCATGTAAAGATCCCCCCTTTAGAATCAGGAGGCAAAGCCTCCTGAAGATGATTTATTTAATCTGGCTTGCTGCTTCCTCCAGCGCTTGCTTCGGATCTTTCATTTCGACTAATGACTGGAATAAAATCGTTGTCTTAACAGCATTTGAGACGTCTGGTGTTCTTTCGCCAATATTGACACCTTCAATTTCATTCTTCACTTCCAGCAATGTGCCGAAAATATTGGGACCGAAGTATTCTGTGAATTTATTCTCTTCATTGACTTCCGGCAAATCCCATACATCAGAACGAATCGGGTCAAAGCCAAGCTGCTTCCAGATTTCGATATTGCCTTCCTTCGACAGCTTTGCATAAGCAAGGAATTTCTTCGCTACATCTGGATCTTTAGACTGGTTTGTCACAACAGTGCCTGTACCGCCCATCCCTGCTGAACGCGGTGCTCCTTCAGACCAAGCAGGCATTGGCTTGATGACGATTTTCCCTTTCAAATCAGGCATATAATCAGTGAATCTGCCCATATACCACATCGGCATCCACACAGAGGCTGCTCCACCATTATTCATGAAGCCGTAATATTCCTCAGAATGATGGTCATTTCCTGGAGATGGAATCGCAATTCCTTCTTTAACAAGATCCTGTTCATATTGAAGCACCTCCACAATGCGCGGATCTGTCAGGTTAACCTCGCCATTCTCCTTCAAAAGATCGTCTTTTCCTTCAAGCTGAGCAACCTGCGGCCAGAACGACCATTGATCTTCAATATCAAGTGTCGTCATCGGAATGCCAGTTTTCTCAAGGACTGTTTTGCCAGCTTCCTTGTAATCAGCCCATGTTTTTATGTCATCTGGATTGACTCCGGCTTTATCCAAAATTTCTTTATTGTAATAAATAACGGCAGCGCCGACATGAAAGTCAATTCCATATGTCTTGCCGTCTTTGGCGTAAATATCAAGACGTGATTGCACGATATTTTCTCTTTCTGGGTCAATTACATCATCTAAAGGCAGGATTTGCGGTTCACCTTTCAGGAAGTTGCCGAATTTAGAGATTTCCACATCAGAAATATCCGGGGCACCTTTGCCTGACTGCAAGGCAACAAGCAGCTTGTTATGCAAATCCTCATATGGATATGTAGTGGCCTTGATGCTGATTTGATCATCAGGATTTTCTTCATTCCACTTGTCCGCCATATGCTCATAATATTGTTCATGAAGCTCGTTGAAGGTCCACAATTCAATCTTTGTTCCCTTTCCACTGTTCGAATAGCCTTTATCCGAACTGCCCTTATTACAGCCTGCTAAAAACATGGAGCTTACTAGAATGATAGCCAGCATTCCTAAAAGACCCTTTTTCATCCTTTTTCCTCCTCTTAGCTTGTTGGGAAAACAGTTTATTTTAAAAGAACATAAAATGTTTTACACATTTACATAGTATTAAGCCATCCCTTTAAAAATGTATGCGTTTTCATAATTAAGAAGATGGTCTAGGAAAACGCTGTCATAAAGTGAAAATAGTCGGTAATCACTTGGAATATTTTAAGGGAAATTCCCTTTACTCCCTTACAAATTGACATATTCTTTCCTTATGCAAAGGAAAATAGGAGGATTTTTCCGCTTTTTTATATTTTTATAGATTCCTTCACATAAACATGAAAGAGAAGCAGCTGCTTATTTTATATTTTATTAAAAGAAAAGGAGTGTCTTCTATGAAAAGAGCTGTGCTCATTGATTCTATCTATTCTATCTCCAACTGGATTCTGCGCTTTTTATATATTCATCTATTATGGATGGTATTTTCTTTGCTGGGTCTAGTAATATTCGGTGTCTTCCCTGCCACTGTCAGCTTGTTTGCAGTGACACGGAAATGGCTCCTTGGCGAAACAGACATGCCGATTTTTGCGACTTTTTTGTCTGTTTTTAAGCAGGAATTTATGAAAAGCAATCTGCTAGGTATGCTGCTCAGCTTTGGCGGACTTGTTCTATATGCTGATTTACTGGCGCTTCAGCATACGTCCATTCCTTTCTTGCAGTATCTCTATTTTCCAGTGTTATTTATCGCTTTACTGTATGCCTGCAGCATTCTCCATTTCTTCTCTATTTATGTTCATTACGAGCTGAAAGGACTTCATATCATTAAAAATGCGCTGCTGTTCACCTTGGCGATGCCGCTAGCAGGATTAAAGCTGGTCGGCGGACTCCTTGTCATCGTCTATCTGTTTATTACCTTTCCAGGAAGCATTATTCTCTTTGGCGCAAGTGTGCCGGCATTTTATATGATGTGGATCAGCTTAAAAACATTTACTCAATATGAACAAAAACGGGCAGGCAAATAACAAGCCTGCTTACTATTTAGAAAGAAGGTAATATCGATGATACATATAAAAGATCTCCGGTCTGGCTTAAATATTTACAAAGCGTTAAGCTCTGAAATCCGCCTTGAAATCTTAACCCTTTTGCAAAGAAATCAAAGTTTAAATTTAAACGACATCGCCCAAAAGCTCCAGCTCTCGAACGGAGCGGTAACAATGCATATAAAAAAGCTCGAGGAAAGCGGGCTGATTGACATAACAACTGCAGGGGGCAAGCATGGAATCCAGAAAATCTGTTATTTAAATGAAGATGTCCTCACAATCGAGCTGCAGGACAAGGGGGTGGAGAACTTTTACGAATATGAAATAAAGGTCGGTCATTACTGTGATTATGCCGCAGATCCAACCTGCGGTCTTGCGACAAAGGACAGCATCATCGGCGAGTTTGACAACCCCCGCTACTTTGCCGACCCTGACCATATTCATGCCGATATCGTCTGGCTGAAGAAAGGCTATCTAGAATACCGAATTCCTAACTATTTAAAGAAAAATCAACAGTTCAAAGAAATCCAATTCATTTTTGAAATCAGCTCAGAAGCGCCCTTCTATAATAATGACTGGCCTTCTGATATCTTCTTTTCTTTAAATAATGTCGAGCTGGGCTATTGGAATTCACCAGGAGATTTCGGCGGAACGAAAGGCGCCTGCAACCCAAGCTGGTGGCCGCCTCACTTGAATCAGTATGGGCTGTTAAAGCTCTTGCGCATCAATAAAAGCGGTACATTTATTGATGGCTGCCGCATTTCTGATGTAACCATTGAGGATGTCGGTTTGCAAGACCATCCTGACATCAAGTTGAAGTTTGCTGTCACAGATGAAGGCACAGTTGGCGGCCTGACCCTTTACGGCAGAAGCTTTGGGAATTATGAACAGGATATCACGGCGCGGATTCTTTATGAGGAAGTATTGCCGGAGTGATGGGGGCGGGGTTTTCTGCCCGCTTTTATTATTCTTTGACGCTTTCGATTCTTGATTTGTATTTATCGCCCCAGTCCTTCATTTGGGTGATAATTGGCTCTAATGTTCTGCCAAACTCTGTCATGGAATATTCCACTCTTGGAGGAACCTCTGGAAAAACCTCACGGTGAATAATTCCATCTTTTTCAAGCTCGCTTAGCTGGAGGGATAAGATTCTCTGAGTAATTCCCGGCATCAGGCGCCGCAATTCATTAAATCGTTTTTTATCTTCTAGGAGGTAATAAAGAATTACTCCCTTCCACTTTCCCCCTATCACATCAAGAGTTGATTCGACAGGACATCCTTCTGGACATCCATACCCGCTTTTTCTGTTTCGCATAAAAGCTCACCTCACAGTTAGTAACATTAATGATACTATACAACATAAATGTGCCTTCTTACATTATTTTGATTATCATCCTATAATTTCAATTAACAAAGATTAAAGGAGTTGTCATTAGTATGAAAGCTGTTGGACTATTAAAATATTTGCCTATTGAGGATGAAGAAAGTTTGTTTGATGTAGAGCTGCCGAAGCCTCGTGCAACAGGAAGGGATTTGCTTGTTAAGGTCAAGGCTGTATCGATAAATCCTGTTGATGTAAAGGTGCGCTCCCCAAAATCAAAAACAGAAGAACAGCCAAAGATTCTTGGCTGGGACGCAAGTGGCGTGGTCGTTGAAACAGGAGAAGATTGTCACGATTTCCAAGTCGGTGATGAAGTCTATTATTCCGGTAGCCTTATCCGTCCAGGAACTTACAGCGAATTCCATTTAGTGGATGAAAGGATTGTCGGCAAAAAACCGCACACATTAACTTTTGCCGAATCGGCAGCATTGCCGCTTACCTCGATTACAGCATGGGAAGCTTTATTCGACAGATTAGCCATTGAAGCTAGTGACAAGGAAAACAACAAACAAAAGACCATTCTAATAATCGGCGGAGCTGGCGGAGTTGGTTCTATCGCGATTCAGCTTGCTAAATGGGCCGGTCTTACTGTCATTGCCACCGCCTCTCGTCAAAGTACAAGCGATTGGGTCAAAGAACTGGGAGCAGACTTTGTTATGAACCATCATCATTCCTTTCAGGAACAATTGAAACAGCATGGCATGGAAAATGTTGATTTCTTCTATGCTTGAATAATACTGACCAGCATTGGCTAGCCATGGCAGATGCCATTAAACCACAAGGAATGATTTGTTCCATTGTAGAAAATGCCCAGCCTCTTGATTTAAATGTGTTAAAAAATAAAAGTGCTACATTTGTTTGGGAGTTTATGTTCACACGATCTATGTATGAAACAGAAGATATGGAGAAACAGCAACAGCTTTTAAACCATTTGAGTGAGCTAATTGATATAGGTGTTTTTAAAACAACATTAAAGAAGACATTGTCTCCTATTCATGCTGAAAATATTAGGAAGGCACATGCTTTAGTCGAGTCTGGAAAAACAATAGGAAAAATAGTGTTAGAGGACTTTGCATAATCACTCATAAAAGCAAAAACCCGAGCTCTACTAGAGCTTGGGTTTTAAGCATTTACGATGCTAATTTATTCTTATTATAAATATCAAAAGCAACCGCAATCAGCAGCACAAGTCCTTTAATGGCCTGCTGCCAGTCGATCCCAAGGCCGATGATGGACATACCATTATTCATTACACCCATAACAAGACCGCCGACAATGGCCCCGCCGACTGTGCCGATTCCGCCATATGCGGACGCACCGCCGATGAAGCAGGCTGCGATTGCATCCAGCTCGAACAGGTTCCCGGCTTTTGGTGTTGCAGCGTTAAGCCTTGCTGCGAAAATCAAGCCAGACAGTGCAGCAAGAACACCCATATTCACAAACACCCAGAAAGTAGCTTTCTTTGTTTTGATTCCAGAAAGACTTGCAGCCTTTTCGTTGCCGCCGATCGCATAAATATGTCTGCCCATTACAGTTTTCTTCATCACAAAGCTGTAGATAGCAACTAAAGCAATCAGGATAATTAGAATCATTGGTATCCCTTCATATGTTGCTAATACATATGTGAACACATTAATCAAAACAATCACAGCGGCTATTTTCGTGATAAACAGTCCTTTTGAAGAAACTTCAAAATCATAACGAAGCTGTGTTCGGCGATTTCGTACTTCAAGCAGCAAATAAATAATTGAAAAGACAATGCCCGCGACGATTGTGAGCATATGCAAGGTGCTGCCGCCAAAAATATCAGGAATAAAGCCTGAGCTGATATCCTGGAAAGACTGTGGATATGGCGCAACTGACTTGCCTTTAAGGACAAGCATCGTCAAGCCTCTGAACAGAAGCATCCCTGCAAGTGTGACGATAAAGGCGGGAATCTTGACATATGCAACCCAGAAGCCTTGCCATGCACCGATTACTGCGCCTACTAATAAGGAAAGAATAACGGCCAAAAAGACGGGCATATCATGGTTGATAATTAATATTCCAGAAATGGCGCCAACAAAGGCAGCAACAGAACCGACTGACAAATCGATATGGCCTGTAATAATAACAAGGACCATCCCAATTGCAAGGACGAGAATATAGCTGTTCTGCAAAATCAGATTGGTGATATTCAGCGGCCGCAGCAGAATTCCCTCTGTTAAAACTTGAAACAATATCATAATAAGCACTAATGCGGTAAACATTCCATATTGGCGTAAATTACTCTGAATCAGTGATAACACAGAGCCTTTATTTCGATAATCTTCCAACGGTGTATTCACCTTAATTCCCCCTTCCCTACTATAGGAAAATATCAGCTTGTGATATATTTCATGATGCTTTCCTGTGTCGCTTCCGCTGCTTCTAGCTCTCCCTTTATCCTGCCTTCGTTCATCACATAAATTCTGTCACACATTCCTAACAGCTCTGGCATCTCCGAGGAAATAAGAAGAATGCCTTTGCCTTCTTCGGCAAGCTGGTTAATGATTGTATAAATCTCATATTTCGCGCCAACATCAATCCCTCTTGTCGGTTCGTCGAGGATGAGGATATCTGGCTCTGCATAAATCCACTTGCTTAACACAACCTTCTGCTGGTTGCCGCCACTTAAATTCCCTGTCTTTTGCAGAATCGACGGTGTTTTAATATTCATCTTCCTTCGATAGTTTTCCGCTTCTTTCACTTCCACTTGCTCATTCAAAACAGTGAATTTTGAAAGCTTTTTTAAGTTAGGCAGCGATATATTTTGTTTAATATCTTCTATTAAAATAAGTCCATAATTCTTTCGATCTTCTGTCACGTAAGCCAGTCCATTCTCAATAGCTTCTGGAACATTTTTGAGAGTGATTTCTTTGCCATCCTTATAAAGCTGGCCAGAGATTTTCGTGCCGAACGACCTGCCGAAAATGCTCATTGCAAATTCGGTCCTTCCAGAGCCCATTACCCCAGCAATCCCGACGATTTCACCTTTTTTAATATGCATATTAATCTTGTCGATGACTTTCCTGTCACTTTGCAGCACTTCCCAATCCTTCACCTCAAGAATGGTTTCGCCAATCTTCGGCGTTCTGTCTGGATAGCGGTTCGTCAGCTCCCTGCCGACCATGCCTTTAATGATTCTGTCCTCTGAGACTTCCTCCCATTTCAATGTCTCAATTGTCCTTCCATCCCTGATGATAGTAATGCTGTCAGCAACCTTTGAGACTTCGTTCAATTTATGGGAAATCATGATGCTCGTCATACCTTCTTTCTTAAAGGAAAGCAGCAGCTGCAGCAAATTTTCGCTTTCTTCTTCATTTAGCGCCGCTGTAGGTTCGTCCAAAATCAACAGCTTAACATCCTTCGACAGAGCTTTAGCAATCTCCACAAGCTGCTGCTTGCCGACACCAATTTGTGATATGAGTGTATTCGGATTTTCAGACAGGCCGACCTTCTTCAATAGCTCTCTTGCTTTTACTACGGTCTCATTCCAATTGATAACACCAGCTTTCGCCTGTTCATTTCCTAAGAAAATATTTTCTGCAATCGACAGCTCTGGTATCAGGGCAAGCTCTTGGTGAATGATAACAATCCCTAAGCTTTCACTGCTCTTTATGTCTTTAAACATACAGACATCATCTTGAAAGAGAATATCTCCTGCATATGTGCCATGAGGATACACACCGCTCAGCACCTTCATGAGCGTTGATTTTCCCGCTCCATTTTCGCCGCATAATGCGTGAATCTCGCCTGCTTCAACCTTCAAGTTCACATCATCAAGCGCCTTGACGCCGGGAAATTCCTTCGTAATATTTCTCATTTCGAGAATATTCCCCATGCTGTCCTCCCCCTTTCTTACTTGCGGCAGTTCCCCTTTAATGAAGAGGAACTGCCGAAATAGTTTTAGTTGTTCAATTCAGACTCATCATAATAGCCGCTGTCGATAACAATTTCTTGATAGTTTTCCTTATCAACTGACACTGGCTCTAATAGATAAGCAGGAACAACCTTAACGCCATTATCATATGTTTCTGTATCATTGACTTCCGCTTCTTCACCATTCAAAACAGCCTCTGACATTTCAACTGCTTTCTTCGCTAACTCTCTCGTATCCTTAAAGACGGTTTGTGTTTGCTCGCCTGCAATGATGGACTTAACAGACGCCAATTCTGCATCCTGTCCAGTCACGACTGGCAGCGGCTTATCTGCTGTACCATAGCCGACACCTTTTAAGGACGCGATAATACCGATGCTGATCCCGTCATACGGAGATAAGACTGCATCCACATTTTCCTTCGTATAATGAGCACTCAACAAGTTATCCATCCGTGCTTGAGCTGTCGCTCCATCCCATCTTAATGTTGCACCTTGCTCAAACTTCGTCTGTCCGCTTTGAACAACAAGCTTGCCTGAATCAATATAAGGCTGTAAGATAGACATCGCCCCATCAAAGAAGAAATACGCATTATTATCATCAGGAGAACCGCCAAACAGCTCCACATTAAATGGGCCTTCGCCATCCTTCAAGCCAAGCTGCTCTTCTATATAGCTGCCTTGCAGCACACCAACCTGGAAGTTATCAAATGTAGCATAATAATCGACATACTCACTCTTTTTAATCAAACGGTCATAGGCAATTACTTTAATTTCCTGCTTATGCGCCTTTTCTAAAACATTTGTCAGCGCCTCGCCGTCAATCGCTGCAATAACAAGCACATTTACACCCTTTGTAATCATGTTTTCAATCTGGGAAACCTGGTTTTCCACAACATCCTCTGCATATTGAAGATCAACCTTATAGCCTTTCTTCTCAAACTCTTCCTTCATATACTTACCATCACTAATCCAGCGCTCAGATGATTTCGTAGGCATGCTGACACCAACAAAGCCCTTTTCATCCTCACCGCCTCCGCCGCCCCCCGAACAGGCAGCCAGCGCAAACAATAAAACAGCAGCTAAAATTACAGATAAAAGCTTCTTCATCCGTGAACCCCTTCCCATATGTCTATTTCTTGGGCCTTCTGTGCTTGGTGCCATACTTGTCTTTTTTAAAGACTCTCGCAAGCAAGTATACGCTTTCATTTGAATCTCTAAAAAAGGAGCTTATCTCTCCGACGAAAGCCCAATAATATTGCTATGTGCCACCATTTTGGAATATGCCAGTTTATTTTTTCCGGTGTGCGGGACAGGGAGTGGAAAAGTTGGATTGGAAATTGATAGTTTTAACAGCTGCAGAGTTTCAGCTAATTCTATGGTTAATAATATTTACTTAAGGATGCTCATGATTTGAGACTTTCGATATTCATATGAAGGTGAATTTTCTGGATTTCAGAAACGGATGAAAGAGCAGTTTCAATTCTAAAATAAGCTGTTTCTTTTTTGAAATATTCCTGCTGTGAAATTGTATTAATATAATAGTGTATATAGAAATTCATATAAAAGGGCTTCCTGATGACATAAAGATAAAAAAAGAGAGTTGGTCATGAAAAATGATTGTGTTTTGCTTATTGCTTTTCAACATCTGCCACCAATTCCTTACAGGAGAAAAAATGGAAGTTTAAGATAATAGATTATGTATAAACGCAAAAAAATAAGATGAGCCTTATAAAGACAAATTTTTAGGAGTTTAAGAGACTTATAGAAATAGAGAATTAAAATTAGCAGTAGGAAAAGGGTGAATGAAATGAAGCTTAATTTTAATGAAGAAATGAAAGCTAGCACTATTAATTCACACGGAAAATTAGAACCGGATGTTCCTTTACCAGATTATATAAAAGTGACACATGCAGCTAAAATTTTGCAGTTACCTCCAGAAGTAATCAGAAAGTATTGTCACGAAGGGATACTGGAGGCTAAACGAAATAATCCCGGCAGCGGGATGTGGAGAATTAAAACAAAGCAACCGACTATCCTTAATGGTGAAAGCTGGGGAGAGTTTGTTGATTATTGCAGAAGGAAACAGGAGAAGTTTAGGGGGTAGTAGTGTTTATGCTGGCTTAAATTAACTGGATTCTAGTAAGAATACAATAACCCTGATGCTGATTTTAGAAGCATGATAATACTATGAGCAGTAGCAATACTCCAATAGATTATGAATGCGAACAGTATTGCATTAAGAGGAAGAATAGCTATATGTCAGGAGCTTTATATTTTCAAACTGCTCAGCTGCTTCAAAAATGAAAAAACGACTGCTTCTATTTCACAGTCGCTTCCAACCTTTAAATATCAATTAGTCTTCGAATCTCCATTACTTTTCTATCATAGATAGAGACACTTTTTCCAATTCTTCTTTTGACAAGTCATGCGCGAGGACTATGACTTTGTACCCTTCTTCTGGGAAACTGACCCGCATACCATTCAACGGCCAATCCACTTTAGAGGGAACATAATCAAAATGATATCCATTTAAAGAATATGATTCCGATTTTTCGAAAAAACCGGCTTCCTTTGATTCCATATCAACTTTTTGACCAATTTTTATTTGTTGTATCCAAAAATCTGACTTTCCATTGCTATATTCTATTGAAAAAACTGGTTCTTCTTTTAAATTATCTAAATCGTAGTTTTCACCGACTTGTTTATAGCCTTCAGGTATAAATGTTGGTTGAATAAAATCGAAGCTTGCCAGCTGTTTGGCTTGTATTGGTATAATTTTATTTTCATAAGTTCGCATCGATGCTTGAATTTTGTCTAGTTTCTTTTCTTCTTCCTCATTAGGATACTCTCTATCTTCTTTTTCTACCTTAGTAAAAATCTCAGTCTGTTCTTTTAATAATTGAGTATATTGGTTAAACTCTTCTTCTGTTAAATTTTCTTTCGCTATCGCTAAGGTCTGCTCAAAGATGTCAATCTCTTCACTGCTCTCATTAGGATAAGCTTCTTCAAACTGTTCTTTGGAACCAAATAGTTGGTTGATTAATGTCTCTGCGGCATCGGCAATATATGTACCTCCGAAATTTATTGCTGTACCAATAATTATTATTGAAGCAGCAACAGCCATCATCCACATAGGATATTTTTTCTTTCGTTTAACCTCTAGCTTCTTTTGTTTACTTTGATCTAATTTCTCAAATGTTTCTATTTTAAACTTCTCCATGTTCACCTTATGATTAAAGTGCATTTTTGCTGATCTTAACTCTTTTTCCTCCATATCCATCCTCCTTGATTTTCCTGCTTAATAATTGCCGACCACGAGCAAGTCTGGATTTTACTGTACCTATATTAAGATTTAAAATTTGAGAAATTTCCTGAATGGCCAGCTCTTCAAAATAAAAAAGCGTTATTGGTAGACTATAGTGCTTCGGTAGTTCATTGACGGCATTATGTATCTCTTCTTCCTTCACGCTTTGAAGATATGCATCCTCACTGCTTTCCTGCTTTCTTTCAGGAATAAAATCCGATATAACCTCCCGTAAAGATTTTCTATAAGTACTCTTACATTCGTTAATAACAATTCGTGCAAGCCAAGAAAAAGGCTCTTCTTTATTCTTTAATTGATCCATCGAATGAAACGCCTTAATAAACGCTTCTTGTACTTGGTCTTCCGCCTTTAAATAATCTCTTACATATGTATAGGCAAGCCTAACGAGACGTTGCGCATATTTATCTATCCATACTTCCAATACTTCCTTCTTATCCAAGAGTTCCTCTCCTTATTGTTTTGTTCATTTTGTTTTTCAAGTGTAGGATGTATTTAATATCGAAAAGGTTCCACTTTTTTAAAAAAACATACCAGCAATTATTTCCCAGAAACTTTATTATAAGAAAACTAGGTTATTCTATCACTAATTCTCCACCTATGCGCTCCCTATTTTCTATGAAGGGATTACGATACTCTCAATGAACCTAAACATAGTTATGACTACGGAAACAGAAAAAAGAGCCTAAGTAAAAACATCGCTGTTCTACTTAAGCTCCTACTATTATTCTATTTACCGCTTCAACAACAACTCATTCCGAACCTTCTCCTCATTCTTCTCATACTTTTTATAATTAAGCATAATTACTGCTCCAACTATAAAGAAGATTGCCGGCAGCCATGTGAAGCAGAACTTAATCGCTGCAAGTGAGGAAGCTGTTTGGGTGGCGTTGGCTACATAGCCTGCTTTATCCATAATGATAGATGGAATAAAGCTGCCTAATCCTGCTCCGATTTTGATACAGAAGGAGCTGCCGATTGCTGTTAGGAAGCCGCTGGCACGGATACCTGTTTTCCATTCGCCATAGTCGACTGTGTCAGACAGCATGGCAAACGGCAAGGTAACGGCGATTCCTGTTCCTAGTGAAGCAATAACCCAGCCAAAGATAATCATCGACGTACTTGCTCCTGCGAAGGCAATAATTATTTGACCGATTGCTGCTACAGCAAAGCCTAAGATTTGTGTGTGCGTTTTCAAAAATTTCTTCACGATAAATGGAATAATCGTGATTGAAATCATTTGGAAAACGACCAATCCATTTAGTATGGATGCTAAAGATTTTTGATCCAAATTGTACTGAGAGTAATAGATTAATGTCGATGTTCTTGATGTGTTGCCTAACCAATAAAAGATGAAGGCAAGCACTAATGTTATCCATGGCCAATTTCCTTTAACTGCTCTGAAGCTTTGGCGAATTGGGATGGATTTGATTGTTTTTGTATTGATTTCCTTTGTTCCTGCGAAGGCGAACAGCATTAAAGCAATTGCTATAACAGCGTAAATTCCAACCGTTACTTGGAAGCCTAGTTTATCGTTTCCGTTTCCAAAAAAGGCTACAAGCGGCAGAGTGAAGGACGCAGTAATTAAATAACCGATCATGCCGCCATTGCTTCTCCATGAATTTAAGCGCACACGCTCATTGGAGTTATTTGTTAAGTTCGGCAAAATTGCTGTAATTGGTGTGGCAATTCCTGTGTAGACAATCCCCATTAGAATATAGGTGATTAAAGCGTAAATTACCTTCGCATTTCCCGATAAGTCTGGAGCTAAAAATGTTAAAAAGAACATGACACCAAAAGGAACGGCCAGCCAGAGCCAATACGGGCGGTTCTTTCCGTGTTTTGTGTTCGTATGGTCGATGATTAATCCCCAAATAGGTGCATCTAATGCATCGAATATCCGGGCAACCAGCAATATTGTTCCTGTTGCTGCAATAGAAATCCCAAAGACATCGGTATAAAAATACATGATAAAACTAGTAAGCGTACAATAAAGCAAATTTCCGGCTGTATCTGTACTTGCATAAGCTAACACGCGTTTTAGGGGCATTTTTGAATTATTATCATCGATATTATTTTCTGGTAACTGTTTAGCTGTGCTGCTTTGTTCCATCTCACTCACTCCCTAGTCAGTAATTGTTCTTTCGCTTTGAACTGTCCATCTACTAACAAAATTTGCGGCATTAATCGGCCGTTTTCTGAAACGAAGTGTAAGTCTTTTTCATAAAAATAATATTCAGACGGGTATGGGGCATAGCTTGTGATTAACAGTCCATCCTCTGTATCTTCAATAGAACCATTCACAACAGCGATTTTACCGTCTTCCTCATACAAGAATGTCTTCTTGCCGAATCCGTCTAAATAGGCAACCAGCTCTTCCCCCATATCCCAATCCGCTGTCTCTTCTTCTTTTGTAAATAAGCGGGTAAATATACCGCCATCTCGGAAGAAGGTTGATTGACCAAAGCGATTGCGAGACAGGTCTGGCCTGTTTATATGAGGACCAGCAATGCTGTAAGTGGAAGCAGCCTCTCCAGTAGTTAGTTTCGTATCTGTTGCTTTTGCATTCGTGTCATAGCAGTAAAGAATCCCGATTGTTGCCCGGTATGCCGCTTTTAAGTAGCGGATATCCTGTAATTCCTCGTAAACTTTCAAGCAGGCAGCTGCTGTAACTCCTCCCCAAAGGGAATGAATCATATAAGATAATGCCTCCCACCAGCGGTCAGGGCTTTGGGCGCGGAAGTCATTAGAAAAGCCAACATTCGCAAGCACTAATTCTCCATATCGTTTTGCAGCGTTATGATGTTTTGTGCTTGCCAACGCTCCTGCAGCTGGTCCAAATCCGGCATTATCATAGAAATGCTCTGTGACGGCCGCTTTATATGTCGAGCTGTCTTTAGCTACAGTCTGTGCTATGTTAGTCCATAGTGCGCTGATTTCTTCATATTTTTCTGTTAGTCCGCGATTTTTCAGCTCTGCCATTAATTCGTCAATGTATAAGAAAAACACCCCTAACATTTGCGCTTCTTCTTTTCCTCTTGGCGTATTGTGGAGATCAGGGTTTACTCTTAAAGAGAACACGTCGGCAGCCCAAGATAAATAGGTATCTGGCTCATTCAGCTGCAAAATATCTTGATCGAACTGGGAAAGAAGATAGAAAACATGGGCTATATATTCGAAATCCATGCAGCGATAGAAGTCGCCATAAAGGTAAACAGGCTTTGTAAACTCACCGTTTTCGAACCATTTTTCACGAATATAATGAACGCAGCTTGCTTCTACTTGCTGTACTTCTTTCGCATTCACTTTACCAAGCAGGTTATTTTTCAATACTAAGCTTAATTTTCCTAATGACTCACCTTGATTAGATAGCGGCGAATAGCTGTAAGGATTTTCGCTGTCTGCTCCATTAAATAACACATCGCTAATATAGCGGGAGCGATTTTCAATGATGGTTTTGATTGGCTCCATTACATTTAAGATAATGCTGTCAAAAGACTGGTCATCTATTTCAATCGTAATTTTATGTTCGCCAGGTACAGTGAACAGCAGCTTCCCAGCGTATGTTTGTTTCATGCGTTTAATTTTACCGACAATATTTTCTTTCTTTCGGTTGCCATTCCAGTCCAAATACTCGATATAGGCATCTGTTAAATACTTGTTGTCAGGCAGCTGTACCGAAAAATCATAATATTTACCTGCTATCGCAAGGGGCTCAAAGTTAAAAACAGGATGGCCGTGCTGCTCTTGGCCAATTTGATAGAAGTCCTGCTGACTTTCAAATGATTGCAGCTTGTATTCCCATTCCTTCTCACTTAAGCCAGACAGCGCAAAGTCAGTTTTGTTGTATAACCAATCGGCATTCTCAAAACTATCTGGATATCCCCCTGCCAAGATTAATTGGTGAAAAAGCAGACCATCAAGAGATGGGGAAACGCTTTCAAAAAAGAGATTATTATACGCACAGTATGTTCCTACCGATAATGTTTGTCCTTTTGTTTGAAACATACCTAAATGCGGGGCTTCATTACTTCTGCGAATACATGCCAGCTTCGAATAATCGGCAGAGATAGAAGTAAATACAGCCGCAGAATGATTGGTTTGCTGATTAAGGTCATTCTTGCGGAACATCACGTAAGAAAAGGAAGACCAGATGGCAAAATCGGAAATATTCACTTCCTTCGCTTCCAGGTTTTTCATCGTTATATTCCAGACGAGATTGTCTTCAGCTTGCTTTAAATCGTACTTCATGATGACTTCTATCTGTTCAAAGGTGTATGTGACTAAAGCTTGGGCCGCTTCTCTTATAATTGTTGGGACTGTATCTGCACTAGTAAGCTTCATACCGTCAACTGTCAGTGAAAAGCTCCCAAATAATTTATCTTTTTCTTCATATCCTGTTTGCGTAAGATAGTTTGAGTCAATGACCCAATTCATTTGATGTGTATCTTCTGTTAAAACTAAATTTGTTAAATTTCCACTCGGTGAAATTTCTAATGTAAAATGGTTATTCTCCATAAAAAATACCTCCTTTATTTAAAATACTGTGGTAATTTCCTATCCCGCAACGGTGTTTTTGAAGGTATAATAAGTTGAAAGCGCTAACTTTTAATATCGCCACTAAAATATAACAAAATAAATTATCATTGAACATAAAGGATTCTAATCATTTTTTAAGATATTTCACTCGATTTACAAAATTTTTTTAGAGAAAGAGGTGAGTTGGATGGAAATAGTTTCAATCGCTGTACCACCCTTTCCTATCTTTATTGAAGGCAATATAACGTTATATGAAAAAGGAACAAGCCATCCGGACAGAAGCGAATTGGAGTATTTTGATATTATTCTTGTGAAGAAAGGCCGGCTGTATTTAACGGAGAATAAGAAAGAATTTATAGTTAATAAGAATGAGATGCTGCTCTTACTGCCCTTCAAACACCATTTCTCCACCATTCCGACAGATGAGGAGACAGAGTTTTATTGGCTGCATTTCTATACAAACAGCTACTATACAGAAGAAAATCAACCTGTGAAGCTAGAATCAACGATTCCCATCCCAGCATTGCATTTCCATAATCACAGTTACACACTGCACCTGCAAAAACAATGCACTCTAGTTGATTATGAAGAAATTTATAAAAAAATAGACCAGCTGTTAGCGGCCACCACGAAGGAAAATAAGGATTTGTCTTTCTGGGATATTCAGATCAGCTTCTTCTCTCTTATCAATCTATTAGAATCACAAGGCATGGCAAAGGACAGCGGCTATATTATCTCTGAAAAAGTTGCCCAATATATACGCGATCATTATCACAAACCAATTACGAACACGATTCTGGCAAAAGAATTTAATATTCATGAAAATACGATTGCAAAGTATATGAAAAGATTCTATAAAGTAACGGCACTGGAATATTTAAATACGTACCGCCTAGAGCAAGCCCGAATTCTGCTCCTTAAAACAGATTATCCAATTCAGTCTGTTGCAGAGCAGTGCGGCTTTAGCTATGGTCCATATTTTTCCAGTGCTTTTAAAAAGACTTATGACATTTCGCCATTGAATTATCGGAAGAAGCATATGGGGAAAGAAAAATGAAGCCAAACTTCGTATGGCTTTATTTCCCTTTTTTTCATTTATTGGCAGCTAGTATGCCTTTTTTCATAATATGCAAGTTTATTACGTGCATCATAAAAATCCAGTTAATCACGGCTGTATAGTCCCCTTTATACGCATAAGGTTCAATTGCCAGTAATTCTTTTACGAAACTAAACAATCCATAATTGAAATATTAATAACATCATTGTTTAGCGAATGATACCAAAACTGCATAAAAAAAGAGCCGCAAATTAGCAGCTCACTATCTATTATTCTGTTCCACCAACCAGCTCAATTTCTGACCGTCTGACAAGCTCTACCGTATAGCTGTTTTGCTGAAGATCCTTTATTTCCAGGAAACCAGAGTTATAGATATGTATAATTCGGTATTTTCTCCCTTTATATTTGACCTTTTTTCCCAATGACAGCATATGGTTGAACCTCCTATTTAGAATGAGATTAGCGACTCATGGTGAATATCTGCAAAACTTATCAATGCTCAAATGGCAGTCCGGCTGCCTTAACGACTGAAGTGTCTAAGGATTGAGTTATGTTTCCAAATGGTGAGATCAATAGACCAAACAACAAAATGGCTGCAAATAGTTTTTTCATAAGATCACCCTCATCTTTCGCTTTTTTTCCAGTATACTTTGGCTGAAGAATCGGTGCGTTTATGATGAGAGCTTGTCTCAACGGATATGCTATAATGAGAGGCAGAAAAGCTGGATTTCCCTCAAAAAATATAAAAATTTTTATAAAATGGTGAGAATGATGGTAGAGTTGAACGCTAAAGCACTTGGGGAAGAGGTTAAGCGGCTGCGGAAACTGAATAAGCTTTCACAAACACAGCTTGCAGACGGAATCTGTACACAGGCGACAATCAGCGGCATTGAAGCTGGCAGGGGCTATCCAAGTGTGGATATTCTGTATATTATCTCTATTCGCTTGAAGGTAACGCTAGAATATTTATATAAAATTCTCTTAAATGATGCCGAGGATTATATTAAAGAAACAGAAGAGCTTCTGGAAGATTTAATGAAACAAAAAAATTATAAAGAAGCCTATGAAATTTGTCAAAGTGAACGAAAGCAAGGAAACAGAAATCTCGGCTATAAATTCGAACAGCTGATAGCGTGGGTGCATATTGTGTCTGGTTATTATCTGCAAAAATACGATTATCGAATCGCTATCAAGGAACTGGAGAATCTTCTCGATGATGATCATCCCCTTTTCGGGCAAGACTTCATTGATTTCCGTATTCAAAACAGCATCGCTATCATCTATGCAGAAAACAGCCTGTTTCAGAAAAGCCTGCGGCAATATAAAAAAATCCTTTCTTATCAAGAATTTTTGAAACAGCAGCATAAATTCCAAATTAAGCTTCATTATAATATTTCGAAATTATTCTTTCTGCAAAAAGAATATATACGGTCCTTAGAGCATGCCGACAGCGGCATCGCTCTTACTAAACAAAAGGAAGATATCTCAATGGCCGGCCAGCTGTATTTCCAGCGGGGAGAATGCTTAGAAGAATTGGATGAGGACTTGGATGCTGTCAAAGAGGCATACAGGAAGTCGCTTTTTATCTTTGAACTGCTTGGAAATGAACAGTATGCAGCTATGGTGAAGGAACAAAAACAGGATATCTTCTCTTCTATGTAAAGATGTACTTGGAAAAAACTAAATTCCTAATTTAAGATAGAAGAAAAAACACCGCCAATATCATCCGAATCGACGGTGTTTTTTCTGTTTTAACTTATCCCTTAAAATAATGCTCTAAACCGCTTGTCCACATCGGTACAACCTGCTCAATAAGCTCTTCTACAGATCTTTTTCTGCCTTCTTTATTCCAAGTGTAACTCGCTCCGTAAATGCCCCAGCTTAATGAGGTGGCTATTGCGATATGCTCGTCCTTCGGATTTGTCTCATGCTCCAGAAGATGAAGGATGACATCGTAAACTGCCTCAATCATCTTATTCTGGAAGTGGTCGCCGAGAGATTCATAGTTTTTGGCACATTGGCCGCTTAATTCTTGATGGTATTGGCACATCACGTAAAATAGGCTGCTCAGTGAATTTTCGTTGAAGACGGCATGACAAGAAAGACGCTGATGCAATGTTTCTCTGAAACCATCAAGTAATGTCAGGTCCAACAGCTCATATTTATCGAGGAAATGTGCATAAAAGGTTGCTCTGTTGATGGTTGCTTTTTCCGTGATATCCTTGACGGTTATGTCTTTGAAATCCTTCTCCTGGATTAAAACAGTAAAGGCATCCAAAATAAGCTGTCTCGTTCTAAGTACTCTTGGGTCGCTTTTTGTTGTGGTCGTTTCCATTTTCCCCACCTCCATATGTAAAAAAATGTTCTATATATTGAACTAAACGACATTTTTCGACTTATGTTGTTTAGGCTACATATTAAAAATAATGACGATTGCTACTAGTATAATTATATTCTATCATAAAGTAAGCAACACATGTTGTTTAAACGATAAGCGTTTAACTATAACTGCTAGAAATATATAAAATTTAAAATAGAGGTGTTTAAGAATGGCAAACGTATTATTCATAAAAGCAAACTCACGTCCAGCTGATCAAGCAGTGAGCGTTCAGTTATATGATGCTTTCTTGCAAAGCTACAAAGAAACTCATCCAGAAGACACAATCACTGAATTGGATCTTTTCCAAGAAAACCTTCCTTACTTGGACAACGACAAAATCAACGGTATGTTCAAGCTTGCTAGAGGAATGGAATTAACAGAAGGCGAAAAAGCTGCATCTGACCTAGTAACTAAATACTTGGATCAATTCCTTGCTGCTGATAAAGTAGTATTCGGTTTCCCATTGTGGAACTTCACTGTGCCTGCAGTATTGCACACATACCTTGACTACTTGAGCCAAGCAGGCAAAACTTTCCGTTACACTGCTGAAGGTCCAGAAGGCCTTGTTGGCGATAAGAAAGTTATGCTATTGAACGCTGCTGGCGGCGTTTACTCTGAAGGACCTGCTGCTTCTGTTGAATTAGCAGTTCGTTATGTAAAAACAATCCTTGCATTCTGGGGCGTACAAAATCCTGAAACAATTATCATTGAAGGACACAACCAAAACCCAGATCAAGCTGCAGAAATCATTGCTGCTGGTGTTTCTAAAGCTGCTACTGCTGCTGCAAAATTCTAATTATAAAGGGCTGCTATCTAGCAGCCCTTTTTTATGTTCTCACAGGTCATTTAAGAGTCCGACTTTGCCTGTTTCTCCGTCTACATAATGGTGGCAGTCAAGGAATCCGCATAAGACGTATTCTTCTTTTTCTTTGTCGTAAACATAGTATGGCTTCAAAATGAGGTAATCCTTTATTGCTTCATATGCTTCCTCTTGGGAAATTTTGATTTCCCTCGGCTTTTTATACTCTGGAAAGCTATCTAGCATCATTTCATTGTCCATATAATTAAATGCCTTAAAGCTGCTGCCATCCAGCATGATTAGTAGTTTTCTATTTAAAATATTCCGCGACTGTTGATTCTGTACTAGCTTCACACCAATATAATTATAGCGACGGTGAATTTCAGTCATTCTCCACTTGCCTGAATCATTTGGGTGCATCTTCTGCAGGAAACATTTCACCTCTTTCACGCATATTTGGACAACATTATCTGATATTGGGAAGGTTTCCGGATGCGGTTCACATGCAAAAGCCTGTTCTGGCGTTAATTCCTCCAAAAGCTTAACTGGCTTTCGTTTAAATCGTTTATATATCGGTTCAGCCCATTCCAATACAAAATTAACTTTCTGGGTATTTTCAGACAAATCAAAGGGCAGCGTTCCGGTCAGGTCATTACGGATATAGACTTCCTCAATCGCATATGCGGGCACAATTCGCTGTTGCTCCATTGCTGAAAAATCCCATTGCTGGAATTGCTTCTTAACCAAATGTTCTGCTTTATGGAGATTAAGTGTGTACGGTTCGTTTCTGATTACCAGCTTATCTATAAAGCTTCCATATACACTATAAAAGACAAGTTGTCCTGCTTCATCAAATTCAATTTCCATCCACTCTTTCGGACGAATCTCCAATCCATCGATTATCCTAATAAAAGAAAGCTTGTCCTCATCTTCCTGCCAGGATATAAAATCTTCTTCATACGTTAAACCCGATTCCCTCTCTATCCAACGGATTATCTCTTTTTTATTCTTCACCTGCAGAACAGGCTTATCTAAATACGATTTTCCACCAACAAATATAATACTATTAAACCGCTTTGTATCTATTGAAATACTGACAGAAGCTGTCCCTTCTAGAACCTCGTCCTCCTCATCATATGCTTTAATATGCTCAGGCAGCCATTCCATTTCCAATGAGTACACTGTTTTGTTCTGATTTGTTACTTTTCTATCAAGGTCACAGGAGTAAAGATAATAGTTTCCTAAACTAAGCTTCTCTTTCGTATAATCTACCAATGCTTGTATTCTGGCATCCACTCTGTTTTCCTCCTCGTACATAATCTCTTAAGGTAAATTATACCATTAACTAACATAGAAAAAATCCTAAACACTTTTGGTGTAGGATTTGATTTCTATTTGTTGTACTGGTTTAATCCATTCTCCTTCAGGGCCAGCTGCCTGAATCCTTCCATCATGAAATAGAAGTTTGCCTCGATTAATCGTGCTGTTTATTCTGCAAGGAAAAGTATGGCCTATATATAAGCTGATTTTATTTTTCGCAAAGAAGTTATCTTCACTCACAGTAAATGGTTCATCTGTAGACACAAGGATAAAGTCAGCGTCATAGCCTTCAGCAATTTTACCTTTTGCTTTCAGTCCAAATCGTTCGGCTGGATTTAAGGCTGTGATATTGGCGATTTGTTCAAACGGAATCTCGTATTTTAACGCTAATTCCATCATCGACAAGAAGGAAAACTGGCCGCCGCTAATGCCGCCCCATGCTTGAAAAATATTATATACAGCCGAGTCCTTCAAATCACTTGTACATGGGGAGTGATCGGAGGAAATCATATCAAATTTCTGGTCGATCAGGAGTTTGATGAGCTTTTCCTGTTCGTCTTGTTTGCGCAAAGGCGGAGCACATTTAGCAACAGGACCGTACTCACGCAGTGCTTCATGGTTAAACAGCAAATAATGCGGGCATGTTTCGACGGTAACATCCATGCCTTTTTTCTTTGCCTCTTCAATCTTTGTGATTGCCTCATGTGAGCTGATATGAACAAAATGCAAGGGACAGCCAGTTACTTCTGCATAATACAAAGCACGCTGTACTGCTTCTGCTTCGGCAGCAACCGGACGTGTTTCTAAATAATCATCTGCTGTTACATGTCCTGCCTCTATCTTACGGGCAGCAAGCCAGTCTGTAATCGGACCGCTTTCAGAGTGAAGCGCAAGCACCTTCCCTAAGCCGGCGATAATCTTCATTCCATTCAGCAAGGTGATATCATCGACATTTTCGAATTCCTTATTGCCTGTTGTAGACAGGAATGCCTTAAAGCCAATCACGCCCTCTTCTGCAAGCTCTGCTAAATCCTCTTCATTGCCAGGAACAAGTCCGCCCCATAAGGCGAAATCTGTGTAAGATTCTGCCTTTCCTCTGTCACTTTTCAAGTAAAGAGCTTCTTTGTTTACAGTAGAAGGAATGCCGTTTAGTGGCATATCAAAGAAGGTTGTCACACCGCCAGCTGCCATCATTTGTGAGCCTGTGCAAAAGCCTTCCCAATAATCACGGCCAGGATCACTGAAATGAACATGCACATCAATCATGCCTGGAAAAACATACTGTCCAGCTGCATCAATAACAGAGTCTGCTCCTGCTAACTCAGCACCAATCGCCACAATCCTGCCGTCTTTAACTCCGATATTTGTTGTCTGTACTTTATCAGGAAAAACAACCTTTCCGTTCTGAATCAGCATATCAAACATTACTATCTCTCCTTTTTTCTCATATGTTTATACCATTACCGCTCGAATATTGTTCCTTTCTTGAAGACCGAATCTTTAAAGGTATATTTCATCAACAGGAAGTACGACAATCCGCCAACAATAACTCCAACAATCCAGCCGAGATCTACTTCAATAAATGCAGCACCTGCACCGAGCAGCATCGCAATAATTGCACAAGGATTGAAGCCTGCAAACGGGCCGGTTTCGTCATATAAATCAGCAACATTCACCGTTTGTCTTCGCAATAGATAATATTCTACGAGCAAGATGGCAACAATTGGACCTAAAAAGGCGGAGTAGATTAACACAAATGTGTTCAAGCCGGCTGCTGAATCATCTTGGACAAGCACCCATGGGAATGAACCAAATGCAAGCAGGCCAGTAATGATGACAGCAACTTTGTATTTCGCTTTTGTCAGCATGGTAATCACATATGTTGGCGGAATGATGTTCGCTACCATATTTACAGCAATAGCACCAATCACAATAAATGCCGAAACAGCTGCCGTTATATAAGGATTATCAACCACTACTGCAAATGCTTTGACCGGATTTGAGATACCTGTTGCTGATGCAAGCATCGCACCGATTGTAAGAACAAAACCATAAGCAATGAAGATTGGTGAGAAGTATAAGAAGCCGCGCTTTGTGCTGCTGACACCTGATTTCAACTCACGAGAGTAATCTGCTGCACTTAGGAAAATGGCTGCATAGTTGCCGAGGAACACCATGATGAATGCAAAGAATGGCAGCCCCCATGTCCCTTCAGAATGAACCCATCTTTCTGCAATAATTTCGCGGTGTGATGCCATAAGAAGATAAAACACATAAACAAGTCCCAGCATGATAACAACAGATGCTAAAATCTCGACCCATTTAATTGCGTGGAATCCATATAAAGAAAGAACAATTTGCACTAGCTGTATCACTACAAAGCAGATAACCGTATTATCAAAAGCACCGCCTGTCACTATTTTCGCAATCTCATTCAAAGCTGTACCGCCAAGCCAGCTTTGGAAGCCAAACCAGATGATGGCAGGAACTCCACGCAATAAAGCTGTAATGGCAGAACCCTTGATCCCAAAAGACATCCGCAGCTGCATAACATAAGGAACTCCCGTTTTATAACCGAGCCGGTCATTCAATGTAAAAAATATAGATATAATTCCAATCGCAATAATCGCAGCTACGAATGTTTGCATAAGATTCAGCGTTGCTGCTCCAGCGACAATCAAGCTTGCACCTAAGGTCATATTCCCTAAATTAACGCCATCACCAATCCACATGAACATGTACGAAAGCTTACCGACACTTCTTTCTTCAACCGATTTCGGTCTTAATGATTCATCTACATCTCCCCCATTTGGAAGTGTTGCTTCTGCAATTGGTTGACTTGCCAAGTTTGTAGACATGTTCCATCATCTCCTTTTAAATAAGTGATTCAACAACTTGAATATTATGATTATTATGAAAATTTAAGTTATAAAGAGCCTTTTACAGTCTGACAAATGCTCCTTTCCATCCGTTATAAAAAGTGACAATAGTTGTTAATAAACCTAACATATTTTAATATGTGTTAATAATATAAGAGTTGTTTTTGAAAAGCATTGGAGAAAATGTAAAATTTACACAAGATTTCTAGACTGTTTGCACATTTTTGGAGGAAGATCGGCTTTTGAAGTAAGCATTTAGTTAACAACACAAAAAATGGAGTTACCCTATTCTGAATACACCTCTACTTCTTTCAGTTATTAGTGTTATTATGGCAGAACCAAATGTAAGCTTTTTTACATATAAGAAGAGGTAAAAATCATGAAAAAATTCACGCGAACTAAGTTTAAGCATAAATGCACTACTATAAATCTTACTTATAATAGCTATGCTAAATACGATAACCCCTTATTGCCGCAGTATTTCAATATTTCTTTTATTATAAAAATGATTGGTGAGAAGGATGTTATCTTAGTTATGTTCGTTTAATAGACTAATAAATGGATAAGCTTAACAACAGCTGAGCTTATTTGTTAGCTGACCTATATTTTTACAGTTAAGAAAAAAAGAAGCCTGTCCTTATAACAAGCTTCCTTCCCTCACTATCTAGCCTCGAGTTCATCCTCTGTCAGCCACTTATGATTCGTCACTTTTTCTCCACCGTTTGCTGGTGTATAGTCGACCATGTAAACAGTAGTTTCTACCGCTGCATCGATCACTGCTTCTGCGCCTTTCATACCTTCCATATGGTCCGCTTCTAGGGTTACTTCTGTTCCTGGGGCAAGCTTTTCGTTGCCGGCGTCTTTTATTTCCTCCTGCACGACCCATTTGTGGTTATGCACCATTTCGCCTCCGCCAACAGGAGTATAGGATACTTCATATGCAATCGTATCATAGGAGCTTAGCACCGTTCCTTCAGCATCTTTCATGCCCTTCATATGATCAGCGAGGATGGTCACTTGGCTGCCGTCAATGAATTTTGGTTCAGCGGCAAGCTCTAATCCTTCTGGCAGTTCAGCAGTGCCTGTATGTGTATGTTCTTCATCTGTATGATTATGGTCTGTTTCATTATCGTTATTTGCAGTACAACTGCCCATAATGATGGCAACTGCTAGTATTGGCAATCCTAGCATTCTCCACTTCATCTGTAAAATTCCTCCTTTATGTATTATTCCTATTGTTATCACTAAAGGAGGGGTTTTAAACATGAAGGGTTGTTATAGAAGCTGTTTGACCATCACAATTGCCATTGCCCACATAACGAGAGCGGAAGCTTTGTTGAGCAGAACAAGCAGCTTTCCTGACTTATCTGCTTTGCCTAGCATTCTTCCGGCAATTGCCAAGCAGAAAAACCAAACCCAAGATACGGCGATGCAGGCTAGAGTAAACAGCTGCTTTTCTGTGCCGCTGTAGATAAGCGAGCTTGTGCCGATTACTCCGACTGTATCCATAATTGCATGTGGATTCAACAGCGAAACGGACATGGCAAAGCCGACTTGCTTACCAGGTGTAAGTGTGTGGCCGCCGTCTGTCTTCGGCTTGCTTTTCCATATTGCATAGCCCATATAGATAAGGAAGCATGCCCCTGCTATAAAGAGGAGGTTTTTCAGCCAAATGAATTGAAATAAAAACAACGATACTCCTAATACTGCAAGCAAAATCAACAAGGTGTCACAAATGCTTGCTGTCAAAATGGCAGGCAAACTGCTGCGGAACTTCCTGTGGCCTGCTCCTTGGTTAAAAATAAATATATTTTGCACACCTAAAGGCAGGATGAGCCCTAGTGCTAATAACATTCCATGAATAGCTGCTTCTAGCATGATATTCCCTCCAAATCGTTAATATCCATCAGTTTACGGCAACACTTCGTCCTTGTCTCCAACCAATTGGTTGGTAATCTCCCCAACCATTTTATATAATGAGACAAAAACAGGAGAACAAGTATGGATAATCACTGGAAGCCAAGCAAGCAGGGTGCTCTTCCTCTCTATCAGCAAATTTACGAATTTATTCAAAAACAGATTATTTCAGGGAACTGGCCTGTTGGCTACAAGCTGCCTCCCCAACGAGAGTTAGCTGACAATTTCCAGGTCAACAGAAGCACGGTTGTGTATGCGTTAGAGGAGCTGAAGGCAGATGGCTGGATTGAATCACAAGTCGGACGAGGCACAGTCGTTTGTCAAAATACATGGAGTTCGCTTACAGCAGGATCACGTGCCGACTGGAAAACTTATGTTCAATCAGGAACTCATCTGCCTAATATTCAAATGATTCAAGAGATAAACAAAGCAGAATTCTCCCCTAATATCATTAGACTTGGAACAGGTGAGCTGTCTCCAAGCCTTCTGCCGACTGCGATGATTCAGCAGGCCTTCGCAGAAACAGCTGCTTTGTCATTAAGCTATCCAGAAGGAAAAGGCAGCTTTCTCTTAAGAAAGGCTGTAAGTGACTATTTGCAAAAAAAGGGGATTGGCACGACACCAAATTCCATAATGATTGTTTCTGGAGCCATTCAGGCATTGCAGCTGATTTCAGTCGGCCTGCTCGACCAAAATTCTGCCATTTTGACAGAATCACCGTCTTATTTAAATTCCATTATGGTGTTTCCATCGGCAGGAATACGGATGGTTCCACTTAACGGTGAGCTGTCCTTCTCGGCGATTAGCCGGGCAAAACGGCAGCATAATACGGCACTGCTGTATACGACGCCTACCTTTCATAACCCAACAGGTTACTGCATGGCAGAAACGAAACGGATGGAGCTGCTGGAGGCATGTGCTAAAGAACGAATGCCTATTTTGGAAGATGATGTTTACGGTGATTTATGGTTTGACTCACCACCGCCACCTCCCTTAAAGGCACTTGATAAACATGGCAATGTTTTGTATGTAGGCAGCATGTCGAAGGTGTTAGGGCCAGGACTTCGCATCGGATTTATCGCAGCCCCAGAGCCTGTCATTGAAAGGCTCGCAGACATTAAGATGCAAACAGATTACGGCTCGAGTACACTCTCCCAGTTTGCTGTCGCAAAGCTTTTAACAAATGGCCAATATGACATGCATATAGAGAAAATGCGGCATGAACTGAAGGTTAGACGGGATTTTGTACAGAAGCTTCTGTCCACCTATTTCGCAGATCTTGCTGTTTGGGAAAAGCCGGCAGGCGGCTTTTATATATGGCTGTCACTAATAAAGGAAATCCCGCTGCAGCTGCTGTTTAAAAAAGCCCTTCAGCACGGTATTCTCATTAATCCAGGCACACTTTACGGCAACTTCAACAGCCATATCCGCCTGTCTTATTCGTACGCTTCCTTTGAGGAGCTCGAGGAGGGCCTGATTACGCTCGCGACAATAATTAGGAGTTTTCGCGCATAAAAAAGGCAGTGTCAGCTGTTGACACTGCCTTTTTCTATTACTTCTAATCGTTTATACATATCAATCATTTCTTTGACCAGCTCATAAGTTGTCTCAGCGCTCATAAGCTGGTCTTCTGCGTGCATGAAGAGAAGGGAAAACGGCAGGCTTTCGCCGTTTGCTTCCCTTTGAATCAATGCGCTATGTGTCTTGTGGCTGATGAGGAAAAAGTTTTGAGATTCTTTCAGTTTCTGTTCTGCCAGCTCATATTCTCCTTTTTTCGCTGCATAGAGAGCTTCCATGACGAGGCTTTTTGCCATTCCCACATTGCTGATAATTGTAAAGCCTGTCAGCTCCATTGCATCCTCTGCCATTTCTATATCACGTCCTTTTCCTGCCTTTTATTTGGCATTTCATTAGTTGAAGTTAACTCCGCCATCATTGGAGATTTCTGTTTTTTCTTGCTCCTTCTCATTCTGCAATGCTATTCTGTCGACAGATTTGAAGAATGGATAGTACAGAAGGATAGAAATACCGATTTGCACGACGTTAAGTAATGCGCCTTTCCAGCCGCTGACGAGAAAGCCGGCAATAATCGGCGGTGTCGTCCAAGGGATATTCGTGCCATTTGTCAGCGGCACGATTCCAGATGCCATTGCAAAGTATGCAACTGTTGCCAAAATCAGCGGATTTAAAATAAACGGAATCATCATAATTGGGTTTAAAACAATCGGAATCCCGAAAATAAGCGGTTCGTTAATACCGAAAATCCCAGGTCCAATCGCCAGCTTGCCTAATGTTTTATACTGCTTTGATTTAGCGAACAATAACAAAATAATAGCAAGTCCAAGTGTGCCTCCAAAGCCGCCGACCTTCATGAAGTTCGCGTAAAACTGGAAGTTGATAATATGCGGAATGGCTTCACCTGCACTGAACGCAGCTGCATTGTCTGCTGTTAAAGCAAGCCAGATTGGCTTCATAATACCGCTGACAACATTGGAACCGTGAATACCAAAGCTCCATAGAACTCCTTCAAAGACGGTAACAATTAAAGTCGCCGGCAATGTGTCTCCTAAATACAGGAGTGGAACTTGAAGATAATGATAAATGAAGGCTTGAACTGTCCCAAATGGTGTTAATGAAAAGATGATGCGGACAAGATTGAAGACGATAATAACAAACAATGCTGGAATAAGTGCTGAAAAGGATCTGGCCACATTTTCAGGAACAGAATCAGGCATCTTGATTTTCCAGCCTTTTTTATCGATATAACGGACGATTTCAACAGCTGCAATCGCAACAATCATCCCTAGGAATAAGCCGCTTGCGCCAAGATTAGTTACAGGGATACCTAATCCGCCGTCTTTCAGCTCTAACATCGGTGTTAGAATGAGGAATGCTACGACAACAATGCTGATACAGGCAATGCCATCGAGCTTATATGTGCGCGAAAGACTTCTTGCCATTGCAATGATGACATACACTGTCATCACATTCATTGTCACATCATAAGGAACAGTAAAGTAGGATGCCCAATCTTCCCCTAACAGGGAACTCATGAATTCGGCATAGCCCCCGATTGGAATATTGCCAAGCAGCAAAAAGATCGAACCGATAATCAATAGGGACATAACACCAAAAAATCCGTCTTTAATTGCCGTAATATACCTGTTTCCATCAAGCTTCATTGCAAGTGGACCCATCTTGCTTTCCAGGTTCTCTATAAATTTCTGCATGTTCTCCCCTCGTTTCTTCTAAGTTTTATGAAAATACTAGCTTCCTACAAGACTCAGTGCTTGCTGCAGTACTTTTTCTCCATCCATCATGCCATAATGCTGGATGTTGATTTCATCAAGCAGAATATTCTCTCCTTGCAACCTTGCTTCTATTTCTTCCCTTCTGAACTTCACTTGCGGGCCGAGCAGCAAGGCATCAACCTTTCTGGTCTCAAGGACATCATCTATCTCTGTTGCAGATACGGCAAAGATGGTGATATCCAAGCCTTTTGCGTGAGCTGCCCGGCGCATCTTCGTCACAAGCAAACTCGTGCTCATTCCCGCAGCACACACGAGCATGACTGTCTTCACTTTTTTTGTCCCCCTTATAAGGAATTTCTCTACTTCCTCATTGTATAATGAAAGCGCTTAATTTATCATATTTGCATTTTCCGCTTAGAAGCGGAAATCTCTACATGAAATAAAAAGAAGCTAATTGCACAAACAATTAGCTTCTTACTGTTTCTGTTTGAAATAACTCGATGACTTCCGTTTTGGACTTTGCCTTGATTACTTGCTGTATCACCCTTTTATCTTCAATGATGGAAATGAGCTGCTCATACATTTCCTCTAAATCTCCCTTTGCGTCCTTGCTTATATTTAACAAGCAGACAACCTGAACCATCTGATTTTCATTCCAGCTTATCGGCTTTGCTAATGTGCAAACAGTCCAGAATGTATCTTTTGTTTCCGGCATGGTCGGATGAGGGATTGCAACCAAATTGCCAAAGCTAGTGGAGGCAATTCCTTCCCGCTCGAGCACAAGCCTTCCATACTGTTTGGAAACAAGACCTTGTTCATAAAGGATATTGCTCAAAAATTCGATAACAGCTTCCTTCGTTTCCAGCTGTTTACCGATAAACACATGGTCTTCAGCAAGATAACTGTCTTTAGTAGCCTTCTTTGTTGAGGTAAGGCGCTTTTTTATTCCTTTTATATCGTCTGCTTCAAGAAAGTTGCTGACAACTTGCACAGGTGCTGCTAACCTTTCCGCTATCGGAATCGTGCTGATAACAAGGTCAATTGCAGAAAGATCATAGTCTGCCAGCTTATAGTAATTAATGCATTCCACAATTTCCAGCTCTCTGCTAAACTGCTCCTGCAGCCTGTAGGACAGCAGCTTTGCACTTCCCACACCTGAAGCACATACAAGAATAACACGCTTTTGCTTCCTGGCTTTTCTTTTCATACGCTCAAGTGCAACACCGATATGAAGGGCAATATAGCCGATTTCATCTTCTTCCACTTTAACGGACAGCCAGTCTTCCAAACATTTGCTGGCAATGATGGCTCCTTCAAAGGCACTTGGGTATTTCACTTTAATATCATTAACGAGCGGATTGCGAATATTCATTTCAAAGCGCAGCCGGTTAATGGCAGGCCTAATATGGAGCGCCAAAGCGTGTAAAAACTCCCGGTCTGATGTGAAATCCCAATTGAGCTCCTCTTTCAGCCTTGTTACCATACAGCTGACAATTTCTCGTGTCTCATCAAATTCGCGATACTCTGTCAGCGCATTTTCATGCAGAAGCTTCGTGCCCATCAAGTGGATAATTATATATTCAAGCTCCGCACTAGGAAACGAGAAGCCTGCTAGCGCTTCTACCTCTCCAATAATTTCTAACGCTACTTTTTTCTCGAAGGGATGCGCCTCCCCGATTGTATGCTCCAGCTCTCCCATCGCAAAGCCTTGTTCCATCCGTTTGCAAGCAATCACAATATGATTTGTCAGATTACCTAAGGAAACATCAGAAATTTCAATTTTATGAACATTTACTTTATTAATAATGATTCTTTTTATTTGGTCAGCAAAGGCTTTCTCTGATAACCTGCTATTGTTTTTAGAAGAGTCTTCCATCAGCCTGTAGTTGGCGAAGCATAATCGCTTTCTGTATTCACTCCCCGCGACATTTACACCATAGTGAGGCTTGACTAGCAGTGACAGCTTATATTTACCAAGCATTTCCCGAACATGCCGAAGATCCTTTTGAATAGTTGATTTCGAAACATACATTTCTCTCTCAAACTGCTCCAGCTTTACATAACCCTCCTGCAGCAAAAGATGTTTCAAGAGAAAATGCACCCTTGTCTTTTGGTCAGAAAAATCATAGCCTCCTGAATCGGCTTCCGTCAGAATCGGATTGATTTCCTGCTGGAACACTTCATGGTCTAATATATGTAGACAGTAGCCTTTTCCCTTAATAGGGCTGATGCTCACTCCAAGTTGCTTGCAGTCACCCTGCATATTCTTCAATTCCTTGCGAATCGTTCTGTCGCTCACACTCAGCTCTTTCGCTATCCATTCAGCCGTAACCGGTTCCTTATGTCTGCTCAGCAGCAGCAAGATTCCCCTTTGTCTCCCAGACAGCATGCCAATCCTCCCTTCGCCTGCAGTATTTCCTCTCATTATAACAGAAACCGCTTTCTTGTTTCCGAAAAATAAACAGCAGCCTGTAAAAAATAGGCTGCCGTTAGTCTTTATTCTGCATGCTCATGTAAAGCGGCACTTTCGACGTAATTAATAAATCGTCTAAGCTCCTTTACCTGGTCCCTGTTAATCTCTCCACTTTCATACATACTTTGAATTTCTGCTCTTTCTACATCAAGCACCTTTATACGAAGCTCTTCCTTCTGTTCTTCCTGTATTTCGTCATAATTTCGCGATGATGTTCGCAGTCTTTCCATCATGAGCTTGTAATCAAGGATAACTGCATGAATCTGCTGTTTGAGCTCTTCCATTTCCTCTGCATAGTCCTTTAGGAAATCGATTGCTGCCTGCATGGCCTGCAGCTGAACATCCTTGCCTTTCTCCAGCTTGGCAATCGCCAATTCCTTATCTTTACGATAAAACTTTCTTACCTTTTTCCACTTTCTCAGCATTCTTCCGACAAGATAAAGGGTACCAGACTGCAAACTGCCAGCTAATGCCTCTTCCCTGTATTCAAGCGACCTCTCAAATGTACAGAAAAGCTCTTCATCGATTTTGTTCTTATCCATTAGTGACTGGATATATCTTCTTTCTGCTTTGACTGCCTTGATGCGGATTTCCGTTTTCACATCCAATTCCACATCTGTTGCCGAAATCTTCTTGCCTTGGTCTCTTGCCAGTTCACGAATTCGGCGCCGGTATTCTCCGATTAGCTCGTAAGCGGCTGTCTTATTTTCCTCATTGACTACAGACCTGATCTGGTCGACAGCTTTCTCTAGCAGTCTCTGCTTAAATGGAGACAAATCCTTTTCTCCTTCTGCATCCTCCATATCTTCTCCTTTACTTAAGACTGGAAGAAACACGGTTGCTACAATTAATGTAAACAGAATAACTCCTGCTGCTAAAAACAAGAGCAAGGACCTTGCTGGGAAAGGATCTCCGCTGTCTAAAAAGTAGGGAATCGATAATATCCCTGCCATTGTCACAGCACCGCGCACACCTGTTAAACAGACGAACAAGGCATTTTTTATATCTGGTTTTTTAGCACCCTTGTTCAAATAACGATATTCAAAATGAGCAAACACATATGCCCAAACAAAACGAATGCCTAATATAACAAGGCCGATGGCGAGACAATAGCCGATAACGAGCCAATTGCCGATACTTGGATCTGAAACGGTCTCTCTCATCGAGGATGGAATGTTCAAGCCTAACAGTAAGAACACAACTCCATTTAATGTAAACAGAATAAGCGACCAAATATTCTCTGTCAGCACCTGTTCTTCAGGGCTTGCAGATTCGCGCCTTTCCCTTACTAATGAATGAACGATCCCGCCAACAACGACAGCGATTACGCCAGATGCGTGAAGCAAATCCTCTGTCACGATGAAAATGATGAACGGAGTAATGATATGCAGCAAGGAATGAAAAGTAACATCATTGATTCCTTGTTTGCGTAAAATAAATCGCACCCATGTGATTAGCAACGCCAACGCCGCTCCAAGCAAAGCTCCTAATATAAATTTATATACAAAATCAAGAGTTGCCTCATGCAAGGAGAAATAACCTGTCACAACTGCCGCAACAGCATAGTTAAAGGCAACTAAGCCAGAGGCATCATTAATCAGCGATTCTCCTCTGACAAGATGAAGCACGCCAGCTGGAATGTGAATGCGTTTGGCAATTCCATTAACAGCGACAGGATCTGTCGGTGACAGGATGGCTGCAAGTGCAAATGCTGCAGCGAGAGGTATGACCGGTATCATCCAATGAATGAAATAACCGCCGCCGATTGCTGTCAGGATAACAAGGATAATCGCATTTCCGAAAATCGGCGCCCTCATATTCCACAGCTCCTCTCTAGGAAAATACCGTCCGTCATTATAAAGAAGCGGTGCTACAAACAGCAGCAGAAACCATTCTGTTTCTATTTCAAAGGAGATATCCTCAAAAAAGAAAGCTAACAGCATTCCAAACGCAATTTGAGTGAGCGCCGTTGGAATGGAAGGTATGTAGTGACTGATAATATTAGATATCAGTAAGGATAATAACAGTAAAATAATCGTAATCAGTAAATCCATGGCATTCTCCCTTGAAAAAATGAAATTTGGCATAGTTTTTGTCTTGTAAGGAACTTTTATGTTAGTACGTTAACGAATGTGAAATGAAAACCAGTATTTAAGAGGAAATAAATTACATTTAATGTTATAATATTTACAAGTAACGGAAAATTCCCATTTTACTGTAAAGGAGGTAACTGAAATGTACTCCACTATTTTCTTCACCGTGATTGGTATTTATGTGCTGCTTTCCATTGTAATGCTGCCAGTTCAATACCGCTTTCTCGTAGCATTAAAGGAAGAAGAACGTAAGTACAAAGCAAAAGGCAAAACACAGGGAGAAATGTACGACGAGATGAATGCAGGTGAATTAGTGCTGCACAGCCATAATCAAGGAAATGCTCTATTCTTCCTTGCCAATATTATGGCATCCATCGTTTATAAAATAAAACATCCAAAGACAAGCATATAAGGAACCTTTAGCAGCCTCCACAAGGCTGCTTTGATTTTTTACCCTATTACACTAAATGGAGGCTCTATGAAAACAACGATCATCAGTGCTGCATGTATCCTGTCTTCTGTGCTATTATTTTCTACCCGTTATATGTTTATAGCCATCTTATGTACCACTCAAAACACTTCAGCAGCAAATTTTCACGATTTACTTGAAGAACATGGCGGACCCTTGCTTACTCTTAGTGTGATTGCCTTGCTTATCGGGCTCGGAATTTTACTGCCAAACCTATTTAAAAAGCGAGAAACCACCAATTAAGTAATATTTAGTATCCAACACACATATATGTATTTTTATGGTAAAATAAATATATGGATATTTTTGTAAAAAGGAGCGTTGGATGAATACTAAGTGGTTAAATGTTATTTCTTTATTTTTATTTCTTGCCGCCATTACTTATAAAGTAATTGGCCATCATACAATGAATGCGGCAGGTGTAATCATTGTCTTATTGTTTATTGTCTTAAATATTGCGGCATTAATGAAGAAGGATGCTACATAGAAAAGGAAGGAAGACTGATTTGTATCTTCCTTCCTTTTATTTAAAGATAGCACCGACAGCTAACAGAACAAGAGCGACTAAATGAAGCCAAACTGTATATTTAATAATAATCAGCGCCCATAATTTCTTTCGCAGTCCAAACACAAGTACTAGCAGGAAAAATCCAAAACTGAATAAGCTGCGAATGATATTTCCTTCTATTAGGAAAAAAAGAAGATTTACAAAAAAAGATATAACAAATAAGACTATATAAGTGTTAGAACCTTTCGCTTTTTTTCTGGATTCCTGTTCAAATTCGTACATTTATGTACCTCGTATATTTCGTTTTTCATTTTCTGTTAATGATAATATACAATGATAATAGCAAAAAAAGCTGCCATCAGCAGCTTTCTAAAAAATCTTTACAAATTTAATAAGGCAAAAACGGCTCTTTATTTGTACTAGAAAGCACCTTCCCTAATTCCAATTCAACTATAGCATTAGCGTGAACAGCAAGGCATATGCCGCTTTTGCCTGCAAGCAATGTTTCCACACTTTTTTCACCGAATTTAATGCCCATGATACGATCGGTAACAGAAGGTTTTCCGCCTCGTTGAATATGACCAAGCACTAGTGGATGGATTTTAAATTCGGAATGACTTTCGATTTCTGCTTTAAACTTTTCTGCACTAATCGCACCCTCCGCCAAAATATAAATTTGGCTTTTTCCAGCAGAACTTCTCATTCCTTCTAGCACTTTTTCTAAGTTCCAGTCTTCGCTTGTGCCGATGATGCCGTCAGCAGCTGTTGCCAGGCCGGCCCAGATGGCGATATCAGAGGCTTCACGGCCCATTACTTCTATACCAAAAATATGCTTATGGCTTGCTGCTGATGTTTTTATTTTATCAATGGCATCAACGGCATTTTCTACAGCAGTGTGAAAGCCAAGTGTGATATCCGTAAGGGCAATATCATTATCTATCGTTCCAGGTATGGCAGCAACAGGGAAGCCCAATTGGGACAAGGCTTTAGCGCCTTGATAACTGCCGTCTCCGCCAATTACAACAAGCCCGTCTATTTCATGCTTCCTTAAGATATCTACTGCTTTTGTTTGGATGTCTTTGTCTGCAAACTCGGGAAAGCGTTGCGTACCGAGAATGGTTCCGCCAATATCAATGACTTTAAACAGCTCTGATTCAGTTAACAGTATAAACTCTTCCTTTATGATGCCAATATAGCCATTTACACAGCCAAAAACTTGTATTTCATGGCGTGCTGCTTCCTTTACGACTCCAAACAGGGCAGCATTCATGCCTGGTGAATCACCGCCGCTCGTAATGACTGCGAGCTTCTTCATAGTAACTTCCTCCAATACTTCTTAGCATAGGAATTCTTCTTCGATATCAGCAATCATGCCAATTCTTCTTGCATGTCTGCCTCCCTCGAATTCTGCATCTAACCAAGCCTTTACAATTTCTTTTGCTAAAACACTGCCGACTATTCTTCCGCCAAACGCTAAAATATTCGTATTATTATGCTGTTTTGATAGCCTTGCTGTTGCCGGTTCACTGCAGACTACTGCTCGGATGCCTTTGACCTTATTGGCAGCAATCGATATGCCCACACCCGTTCCACAAATTAAAATACCTGCATCTACTTTATTTGCCACAACATCCTCTGCAACCATTTTGCCATATTGAGGGTAGTCTGTGCTTTCTCCTGACTTAGGTGAATACTCTATTACATCATGCCCTAATTCTTGTAAATATTCCGCGATAACAGGTCTTAAATCATCGCCGCCATGGTCACATCCAATTGCTATTTTCATCGTAAAACCTCCTAATTATAGTTTATACAAATAAGTCTAAAATCAGCGTGCAAACCAAGCCAATAACAGAAGAAATTGTGGAAAGAACGGTATATGTTCCAAATGTTTCTTTCAGCGTCATGCCCGAATATTCCTTCACGATCCAAAACGCAGCATCATTAACGTGAGAACAAATCGTGCTGCCGCAGCCTATTGCCAAAGTTACGAGCGCTAAATTAACTTCTGGGTGCATTGCAAGCATTGGTGTGACTAAACCAACTGTGGAGATGGCCGCAACCGTTCCAGACCCAAGAGCTATTCTTAATATCGCAGCCACAATCCACGCAAATAAAACTGGTGATAATGCAGAGCCTTCGAATAGTTCTGCGATATATTCGCCAACACCGCCTTCAATGATGACTTGTTTAAAGGCACCGCCTCCGCCGATAATTAGCAGCATCATCCCAATCGAATTAATAGATTTCGTACAGGATTTCATTAAATCCACCATAGCAATGTTTCTTTTTATGCCCATTGTATAAATCGCAACTAACAGCGAAATAATCATTGCAGTGGAAGGCTCACCAAGAAATTGCAGCACCTTAAAAATAAGGCCGTCATGATAATTCAGTGCTTCTTCAATAATTTTAATAACAGCAGCAATTGCCAGCAGAATTACTGGCAGCATCGCTGTAAATACACTGATGCCAAAGCCTGGTGTTTCTTCTAATTTAAAAGATTTCTCTTCCTTAAAAACTCCGTCTGGGGTAACCTTTTCAAAGGCACTTGGCACGATTCTTTTAGCAATATTCGGATAGATGACTCCTGCGATAATCACACAAGGAATCGAAATAATCAGCCCGTATAAAAGAACAGTCCCAACATCTGCGCCAAGTCCGTTCGCAACTGTCGTAATACCTGGATGCGGCGGCAAAAAACTGTGTGTGATCAGCAAAGCCGCACTCATATGCAAAATCAATTTAACAATCGAGATTTTCACTTCTTTTGCGATTGTGAATATAATCGGTACGATTAACACAAAGGCTACTTCATAAAACAAGGCGATACCGACGATAAAGGAAGCAATAACAACCGCCCAATGAATTTTATTTTTTCCGAACTTATTGATAAGCGTCATCGCAATCCGGTTTGCTCCGCCAGCATCAGCGATTAATTTACCTAGCATAGCACCAAGTCCAAAGATTAACGCTATATGTCCTAATGTACTGCCTAATCCATTTTCAACAATTAGTCCAATCTCTTCTAAAGGTATCCCTAAAAGCAGGGCAACGATAAAAGAGACAATAATCAGTGAGAAGAAGGTATTTAATTTCAGCTTCATAATTAAAAAGATTAATATTATTACCCCAACAGATACGTAAAGTAATGGCATATTATTCACCTCAGCCTTTTTATTGG